>CAKPAB010000006.1 GCA_934132805.1 uncultured Clostridia bacterium | reverse complement strand
AGTTTTGGCTTGAGTGAGAGAGGCTCGGTTTTTTATATTAGATTTTCTTTTTGAACGTAATGAACAAGATACAATATCAAATATATATATAATGCTTCATTCCCCCTATAAACCAGATATTTTCCACAAAAAGTAAACTGTTATAATTGCAAAGAGACAGCACAACGCTATCTCTTTTTACACTATAAAACTATCTTTTTAATTAATATAGCTCCACAAGCAATAATCATCAAGCACGAAATGCCTACTACAAAATAAACCACTCTATTATCACCAGTTGAAGGAACAACCGCCAATCTGCCCTCACTGCTATCAGCATTATCATCCAACTCGTGAGACGAATTCGCTTTATCCTTGCTAGAAACATTCAAATTACCTGGAGTCATATCAATCCATTTTCCATCCTTTTCACCTCCATAAAATCTACCAACACTATTAGTAATACTAACAACCTCAGCATAATTATCAAAAGACAAATCATCTGAACTAGATAATAACTTACTAACAAAAACATTAGTCAAATCCTTACTTTCACCTATTGCCAAATTAATCTTACAATTATTCAACAACCTATTAGCTCTATCCTTCACAGAATTATAAACATCATCTGTAACAAAGCCCCTTATTACATCATTTGTTGCCAAATACCATTGGCCATCAGAAGCCGTATTTTCATAAGCCGCTGGGAAATTTTGATCCATATAATCAACAACTGTATCTATAGTCAATGTTACAGGCTTATCTGTTTTTCCTATAATTCCATAAGTATAATATGCCCTAGTATCATAATCTATCTCAGAATTATTTGTAACATTAATTGTATATCCAACATCCAATTGAGCACCTTGAATTATTTCATTATCTGCCTCTATTTTCAATATACCATTTGGTGGATATGTTACATAGTTCAATTTATCAACCTTTGGATTTCCTTCTGCAAGAACTTCTTTTGATGCTAACATAAATTTAACATAACTTATTTGTTTTGTAAGAGTCAAACTTTGTCTAGGTCTTTCTACAATACCAAAACTAATATTATCAAATAATCTCGTTCTACTTTCATCAACATTTGTTACTTCATTATTTACATTTTCTATAGCAACATCAATATTAGGTGTTCTAGCAGCCATTGTATTTAAATCTGCATATATTCCAGTCTTGTTATCATATCCTGTTTTTACCCCTGCCTTTACGGTTGAAAGAGCTTGATTTATTTGTTGTCTTTTTGCATAATCATCTATTGCTGTTGAATATCCTTTAATATTATTATTTTGATACCAAGTAGGATCTTTAACCAAACTATATTCTGTTCCATCATAAGCATTTTTCATATCTTCTGAAGTTATTATTGTTGCTTTATAATCCTGTGTTGTTACTTCTTTAGTAACTCCATTAGTTTTATAAACAACACTTCCATCACTATATGTAAATTTCAAATAATATTCACCCGGAATTATTCCTACAAATTCGTAATAGCCTCTTCCTTCTTGCGTTGTTTCATAAACAGCCTGTTCTGCATTAAAGTTTGATTTAGTAACTGCATTTGGATATATATATGCTGGTATTTCATTTCTTCTGTTTATCAACTCAACTTTTACATTTGTTACAAATCCGTCTTCACTAGCATTATATTTTCCATCACCTTTTCTTTCGTTTCCTGTATTTAAAGAATTTGATGTTGTATCTTCAAATACGTATCCTGAAATTGTTCGTGGCTCATCAAATGTAAATGTTACCACTGGTGCTGAGTCTGTATCATCCTCATATGTGTTTATTGTTCCAACATTTATATTGTCAGGTGCAGAATTTTGGTCTATACCTGCATAATATGAATATGTATTGTCCTTTTTGCTATATGTTGAATATGATGTAATTTCTGAAACATTGTATGTTTCTTCTTTTATTTCATTTTTTGTTGCCCAATTTAAAACTGTGTTTTTCTTCATTTTTAAATATACCACAATTTCAGATCCTGGGTTGATTTTTAAGTCTTTTGTTTCTGTTGTTCTAATTTGCTTATATCCATTTTTGTCAGCCTTTGCAGTCCAATTTATACTAATTTGGTTTGAATTTTGGTCCATATAATATGATGAATCGTACTCTAAAGTATCATCAAAGTAATTTACAATTTCATTTGCTGACATATATAATGACGATGTATTTTTTATTGAAATTTTATAAATTAAATATACTTGTAGTTTATTTGTATCATCTAATTTTCCTTGTCCATCTACCGCTGATGAGTATACATAATTTTTATATATACTTCTTGTGTATGTTCTTGGATATTTGCTTTCTTCTTCTGTTTTTTCTGAGTCTGTTTTTCCCCATTTTTGCATTTCTGAGAATATATCTATTCCTTGTGATAAAAATCTCTTGTTGTAATTATATGTGTGTGAATATCCATTAACTTCAAGATCCACATTATTTAAGTCTGTTGCTATTGCCATGTTAGGTTGATTTCTCTCTGCTATTCCTAAATTCACATTTTTTATTTCTGTTATTCCTGATTTCCATATAAATGAATATCCCGCATCATTTGTATTTGCTTTTATTGATGATCCTGTAGATCCATTTTGTGCTTTTACTGAGTTTTGTGTGCTTTCTACAGTATATCCTGTATTTTGTACCAATTCTGAACTATATCTTGAATTTGTATATGTTAAATTGTTTGTAACTGTTCCATTTGTATTTCTTGAATAACCAGTAGTTGTGCTTTCCTTAGAATTTCCACCAGTTATGCTTGCAAAAGAATTATTAAAGTTTGTTCTTACATCTTCATTTTCAATTGCTTTAGATCCATTGTCTTTATTTAACAATTTTGTGACATTTGCATATTTTAGTCCATTATATTCAAACTCAATATAATAATTAGATAATTCTGTTATTTTTACTTTTGTAAATGTATATGCACCTTTTGCATCTGTATTTTTAGTAGCAATAACAGTTCCATTTTTATTTTTTAGCCTTACTGTTATACCATTACAAAGATTTTCACCTGTATCATATAAATTATTTTTTAGCGTATTTTTGCTACTATCTGCCACATCTTCCCATACATAACCTGATATTCTAATGTACTGCTGTTTATTGTTTACTGTTAAATTTGTTGTTTTTCCATTTACTATTTTTATAGAATCTGCCGAAGTTTTTATGTCATAATATTCTTGTAGTTCTGTTGGTAATGCATATTCTTCTACGTAATATGTTATTTGTGTTGATCCAGTATATACTGGTAAATTACTTACCGTAAATTGTGCATTTGCATTTGTTGTAAATGTTTTTGCTGATGCTTTGTTTGATTCTCCTACATTAAAATCATCATAACTGTATTTTGTAGGTGATGTGTTTTGTAAATATTCTTTCTGTCCATTTTTTATTACATATAATTTAAATTGAATATCTTTTAATGGTATTCCATTTAATTGTGTACTTCCTGTATCTTGGTCATGTTTTGTTACAGTTAAGTTTCCATATTGCCTATTATAAAATGTTTTTTCTGTTGTTTTTCCTCCTACTATTTGTATTGTTTGTTGCTTATCTCCTGTGTCTTGTAAATTTACATTATATCCACTTGGTGCTCCTGTTTCTTTTACTGTATATGTTCCTACTACTAAGCTATTTACTGTTATTGTTCCATTTGCATCTGTTGTAAATGTCTTGTTGTAATTGTTTGGCCCTGTTATTTGGAATTTTGCTCCTGATAAGTTTGCTGCTGTGTCTTTGTCTTTTTTGATTATTTTTAAGCTTCCTGTTAAAGAAATGTTTGGCCATATTGTTTTAGTATCATTTGAATTTGCACTACCAATTACTTTACTACCACTTTCATCAATATTATTTTGTAATATCTGTGAATTTGAGTGACTTGTTTTCCATTTTTCATGTTTTAAATATGAAGATGCTTGACTCTTTTCTACTACTGTCACATTTTGTATTCTAATTGATGTAACTTGTACAATATTGCTACTCACTGGTATTTTTACATAAAATTGTGTCCCACTACTTGGTGTAATATCTGTATAAAACGAATTTGCAAACGTTGCTCCTGATATTTTGCTTTCATTGCCAGAAGCGTCTTTACCATTTACATAGCATCCACTACTTACTAAACTTCCATTAAATGTCGCTTTATATGGACCAACAAGATAATAACTTCCATTTGTATATATATTTGATCCCATTGTTTCAAAACTTGTTATACTAGCAACTTCCCCTTTGCTTATATACACACTCCCATTATACGTTTCATTTTCTGTCCAATCATCTGAAGTAGAATGTGTATATGTCCAGGCATTTGCTGTTACTGTATTTCCAGATTTTAATTCGACCATATCTCCACCATCTGAACAATATATCTCCCATTTTCCTCTACGATTAGTATTTGCATCATTATTTCCATTTCTTTTATGATGGTAATAATTATATGTATACATTGTCGCCTTATCGCTTGCAATTGTATAAGTGCCTTTATAACTATATCCTTTCCATGTAATTCTAGACATCCAACATTTCACAGTTTCTGCACCGTTACTTATTGTAGAAGTTAAAACAATAATTAAAAGAAAACTAATAGCCATACTTTTTAATTTACCAAATTTAATTTTTTTAGTCTTAACCAAAACAATTAGACTTATAATACACAATGCAACACCTATTATTATACCAACATACAAAACAGCACCTGTTTTTACTGATATAACTATTTGAGCCTCAGAATAATCATCTTCAGATTTATCCTTATTTCCCTCTGTTGAATCTACATCTTTCAAATTCAACAAATTTGAACTTTTTAAAATTTCCGCTGAATTTGTAAAAGTTCCCATATTATCTTTAGAAAGAGTTTTACTCAAATATAAAATAGCACTCCTACTTTCACCTGGTTTCAACTTACTACCTAACAAAGTTTCATTTGTAAGATTATTATCTTTGTCAATGTTCCAATCATTATTTAAGCTTTTATCAAATTCAAACCCATCTGGTTTATAATCTATTATAGATTCAACTATAGCATCTACATTTCCCTCATTTGTAACTTCAATTTTATATTCAACAATAACCTTTGCATTATCAACTTTTTTAGCTGGAATTTCAACTTTAGCTAATTTAGTATTGTCATAAGTATAATCTTCTTTTTGTTCACCATAAATTAATTTTACATTTGTTATGGTTTTATTTAAACTTAAATCATAAGTTCCATTTTCCACAAGTCCCATATCTATATTAGTTTTATTTTGTGTAGATATACTTATTGTATCTGTTACTCCTACCAATTTTTCAACACCGTCAATATTTACAGTTTTATTTATTGCATCTGAATTTGTAGTTTCACTTGTTCCATTATTTCTATATGTTGTTAATTTATATTTGCTTGTATCATATTCAAATAATACAATATAATTGCCTTTTGGTACATTAGAAAATGCATATTCTCCATTTTCTCCTGTTGTAACAATTTGCTTATTATTATCTATAACTACAATTTCATTAGTGTCTGTATTAAATAATTTTACAGTAATTCCTGACAATAATTGCTCTGCTGTTTCTCTTGAGCCATTTTGATTTTCATCTTTCCACACAACACCTGAAATACTATATGTTTCTTTATTATCATCTGGATTATCTGGATCTGGCTTGTCCGGGTTATCAGGATTGTCTGGATCTGGTTTATCCGGATTATCAGGATCTGGAGTAGGTTTTGGGTCCTCATCATAATCGTATGGTAATACAATATTTTTTATAACATTTGTTTTTTTAGTATATGTTTTTTCATTATATGTATATGTTATAACACCATAATTTGAAGTTTCTTCTTCTTTAAAAATAACATCTGGAGTTGCTTTAATTTTCACTTGTATTTCAGTATTATTTGGCATCCATAAGTCAACTTTTGCATCTACTGAACTGTCATCAACATCTTCTTGGACCTTGGTTAAGTCTCTAGTTATATGCTCTTTTGTGTATCCTCCCTCTTCACCTGAAATATAGTAATTATCATATTCTACAGAAGTTGCAATCATATTATCATCTAAATAATCTCTTAAAACAAATGGACATGTAAATGAAATTTTTGATTCGTTTTTTATTGTATATACATATTCCACAGTTTGTCCATATTTTATTTTTTCTCCTTCAGTCTCTGATGATTGAGATATTTTCAAAACCACATTTTTTATTAGTTGTATACTTGGATTTGAATAATATGTTGCATTATTCAGGCTTGCACTTGCTAACATCTCTGCTTGGTCTTTTTCCTCATCTGAAGTTCTAGCATATAAGTACACTGTTCTAGTTTCAGTCTTATTTGCTTTAATAGTGTCTATTTTAAAATTTATAATATTTCCGTTTTGAGTAACTTCTCCTTCTGTATTTTCTGCTGATAATGTAAATTTATCACCTATATATAAGTTAACATCTACATCATTTACATCAATTAATTGATTATTTGTTACTTTTACAGTAAAGCTCCATATGTTAATGCCTCTCATTGTTTCCCAACCAGTTAATTCTACATTTAATGGTCCTTTGTTAACTACATTATTCATTGTTGCACATTCTTTTACATTGTCACCTGACTGCAATTTTACAGTTGCACTAATATCTATTTGGATTTCTTTTTCTGCTAATTCATTTGCTCTTACATAGTAGTAAATTTGTTTTTCCTCTCCATCAACTAAATTAATTATTTCAGAAAATTCTTTTTTTGTTGCATCTTCTGTTATATGGCATTCATCATATATAGCCGAATTGCCTTCTTCCTCAGTTAAATCTCTTGTTTCTATATTAACAAATGTTGTACCTTCTGGCACTGTTCCAATAACTTCCAAATTTGTAATGTCTTCACCTGTATTATTTTTAACTTTTGCAATGTATTTTATATATTCTTTTTCATGAACATTTTCGCCTTTACTTAAAGTTAAATTTCCTAATTCAGCTGAAAAATCAACTGAAATTTTTTCTAAATCAATACTTTTAGTTTCTACTGCAGGTTGATCTGTTTCGCTTTCTTCTGTTTGTATTTTCTCTATATTATCACTTTTTTCTTCTGTTTTTACATCATCTACTGTGCTTTCATTTACAACTGATGTAATTTCTACTTGAATGTTTTCATTCCCTGTTTCTAAATTTTCTCTATAATTTGCATATGAATATTCTATATTTTGATTAGTTGAAGCAATATCTTTTTTTAATATAATACTTGCTGGAACAACTATATTTGCTCCACTTATAACTTCATTATTAATATATGCCTTTTGTGTTCCACCAATTTTTAGTCTTATTATTTTAGAATTATTTTCATTTACAATTTGAGCATTTTCTATTTTCAAATTATCATCATATAATATCGAAATATCTCCAAGTACTACTTTTTCAACTTCTGCAGGTAATTTTATATCAATTACCGGATTTGAAAACAAGCTATGCTCTGGTCCTGTTGTTACCATTGTTGCTATAAAAGTAACATCATTTTGTACATTGTTTGTCCACTCTGTATTATTTGCTATCATCTTTATCTCTGTTTTAGAATTCTTAATTTCCGTAGTATTTGCATCTTCAAAATTATAAATCTCAACTTGTTTTACTACTTCTACTTGCTTTGTTGTTCCATTATCTTTAGTTTCATCAACAACTTGTTCAATTTCTTTTTCGTTATTTATACAAGAAATCGTATTTTTTTCTGTAATTTTAGAAATATCAATATCTTTCATTGTTTCCTTAATTTGTTTAGTATTTTGAATATTAATATCTCCAATTTTTTCTGGTTTGCTTAATTTTATATTTAACTCTGTTTGCTCATTTTCATATGTAATTTCTACTGTTCCATCCTCAGTTGCTTCAGTATCTTTATTAATTTCATCTAAAACATTTCCATCTTTGTCTAAAATTTGTAAAAAACCATTTTCACCTAATTCATTTATAACTTCATTTTTATTAATTTTTGTATTTTTATAAACAATATCCTGTGTTTCATTTTCTTCATCTTTGCTGTTTATAAATAAATTTTTTGTATTTATTTTCACCTCATCTGCTATCTCTTTGTAGCTTACTTGAACTTTCATATTCTCATTATATTCTGTTCTGTAACTCGTTTCATTATTAGCATTTGAATTTATATATCCATTATAAATATCACTAGTTTTTGCGTCTATAGAAATCAAACCAGATATATTTTCAGCAACCTCAAAATTTTGAGCAATCTCCTTTTGAACACTAGTCTCTTCATCATCATTTTTTATGTTTAACTGAACTTTTCCTGAGAATTCTAATGTTCTACTTGTATTTTGATCATCATAGCAATTTGAGCTATAATACATAATAATTTGATATTCATCTCTTGCATTTAATATATTTTCTGAATATATATTTCCATTATCATCAATATTGTTTATTGCAACAATTTTTATTTCTCCAGTTTTATCATCATAAGCATAATCAAAATCTTTTCCATTGTCATCTCCATTTGTTGCTTTTGTTGATTTTGCTAGAACTTCTACTTTTTTAGGAAACTCTTCATTAATTTTCGGAGTATTTAGAATAATGCCTGTTGAGTTAAGTGGTTTGTATTCCTGTCCTTCACTATATTCAATTCCTG
Source organism: uncultured Clostridia bacterium (assembly GCA_934132805.1). Classification (GTDB taxonomy): domain Bacteria; phylum Bacillota; class Clostridia; order TANB77; family CAG-508; genus CAG-269. Next base: position 38,581 of record CAKPAB010000006.1, on the reverse strand, counting down.
TTTGTAAATCTGTTTGTATCATTAACCCTATATTATCACCAATTTTATAGTTAACGTATTTTTCTAGATTTAGTTCGTATATGGTATTTATTTTTGTTTCATCTATAATGTTTTGTATTTGTTCTACTGCAATGGATATTACAAGCAGTAATGAACTATTTACTAGCATTAACATTATTATTAAAATTGAAATAAGCTTTTTGAATTTTTCTTTAATCATTAATCTAATTTCCCCTTTATTTATAATTTGTTTTTAAATTTTTTTAAGTCTTTTATTTATTTTTGCTTTTTACTTAGTTAAATTTTTTTCATAGGCAATTATCCCAATTTACCTTATTATAATTTTAATTAATTTTTGTTTTTTATTCAATATGCATTTTTCACCATTTTTTTATATTACAAAAAAAATCTCTTATCTTACTAGGGCAGCTCATTTCAGAGTGTTTGAGGTTTATGATTTTAAATTTTTATTACATCTTTGTTACATTTCAAAATATTTGCTTTGTGGGAATGGAGAATGAACTTATAAAACAAATCTTTTCATTAAATCATAGCCTATTGACAAGTAATGATATAATATAAGCAAAGTAAATATTAATAACATTAGTAAAAAATCAAAAAATTAAGGAGGAAACTATCACATGCAAAGAATATTAAGCCATATGAGAAAAGCAATAGAAGACTATCATATGATAGAAGAAAACGACAAAATCGCAATATGTTTATCCGGAGGAAAAGACTCAATAACAATGTTACATGCCTTTAAAACATTACAACGATTTTATCCAAAAAAATTTGAAATAATTGCAATAAGCATCAACCCCGGCTTTGAATTTTTTGACACAAAACTTTTACAAGACATGTGTAACAAATTAGAAATACCATTATTTATAGAAAATAGCCGTGCACAAGAAATTGTTTTTGAAATTAGAAAAGAAAAAAATCCATGCTCATTATGTGCAAACTTGCGTAGAGGAGTTATAAATTCAATAGCTATTCGAGAAGGTTGTAACAAAATAGCTCTAGGCCACAACGAAGATGATGTTTTAGAGACTTTTTTGCTTAACTTGTTCTATACTGGAAGTATTGGAACTTTCTCACCTGTTAGCTATATGGATAGATCTGGTATTACTCTAATTAGACCTTTGATTTATACTTCTGAAAAAGAAACAAGAAGATTTGTTAGAAAAAATAGTTTGAGTGTTATACCTAAGGTTTGCCCAATGGACGGTACTTCAAAAAGAGAAGATATGAAACAATTAATTTTTTCACTTCAAAAAAATATTCCTATGATTAGGGCTAATTTGTTTGGAGCTATAAGAAGAAATCTACCAGATTGGAAAATATAAAAACGGGATTTGGAGTGGTAGCTCCTTTATCCCGTTTCTTATATATTAGGAAAGTTATACAACTTTCCTAATATATATAACTACATTGCACAGAAAATTTATTTCATAAATTTTCGCGCACGAACAAATTTACTGAAAAAATCAAAGATTTTTTCAGATTTGTTCATTCTCTTTCACTAATTTTACCATTGCATCTTTCAATTTTTCTAAACTATTTGTTGCATCTTCTTCATCATTACCTTTAACACCAAAATACAATTTAATTTTTGGTTCTGTTCCAGATGGGCGAACACAACACCAAGCATTATTCTCCAATTGATAATATAAAACATTTGATTTTGGTAATCCTGTTTTGCTTTCTGCACCTGTAATCATGTCTTTAATATAATCTTTTTCAATATCCTTGAAAGTTAGTACTTTATAATCGCCAATATTTTCAACATCTTTATTTCTCATAGCTGTCATCATTTCTTTTATCTTTTCAGCACCTTCTGCACCTTCCAAAACAATTGAAACTTGGTCTTCTTTATAATATCCGTATTTTTTATAAATGTTATTCATTTGGTCCCATAAAGTTTCATTATTTACTTTATAGTAACAAGCTGCTTCACATAGTGCCATTACTGCTGCAATACCGTCTTTATCTCTTGCATAGTCTCCTATTAAGCAACCATAACTCTCCTCAAATCCGAATACATATTTATCTCCATCTTCTTTTTCTTCTTCTCTTTTCATAATAGCACCAATGTTTTTAAATCCTGTTAAAACTTCAAAACACTCTAATTTATAATTTGCAGAAATTGCTTTCGCTAAGTCTGATGAAACTACTGTTGTTATAAACATTCCCTTTTCTGGTAATATCCCTTTCTCTTTCATTTGAGAAATTCTATATTCCGCAATTAATAATGCAGACATATTTCCTGTATATGTCATGTATTCACCAGTTTTTGTATCTTTAGCATAAATTCCTAATCTATCTGCATCAGGGTCTGTTGCTAAAACTACATCTGCATCTACTTTTTTAGCCAATTCTAATGCTAGTTTAAATGCTTTTTTATCTTCTGGATTTGGATAATCAACAGTTGGGAAGTTTCCATCTGGGTCTTTTTGTTCTGGAACAACATATAAATTTTGTATTCCTATTTCTTTTAAAAGTCTTTCAGCAACTGTATTTCCTGTTCCATGTAATGGTGTATAAACAACCTTTAAGTCCTTACCTTGTTCTTTTACAATTTCAGGATTTAATATTAGAGATTTCAAAGTATTAATATATTTATCATCCATTTCTGTTCCAACAATATTAAATAAACCCTTTTCAATTGCTTTCTCTTTAGAAATTTCTTTAATCTCACTATATTCTGCAACAGCTCTTACCTTTGCAATTATATCTTTATCTCTTGGAGCAACTATTTGTGCACCATCATCCCAATAAACCTTGTATCCATTATATTTAGGTGGATTATGACTTGCTGTAATCATAACACCAGCAGTACACTTCAATTCTCTAACTGCAAATGATAACTCTGGTACTGGTCTTAAATTTTCAAATAAATACGTTTTTATTCCATTTGCATTTAAAATTAATGCTGTTTGCAAACTGAATTCTTTTGACATTTTTCTTGAATCATAACTTATTGCAACACCTTTATCTTGTGTTCCTTGTTCTATTATATAATTTGCAAGTCCTTGTGTTGCTTTTCCTACTGTATATTTGTTCATTCTATTTGTTCCAGCTCCTATTATACCTCTTAAACCAGCTGTCCCAAATTCTAATTCTTTATAAAATCTGTCTTCTATTTCTGCTTCATCGTTTCTTATTTCCAATAATTCCTTTTTTGTTTTTTCATCAAAATCTGAACTTTCACACCATTTTTGGTATTCTTCTAAATAATTTTTCATTTTATCACCTTTCCTTTTCTGTCATTAGGGCCGCCCTTTTTTGACAACTCTTGTCATTAGGGACGCCCCTTTTTGACAACTTTTTGATAACTTTTTGCTCTTGTCATTGGGGACGCCCCTTTTTGACAATTTCTTTGATACGCTTATAATAACACTATTTACAAAATAAATAAAGAGTTTTTGGGAAAATATTTGACAAGTTAAAAATATTGTGTTATTATTTAAATGCAGAACAACAAATATGAATAGCTAGTATTCATAATCATAATAGTATGTGTACCACGAATGCACATACTTTTTTTATTTCTTTCCTAATTAATTTTTCAATAACATAAAAAATAGGATAGACCACGAATCTACCCTACAACTAAATATTACTAATTAGCCTTAACTTTGTTGTTTTTTTGCATTTGTAATTGTTCCAATTGTTGTTTTAATATAAAGTTTTTTTCTTTTTCTGCTATGTACTTATCTACAAAATGCATAATTAAATCGCTAGTATTCACAACCATCCCCCCTTTCCACCTTCTTGAAAAGACATTCTTTTCTTAGCGTTAGGTTGTTAATATTTTATAACATTATCACAATAAAATCAAGCAAATTATGAAACTTTTTAATTAATATTTACTTTTACCGTTGTAATTATTTCTCTGGAATATATTCAATAATATCATTAATTGAACAATTAAAATAATCACATAATCTAGCTAAAACAAATATATCTATTCTAACCAATTCTCCAGATATCAATCTTTTTAGGACTTTAAAATCAGTATTAGTATCTCTCATTAATTTATTAATACTAATTCCCTTTTTATTTAAAATATCTCCAAGTTTAAATAAATAATAACCACTTTCTATTTTTACTTTAACCATCTTTTTCTCCCACATCAATTAATATAAAAATTATATAATTTTTACAGGTTACTTGACTATTGGTTGTATAACCAGTATAATGAATACAAGTCTATTACAAAAGACAAAAAACAAGGAGGGTTTTTATTATGAAATTTAAAAATAACAAGTCTGGAATCACACTAATAGTATTAACTATTACAATAATTATTTTGATAATATTAGCAGGAATATCAATATCAGTATTAAAAAACACAAATATAATTGAAAAATCACAAGATGCAAAAAACAAAACAGAAAATTCAGAAAAAGAACAGCAAACAATATTAGGTGAATATGAAAAAGCATTAAATAAAAACAGTGCAGAAAAATTAACAACCGACAAAATGAACAAGGTTCTAAGTACAAAAAAAAATACATTAATGAAAGACGAAAATGAAAACATATTTACAGTTCCAGCAGGTTTTAAAATAGTAGTAGATGAAACAACAAACCATGCAGTAACTGTAGATAAAGGAATAGTAGTAGAAGACACAACATTGAATGACGATGGAACAAAAACATCAACAAATGGAAGTCAATTTGTGTGGATACCTATTGGAAATATAAAGAAAAGCAATGGAACAACAGTAACAATAAATTTAAATAGGTATATTTTCGATGAAGAAGGAATAGCAATAGCCCAAGATGAAAAAGCAATTAATACAGGAGGAAAATATAATTATCAAGAAATAGATACAAACAGTTATGGTAAAGGTATAGCAAAAAGTATAACTAATTTTAAAACAAGTGCAAATAAAAATGGTGGATTTTTTCTAGGAAGATATGAAGCAAGAAGAAATTCAGATGGAAATTTGACAGAAAGTGCAACAGATATAGTTTGGAATGATATTACACAACCTAATGCTACTATACAAGCACAAAATATGTATAATAAAACTTACACATTTACAAGTGATTTAATAAATAGCTATGCATGGGATACTTCAGTGTTATTTCTGCAAAGTTGTGGAAATAATGTAAAATATTCTAGACAGAATAGCTTAAATACATCAATATCAAATAGAGGAACTAATGATTTTAATTATATAGGAACTAAAGATATACAATGCAATATATATGATATGGCAAGTAATCTAAGAGAATGGACAACTGAAAACTATGTTGGTGCTACTTATCCATGTGTATATCGCGGTGGAACTTATGAAAAAAATGATTATTATACCAGCATTCGTTATTCTGCCAGTAATACAGATGGATATAGTGAAAATTTAGGCTTTAGAGTCATTTTATACTTATAGACTTAGAAAAAACCAAAAAAATTGTAAAATATATGAATAACTATCTATTCACTATTTTACAATTTTTATTTTTTATTTCAAATGATTAAATTCTTCATATAGCTTTCTTGCAGTACTTGGGCAATCAACTCCAGCACTATCTGCATTTTTAACAGGAGCAAACTCTTCTTCCCTTTTAACTCTAAGAATTGCCATATCATCAACTTTCCCAAAAGCATCAAACAAAAATGCTTCAAATTTATATGCATTTGGTGAATCTGGTACGACCAAATTTCCATCTTTATCAATAAATTTAGCCTTTTTAAAAGCACTATGATAAGGTAATGGAGTAACACCCATTCTTTCAACAGCATCTATTCTAAACAAATTGCAAAGTATATGTGATTCTCCATATAAAAGTTCACCATTTTCATCAACAGCTTCTGCCATTTCATTAGTAATTTCAGAATATTCTATAACACCTGGTTTACCATTTCTCTTGCAAAAAACTCCTACTTTTTCATGAGGGTTTGCTTTAACTATTGATTTACATGCAACTGTAACACCTTTATCAATTGCAATTCCCATTAAAACAGGGTCTGCCATTTTTACAAGGCAATTATCTACACCAGCAATAAATACCCATTCAATTCCTAAATGTCTCATTTTTTCTGTCATTCCACTTTTAACAAGTGATTCATATATTCCACCATGACCATCAGCTGCTTGTTTTATTAATCCATCTTCTCCGATTAAAATTTTTCCTTCTGTATCTACCATTGGCAATTCACCTTGTATAAAGAAAAATATGTTTTTGTCTTTTTGATATCCAAAGAATTTATGTTTTTCAAAAAATTCTACTGTTTGTTTGTTGTTTTCTCTACTTGTCATGATAAACCATGGTATTGTTACACCATATCTTTTTCCTTCTTCTTTTAAATAATCACTTAATAATTCAAATAATGATTTGTGTGAATCTAAGCCTATATCATATGTTCCTTTTGGTCCATTATGTCCTAATCTTGTTCCTTGGCCACCAGCCATTGTTACTGCAGCTAGTTTTCCTTCTTTTATAGCTTGTTTTCCTATATTTTCGTAGTATTTATATTTGTCGTTTAATTTATATTTATCTAAATATTCCATTGGCTCTATTTTATCATTATTTGATTCGTCTTCTTTTTTAGTATTATTGTATAAACTTTTAATTAGTTCAAAATCTATACTCATAATTTGGTCTAATAATTGTTTTTGTTTTTTTTCTTCTAATTTTTCATAACCGTTTAATAAATGTTCTTGATTATACTTTTTTAGTATAGCTTTTGCTTCTTCTAATGTTTTATCCATAAATATCATCCTTTCATCAGTACTTTTGTAGTACAAATTTTATGTACTTTATACTTTATACCATTTATGGAAATTTATCAAGTATTTTATTAAATTTTATAATAATTTTTCTACTCCTGATGTTGATAAAATTTGGTCATATTTTTTTGCAATATCCCCTACATCATCATGAATTTCATTTATATCATAGCAATCTACGATTTTAACATCTGTATCATTAGTCCAATTTTGGATATTTTTATTCATATTATTAATATAATTTTCTCTTCCCTTTACAAATATTAAAGTTTCTTTGCCTTCTTTATTAGCACTTTTAATTTCCTTAAATTTATTTACATCATCATTTTTCCAATCTATTTTTGTTAATCTACTTTTTTCTTCTTCATTTAAATTAATTCTAGACAAAACTTTGTCTACACTACTATCTAAATTATTTTCTGTCATTATTATTACATTTTCATCTTTTTTTAAACTTTCATTAATATACGGTAAACTTATCATTTCAAAATGATAATCGCTTGCAAAAAACAAGCATAATTTTTCTTCTCTTTTGTTTTCTTTCATCATAAGAATATCCATCCTTTCAATTTTCAAAAGTTTTTTCTTTAGAGTAATCTCATTTCTGATTACTGGTAAATTTTACCATTTATTTTTTTATATGTCAAGAATATTTCAAAAATATTTCAGAAATATTTCAGAAATATTACAAAAAGTAAAAATGTATAAATTTATGAAAAATGTAAATAATTAATTTAAAGAAAAAAATACAAAAAAAGTTTAATGGAGGTAACATATGAAAAAAAGATTAAACAACAAAAAAAATTCCAAAATAGGAATATTATTAACATTGATATTTTTATTATTAATATATACTGCCATCTGTGCATTTTCTTACGTACAAGCCGTATCCACAGACATAAGCAATAGTGTTTTTAGATTACATGTTATTGCAAACAGTAATAGTGATGAAGACCAAGCATTAAAATACAAAGTAAGAGACAATCTACTAAAATATATGAATAACATATGTGCAAACTGTTCATCTAAAGAAGAAGCAATAAACATAGTTACACAACACCAAGATGACTTTAAACAAATCGCTCTAAAAACAATTACAGACGAAGGATACACTTATGATGTCAAAATAAACATTGGTAATTTTGAATTTCCAACCAAGCAATATGGTGACATATCTCTTCCAGCAGGTTTTTATGATGCACTAAGAGTTGAAATTGGAAATGCTGAAGGTCGAAACTGGTGGTGTGTAATGTTTCCATCCCTTTGTTTTATAGATGTATCTTCTGGAATTGTCCCAGAGGAATCAAAAAAAGAATTGCAAAATGTGCTATCTGATGAAGAATATTCCATAATCTCTGATAATTCTAATTCAGAAATAAAATTCAAATTTAAATTGATTGAATTTTTCACTAATAATGGTTTATTAACTGCCAAAAATTAATCTGAAACTATTGCATTACTTAACTCTTTATGTTATATTCTATATATTAGAAAAGTAATATCACTTTCCTAATATATAGAATTACATCGCATTCAAATTTTTTTAATAAGTTTGATACAAGAACAATATATTCAGGGGGAATCAATTTGGAAAAATTAGTAATAACAGGACCAACACCTTTAAAAGGTGAAGTAGAAATAAGCGGAGCAAAAAATGCAGCAGTAGCAATATTACCAGCTACTTTATTAATAGATGGTGTTTGCACAATAAGCAATGTGCCAAACATAAGTGATGTCCAAATTTTATGCAAAATTTTAGAAAAAATGGGTGCAAAAATTAATTGGACAGCAAAAAATGAATTAACTATAGACACAACAAGCATAACAACAACACAAGCGCCTTTAGACTTAACAAGCAAATTTAGAGCATCATATTATCTAATAGGTGCTATGCTTGGTAGAACTGGCAATATTGAAGTTGGCATGCCTGGTGGATGCAAATTAGGAGCAAGACCTATTGACCAACATATAAAAGGATTTGAACTATTAGGAGCAAATGTTGAAGTTGGAAAAGGTACAATAACTGCAAAAGCAAAATGTTTAACAGGTGCACCTATATATATGGACGTTGTTTCTGTTGGAGCAACTATTAATATCATGCTTGCAAGTGTTTTAGCAAAAGGAACAACAACAATAGATAATGCTGCTAAGGAGCCTCATATTGTTGACGTTGCTAATTTTTTGAATACAATGGGAGCAGATATTAGAGGTGCTGGAACAGATGTAATAAAAATAAATGGAGTAGAAAAACTACATGGAAACACTACATATTCAGTTGTTCCAGACCAAATAGAAGCTGGCACATTTATGCTAGCAGCAATGGCATCAAAAGGTGATTTACTTATTAAAAATTGTATAACAAAACATTTAGAGCCTTTAACTGCTAAAATATTAGAAATTGGTGGAAACGTTGAAGATAATGGAGATAGTATCAGAGTTTGGTATACAAAAAGACCAAATAAAGCAAATATAAAAACTCTTCCTTATCCTGGTTTTCCAACAGATTTGCAACCTCAAATGGGAGTAGTTTTATCAACAGCCAATGGTACAAGCATTATTAACGAAAGTATATGGGAATCTAGATTTCAATATACTGCTGAACTAAACAAAATGGGAGCTAAAATCACAGCACAAGGAAAAACAGCTATTTTTGAAGGTGTAGATGAATTATTTGGTGCCCCTGTTTATTCAACAGATTTACGTGCAGGTGCTGCATTAATAATTGCTGGAGTATCTGCCAATGGCATTACAGAAGTCTATAATTTAGAACATATTGATAGAGGTTATGAAAATATAGAAGAAAAATTTAGAAACATAGGTGCTAACATCAAAAGAGTAAACGAATAAAAACAAGTAAAACATCTCTGAGAAGCCCCTTTAGTTTTCTCAGTAAATTATTTATAGCAAAAGAAATAAAAGGAAGAATACAATCATGTTTAATTTTTGTAGTTTATACAGCGGTAGTAGTGGAAATAGTTTATTAGTAGAAACAGAAAATACAAAATTATTAATTGATGCAGGTGTCAGTAGCAAAAAAATAGAAACAGCATTGACTAATCTTGATATTGACCCTGCTTCTATTAACGGAATACTAATAACTCATGAACACACAGACCATGTTCAAGGTTTAGGAACATTTGCAAAAAAGTTTGACTTACCTGTCTATGTAAATCAAAAGACTTTAGATGCTATGCCTAAGCAAAAAGAAAAAATAAAAGAAGAAAATATAAAAAATATAAAAATTGAAGAAAAATTTGAAATTGGTGATATCAAAATAAAACCATTTGCTATCCCCCATGACGCAGCAAACCCTTGTGGTTTCAACCTTTTTAAAGATAACAAAAAAATTAGTATTGCAACAGATATAGGACATATGACAAATGGAATTTTAAAAAATTTAGAAGATAGCATTTTTGTATTGCTTGAGTCTAATTATGACCCTGAAGTTCTAAAATTTTCTAGGTATCCATACATATTAAAATCAAGAATTGCAGGTCCCAATGGCCATTTACCAAATGAGACAGCTGGAAAAACAATTGCACATTTGTTACAGTCTGGACTTAAACAAGCTATGCTTGGACATTTAAGCAAAGAAAGTAATTTTCCTGAACTTGCTTATAAAACAGTAATAGATGAAATTATATCTAATAGCAATTATAATGAAAATTCTTTAAAATTAAGTGTTGCAAGCCGTGATATACCAGGAACACGTTGTTTTTTTGAAGACAATAATTCACCAATTACTTTAACTAACTAAAATATATGTTTTAATTCCAACTACAAACTATATAATTAAAGGGAGGAAAAATGCTAACAATAAATATAATATGTATTGGAAAAATAAAAGAAAAATTTTTTAAAGACGCAATAGCTGAGTATTCTAAAAGACTTTCAAAATATTGCAAATTAAATATTTTAGAACTTCCAGATGAAAAAATTCCAGATAAAACTAACTTAAATATAAAAAATGAAATAAAAACAAAGGAATGCAACAATATTATAAATCATATAAAAAAAGATTCTTACATTATTTGTTTAGATTTAGCTGGAAAAGAATTTTCTTCTGAACAGTTTTCTAAAAATATAGAAAATATATCAATGCAATCTAGTCAAATCACTTTCATAATTGGTGGGTCACTTGGTCTAACTGAAAAGATTTTAAAATTAGCTAATCAAAAAATCTGCTTTTCTCATATGACTTTTCCGCATCAATTAATACGTGTCTTTTTACTAGAACAATTATTTAGAGCTTTTAAAATTTCTAATGGCGAAACTTATCATAGGTAATTAAATTTTATATATTTTTATTTTGTAATAATTATTTATATAACTGTAGGGAAAATTTATTTTAAAAATCAAGAAAGAAATTTGTGGGACAACATTAAAACTTTCACAAGAAATTAAAATATACATATATATGGGGGAATATGATAGATAATTTTCCCTACAAGATTAAATACTTTTAAATTTGAATTTTTTAGAATCATGATTACAAATATTTTAATAATCATTTTTTGAATTATGTTCTTAAAATTTTAGTAGTTAATTTTTTTCTGAATTATGGTGGCTAATATTTTAGTAACCATTTTTTTTATTATTAAAAAAATTATTATGAATAAAATTATTTTTAAAATCATAAAGCCTCCTACTCTATATCGATTATTTGAATAACTTTTAATGAATTTAATTTTTATATTTTTTGAACAAATTTATTTTACAACAGTTTTCATAAAAAGTCAACAAAAACATTTCGACAAAAATCGACAAAACAGCCTATATTGCTTGTTACAGGCTGTTTTTTAATACAAAAAAATATTAAAATTTATAAAATTATAGCTTCTTAAAATAAAAATTTACAAACTATTATACTAGTAGTAATTCCAACAAAATCTGCAAACAAGGCAGCCCACAAAACAAACCTAGTGTTTTTTATTCCAACAGCACTTGTATATACAGCAATCGTATATACTGTAGTCTCAGTTGACCCCATTATTACAGAAGCAATTAAACCAATATTAGAATCAACTCCAAAACTTTTCATTATATCCGTAGCCACTGCTATTGAACTGCTACCCGAAATAGGTCTTATTAATGCTAATGGCAAAATTTCAGTAGGAAAATTGACAATTTTTAGAAATGGAGCTAAAAAATTAGCAATTAAATCTATAATGCCAGAACTTCTTAATGCTCCTATTGCAACAAACAATCCTACTAGTGTTGGAAATATATTAAACACAACTTTTATTCCATCTTTAGCTCCTTCTAAAAAAATATCAAAAACTTTCTTTCTTTCAATTACTCCATATAATACTATTATAATTATCATAATAGGCATTACTATATTTGAAAAAAATTCTATAAATTTCAATAATTCCCACCAACTTTCTTGTTAGAATTAAAACCATTTTTTTAAAATTTTTGTTGCTGTAATTCCAGCAATTGCTGCACAAATTGTAGCTATCCACACAGGAACAATTATATCTGTTGGTTTTTGTGACCCAAGTGAATTTCTTATTGCTATAACAGTAGTAGGTATAATCTGAATTGATGCAGTGTTTAAAACGATAAATGTTGCCATTTCATCTGTTAATCTCTCTTTATTTTCGTTCTCTTTTTGCATTGTTTCCATTGCCTTAATTCCGCAAAGGTGTTGCAGCATTCCCTAAACCCAAAATATTTGCTACCATGTTCATTGAAATTTCCTCATATATTTTTGTGTTTTTTTTAATTTTTGGAAATAATATTTTTATTACCGGTTTTAAAAAATTTGTAATCTTTTTCATTGCTGACGTTTTACTTGCAATTTGCATTATTCCATTCCACAAACACATAGTTCCTAATAATGTTATGCAAAGGCTTACCGCTGAATTTGCACTTTCAAATATAGAATTGTTTAATTCTTTTAAATTTCCTGAAAGAATTGCAAAAGTTATTGATATTATTAAAAAAGTTGGCCATAATATATTTAACATTTTTTGTTCTCATTCCTTTCTCGAGGCACAAAATAGGTTAGAAAAAATTGTAATTATTTTTTTCTATTCTCCTAAATAATTTTATTATTATATACTTATTTTATGAACTCTTTTACTTGATTTTTTAGAAATTGTCATATTATAATTGACCCGACGAACTATTTATGTTATATTAAAGATAAATCACTAATGGATTTATAAATTCAACATTAAGGAGGAGGAACATGAAAGCTACAGGAATTATAAGAAGAGTTGATGAACTCGGAAGAGTTGTTATACCAATAGAAATTAGAAACCAATTTAATATAGTTGAAAAAGACCCTATGGAAATATATGTAAATGATTCTTCTATAGTACTAAAAAAATATGAACCAAATTGCATTTTTTGTGGAAGTACTGACGATTTAATAGAATACAGCGGCAAATTAGTTTGTAAAAAATGTACAGAAAAACTAAATATATTACAAAACAAAAAATAACTGTCTAAAAGGAACTTTCCTTGACAGTTATTTTTATTTTAATCAATAAATCATATAAATTTTTGGTAAACATCATTTTTATTCATTTTTCTATCTTTAGCAATCATCTTAATAATGTCCTTTTTTGAAAATCCCTGTTTTTCATAAAAATCATAATGTTCTTCTATTGAAAGATTATTTAAAACATTTTCTTCTTCAAATTTTTCTTCTCCTTCTATTATTAAAACAATTTCACCTTTTAAATTTTCTGCCTTTTGCATTATTTCTTCTATATTTCCTCTAATAAATTCTTCATGTATTTTTGTAATTTCTCTAGACAAAGTAACCTTTCTTGTTATTGTTAATATTTTTTGCAAATCTTTTAATGTTGTCTCCAATTTGTGTGGTGCTTCATATATTATTATTGTTTTATTTGAATTTTTTATTTCTTCTAATTTCTTTTTTCTTAATTTTTTATTTAATGGCAAAAAACCTAAAAAAGTGAATTCTTTTGTATCAATTCCTGAACAGATTAAAGAATTAATCATTGCACAGGCTCCTGGAATTGGTACTATATTTATTTCTAACTCAATACACTTTTTTATAATCTCTTCACCTGGGTCACAAATACCAGGCGTTCCAGCATCTGATACCAATGCTATATTTTGCCCTTCTTGTAATTTTTCAATTAATATATCAGATTTTGTTTCTTCATTATGCCTATGATAGCTTATCATCGGTTTAGATATTTCTAAATGATTTAACAATTTTAATGTATGTCTCGTATCTTCTGCTGCTATTAAATCTACTTCTTGTAATGTTTTTATTGCTCTTATTGTTATATCATCTAAATTTCCTATTGGTGTTGCCACTATATATAATGTTCCTTTTTCCATTTTTTATCTCATTCCTTTCTCAATGCACAATCTAGGTTGAAATTATAATTATTTTTCAACCTTATTTCCTTCCTGTTTTTATTTATATCACTTAAATATATGAATTTTGAAGTATTGAACAATCAATTAACTACAATATTTTTTGTTATATATTTTATAAATTTCCTCTGTATAATTTCCATTTTTATCATATATATATAAATTCTCTTTAAATTTCAAAAATGGTTTTGCATTTTTGACACCTTTAATTAATACTAATTTAGGCGCTTCTTTTTCATGTGAACATACAAATCTTATCTCTTTAGGCTCTATTTTATATTGTCTCATATATGCAATAATGTCAACCAATCTTTCTGGTCTATGTACCATATAAAATTCGCCATTATCTTTTAACAGTTTATTAGATATTTTTATATAATCTTCTAATTTTGCCAGTACTTCATGTCTTGAAATGAGTTTTTTCTTTTCTTCATTCACAATTCCTGTATTTTCTTTTTTATATGGTGGATTTGTTACTATTACGTCAAAAGAGTTCCTTTTGTATATCTTGTCCAGGTTTATTATGTTTTCATTTATTATTTCAAATTTATTTTCTAAATTATTTAGTTTTGAGCTTCGCCTTGCCATGTCTGCAACTTCTTCCTGAACTTCTATTCCTACTATTTTTTCTAAGTTGGTTTTTCCACATAATAATATTGATATTATTCCTGTCCCTGTTCCTAAGTCTAATACTTTTGTATTTTTTTTTATGTTTTTTGCAAAGTCTGATAGTAGTATGGCATCTATTCCAAAACAGAAACCTTTTGTGTTTTGTATTATTTTTAAATTTTTGAATTCTAGATCGTCTATTCTTTCATTTTCTTTTAATTCTATTTCCATCTTTTTTCTCTTTCTTTTTATTTTATAATAAAATGGTACAACATTTTCGGATAAAAAACAAGTATTTATAATAATTTTCACTATTTCCTCCCCAACTTAATACTATATTATAAATATAAAAAAAGAAAGAAGTGTTTACATGCCTACTTTATATAGATGTGAAAAAAATAAAAATAATTACAAATACCCACCTAATCCACCTCCAAAGCCAAAACCACCACCATCAAAAAAGCCTTCTCCTCCTAAAAAGAAAAAACTTAATTTCAAAACTTGTAAAAAAAATACAATTAATTCTTTAAACGAAGTTGAACATTTTTTAAATGATTTTCAAGGCTTTTGGGACTATGTCAAATTATATAAAAATGTTTCAAATATTTTTAATAGAAAAAAACATTAAAAACCGCAAGAAACATGTTGCGGTTTTTTCTCTATTTTCTCACATAAAATTCCTCAAAATCGCTAGATGTCTGACCATTAACCAAAAACTTAACCTTATTCACCTCATTTAATTCAGTAACAGTATTAACAATTGAATAAATCAAATTATTTTTAAGCATACTATCATCTTTATTATAATTCAAAATTTCAGAAGAAAAATCCAATGTCAAACATTCCTTATCCAAAGAAGCATTTAAAAGTTTAGTATTTTCAGGAATAACAACTTTAAGTTTATCATTTTTTGGACCTGAAATTAAAAGTTCAACCAAAGTATTATAAGGTGATTTTATTAAATCTTTTACATTTACAAGTCTAGCCTCAGGCTTTAAAAGTCCTGTTTCTTTATCTGTAAAATATAAACTTACAATTGTTTCCCTTGACTGTTCATCAGATATCTCCTCTTGTGGTACATATTCATTTTGAATTTCACTGCTTTTCTTTTGTTTAGCAAATTTAATTGCAAAATATCCTATTATCACAATCAAAATTACTGAAATTATAAATAAAATTAAAATCTTTTTGTTTTTCATAGCGCCCTCCTTTTTATAATAAATAGTATTATTTGTTTGTCCAAAATATGCAAAAAATTTTAGAGTCATTTCCATTTTTTAACATTTGACAAATAGACATTTTGCGTATAAAATTAGGGTGTATAAATTATTTTTTAAACCACATAGCCTAGCTCAAAATAATAATTTATACAAAGGATGTTTATATGAGCGAAAGGAGAAATAAAATATGGAAAAAACTTTACACGTAGGATTAGACGTGGGCTCAACAACAGTAAAAATAATAGTAATGGATGAAAATCAAAACACAATATATAAAGACTACCAAAGGCATTTTTCAGACACAAAAAACACAGTATGTAATGTACTAGAAAACTTAGCAAAAATGTATCCAGAAAACACATTTACAATAGCACTAACAGGCTCTGGAGCAATGTCTGCAAGTAAATTCTTAGGCGTAGAATTCATACAAGAAGTTGTATCATGCAAAAGATCTGTTGAAAAATATATTCCACAAACTGATGTAGTAATCGAACTTGGTGGAGAAGATGCAAAAATCATATATTTTGGAAAATCTATTGAACAAAGAATGAATGGAACATGTGCTGGTGGAACTGGTGCATTCCTAGACCAAATGGCATCACTTTTACACACAGATACTGCAGGTCTAAATGAACTTGCAAAAGATTACAAAACAATATACCCAATAGCATCAAGATGCGGTGTTTTCGCAAAAACAGATATACAACCTTTAATAAATGAAGGTGCAGCAAAAGAAGATATTGCAGCATCAATTTTCCAAGCAGTTGTTAATCAAACAATTAGTGGACTAGCTTGCGGAAGGCCTATTAGAGGAAATGTGGCATTTTTAGGTGGTCCATTAAGCTACCTACCAGAATTAAGAAAAAGATTTATAGAAACACTTAATTTAACACCTGAAGAAGTAATTGTGCCTGAAGAAGCCCATTTACTAGTAGCTAAGGGTGCAGCCCTTGATTCCCTAAATACAAAGCCAATAACTGTTGAAGAATTGAAACAAAAAATAGAAAATTTAAGAAATTCACAAGATAACACAACACATCCAATTGACCCTTTATTTGCAAGCAAAGAAGATTACAAAAAATTCAAAGAAAGACATGACAAAGCAAAAGTTGCAAGAACAGAACTCTCTACATATGAAAGCGACTGCTACCTTGGAATCGATGCAGGTTCAACAACTACAAAATTAGTATTAATTGATAAAGATGGAAACTTGCTATATTCATTATATGGTAGCAATGAAGGTAACCCACTAAAAAGTGTTATGAATATGCTTAAAAAATTATATGAAGTTCTACCAGAAAAGGCAACGCTTAGATATAGCGGTGTTACAGGATATGGCGAAAAGCTAATTCAGACAGCACTAAATGTTGATTTAAATGAAATAGAAACAATTGCACATTACACAGCAGCAAAGCAATTTGAGCCTGATGTAACTGCAATAATAGATATCGGTGGACAAGATATGAAATACATCAAAATGAAAAATGGCACAATAGACAATATCATGCTAAATGAAGCTTGTTCATCTGGATGTGGCTCATTTATAGAAACATTTGCAAAAAGCTTAAATTTAGAAATTTCACAATTTGTTAAAGAAGCAATTGAGGCAAAAAGGCCTGTTGATTTAGGTTCAAGATGTACAGTATTTATGAACTCTAAAATAAAACAAGCTCAAAAAGAAGGTTATACAGTAGGAGATATTTCAAGTGGACTTTCATATTCAGTTATCAAAAATGCTATTCAAAAAGTTATGAAAGTTAGGGATACAGCCACTTTGGGAGATCACATTGTAGTACAAGGGGGAACATTTTACAATGATGCAGTTTTAAGAGCATTTGAAAAAATTGTTGGAAAAGATGTTGTAAGACCAGACATTGCTGGTCTAATGGGTGCATATGGAATGGCTTTACTTTCTAAAGAACAATATGAATCAAACTTAGATATGGAATACAAATCAACAATTTTAAAAGCAGACGAAATAGATAAATTAGAAATAAAAGTAACACATACAAGATGCAATAATTGTGAAAATCATTGTAAATTAACAATAAATAAATTTAGTAATGGTGCAATACATGTATCTGGTAACCGTTGTGAAAAAGGTGCAGGTGTTACAACAAATAAAAAGAATTTACCAAACTTAGTACAATACAAATATCAAAGAATATTTGATTATAAACCACTTGAAGAACAATACGCAACAAGAGGAACAATAGGAATTCCAAGAGTTTTAAATATGTATGAAGATTATCCATTCTGGTTTACATTCCTTACAAGCCTAGGCTTTAGGGTAATTATATCAGATAAAAGTACAAGAAAAACATACGAAAAAGGTATGGAATCAATGCCATCTGAATCAGTATGTTATCCAGCAAAAATCTCACATGGACATATTGAAAACTTAATTGAAAAAGGAATAAAAACTATATTCTACCCTTGTATGCCTTATTCAAGAAAAGAATATGAAAAAGCTGACAACCACTACAATTGCCCAATAGTAATATCATATTCAGAAGTACTAAAAAATAATGTTGAAAATTTAAAAACACATAATATAAAATTCATGAATCCATTCTTACCATTTGAAACTAAAAATCTAGTTAAAAAAATAATGGAATTAGATGAATTCAAAGAATATAACTTTACTAAAAAAGAATTACTAGAAGCTGCAGAAAAAGCAGAAGCAGAATATCAAAAATGTAAAAAAGATATACGTGACAAAGGTGCTGAAACCGTAAGATATATTGAAGAAAACAACCTAAGAGGAATTGTTCTAGCAGGAAGACCTTATCACATCGACCCAGAAATAAACCACGGTATAGATACTTTAATTACATCTTTAGGCCTATGTGTTCTAACAGAAGACAGTGTATCTGATAAAACAGAAGCAAAACGTCCAATAAGAGTTGTAGACCAATGGGTATTCCACGCAAGACTTTACGCAGCAGCAGACTTCGTTGGTAAACACGATAACCTAGAACTAGTACAATTAAATTCATTTGGATGTGGTGTTGATGCAGTAACAACAGACCAAGTTGAAGAAATTTTGTCAAGTTATGATAAAATGTACACATTAATCAAAATAGATGAAGTTAATAACCTAGGAGCTGTAAGAATCCGTATTCGTTCACTTCTAGCAAGTATGAATAAACGTATAGCAAAAAAACAAGAAGAAAAAGCCGATGGTGACTACGGATTAAAGAAAAAAATCTTTACTAAGGAAATGAGAAAAGATTACACCATCTTAATTCCACAAATGGCACCAGTGCACTTTGACTTATTAGAGTCTGCCGTACAAGCCGCAGGTTATAATGCAGTATTACTAAGAGAATGCACTCAACATACAGTAGAAACAGGATTAAAATATGTAAATAATGATGCATGTTACCCATCAATTTTAGTAACAGGACAAATGATTGAAGCTCTTGAATCTGGAAAATATGATTTAAATAAAACTGCCTTAATCATGTCACAAACAGGTGGTGGATGTAGAGCAACAAACTATATAGGTTTTATAAGAAAAGCTCTTAAAGATGCAGGATTTAGCAATGTACCAGTAATATCATTCAATGTTGTTGGTATGGAAAAAATGCCAGGATTTAAGATAACACCAAAATTAATTGAAGGATTAATAAAATCAGTTGTTTATGGTGATTTATTACAAAAAATGCTTACAAAAAACAGAGCATATGAAGTAAACAAAGGCGAAACTCAAAAACTATATGATGAGTGGATGGCTAAATGTAAACAAATGGTTAAAAAATCAACAAATAAACAATTTAAACAAAGTATTTATGATATAGTAAATGATTTTGAGAAAATTGAATTAGATACCTCTATTAAAAAGCCTAAAGTAGGAATCGTTGGAGAAGTGTTAATTAAATATCATCCATTTGGAAATAACTACGCAGCAGAAATGCTTGAAAAAGAAGGCGCAGAAGTAATTTTACCAGACTTTATGGGATTTGTTAAATTTATGGCAACACATAAAATTACATTTAATAGTTTATTAAATATAAATAAAACATCTGCAAAAATAAGTAAAATAGCAATTAAATTAATTGACATATTAGAAAAAGACGAAAAAATTGCATTAGCAAATTCTAAAAAAGGTTATTTACAACCATGTGATATTTGGCACTTAGAAGATAAAGTAAAAGACGTTTTATCTATCGGAAATCAAACTGGTGAAGGTTGGTTCTTAACTGCAGAAATGATTGAGTATATGGAACATGATATTCCTAACATTATTTGTGTTCAACCTTTTGCTTGTCTACCAAATCACGTTGTTGGTAAAGGTGTTATTAAGACTATTAGGGAAAAATACCCAGAGGCTAATATTTCTCCTGTTGATTATGACCCAGGTGCTAGTGAAACTAACCAGGCTAATAGAATTAAATTGTTGATGACTGTTGCTAAAGATAATTTGCAACGCCAAGAAAATGAGAAAAAGACTCTAGATATTGAAAATAAAAATGTAGAAGAAAAAACTACTGAAAAAATTTAAAAGAACAGGATAAAAATCCTGCTCTTTTTATTATTATAACTATTTTTTTTAATTTTTTAAAATAAATTTCTTAGCTTCCTTATACCCCAATTCATAAAAATAGTCCATCTTACTCATATCCAAAAGTGAAATCTTTTTACTTTTAATTTTAACTAAATAATCTGCTCCATTAAGTTCATACTTTGAAAGTTCTTTACCCATTAACTCAAAAGAACGAAAAGCCACATCAACCAAATTTTTACAACAACTCTCATCTACTTCATTTTCAAAAACAACACTTAAAACATTATCTGCACCCAAAAATTTAAGTTCTCGCCAAGGCACATTTTCCCTAATACCTCCATCAATTAATTTTCTACTATTAAAATCACAAGGAGAAAAAACAGATGGAAAGCTACAACTTGCTTGAACACACTCTCCTATATTCGCTTCATTTACAAAAATTGTATTATCTGAAAATGCCCTTATCTTAGATGAAGTAAAACAAATAACATCTCCTGTATTCATGTCTACACTTGGAACAGCCAGTGGCATTTTTATATCAGAAATATTGTAAATCCCTTTCTTTCTACAAACTTTATTGATTAGTTTTTTTATTGATTTTCCTGAGTTTAAGCCATCAATTATTATTCTACTCGTTGTAAAAATTCCAAAAAATAATTTTAAAATATTTTTTAATTCTACATATCTTATTTTTTTACAGTATTTCTTAAATATATAATAGATTTCATCAGCAGAATATCCAGCCGCATATAATGTTGCCACTATACTTCCTGAAGATGTTCCTCCTATATAATTTATTTTTATTTTTTCCTCTTCAAATGCTTTTAGTACTCCTACATGTGCAGCACCTTTTGCTCCACCACCTGATAATGCTAAACCTAATTCCATAAAATCACCTTATATTATTTTATTCATAATAAAATAAATTGTGAAACTATACCCTTTTGATTTTTTCTCTAATATATTTCAAAAATTTTCAATAATTTAATTTATTTTTTTCTATTTTTATGTTATATTATTAATGAAAGGATTGATTTTATTGGAAGAAAATTATTATGATATATTAGAAGTTAGCCAAAATGCTTCTCCAGAAATAATAGAAAAAGCATATAAAACATTAGTTAAAAAATATCATCCTGACTTGCAAAAAGAAGAAGAAAAAAATAAATATGAAGAAAAAATAAAAAAAATAAATGAAGCTTATGATATTTTATCTAATTCAGAAAAAAGAAAAAATTATGATTTAAATTTAAAAGATACACAAATTTCTATTAGTGATTATAATCGTCTTTATGAAGAAAATATTAATTTAAAAAATAATTTAAATATTTTAAAGCAAAAATTAAATTATTTAAATAATTATAATAATTTTAATTTAGAAAATAATCAAAATTCCGAAAATTATGAAAAAAACAAAACTGTTAATACAAATAATTATTCTAATTTTGAAAATTATAAATCAAATAAAAATAATTATGAATATAATAATTTAAATAATAAAAATTACAATTATTTTAATTTTAAAGACTTTTTTAATTTTGAGAAATTCTTTAAAAATATATTAGCACTAATTATTACTATTTTTATTTTTTTAATTTTATTTTTTATTTTATGGCATATTCCTTTTACAAAAAATTATTTAATTAATTTATATAATTCAAACTCTATTTTGCAATTTTTTGTAAATTTATTTTTAAATATATTTAAATAAAAATAATTAAAAAAGTTGTAAAAAATCAACACATTTTTTGCAACTTTTTTATTATTTTTTAAAATATTTCATAATTATTTTATTTAAATATTTATTTACATATTTTATATTTATCTAATTATTTATTTTTTTAAATAATTTATTAATATTAAATTTAATAATTAAATTTAATAAAAAAACAAAAATAAATAAAATTAATAAAATTAAACAACATGCCAACATCAAATTAATATCCTTAAAAATTTTATAAAAATACACAATAAATAAAATAACAATTATAGCAAAACCATATTGAAACAATTTATTATTGCTTTTAGCAGCCTCATAATCCGCCTTCCAATTTAAATTAGGTCTCCATAAATCAACAACAACCATTAATTCACTTCCGGCAATATTTAATAAATTAGAAATAATAAAAATTAAAAATAAATAAATTAAATTAAATTCCGGAAAAATAAATTTAATTAAAATTAAAATAACAAAAATTAAAATACTATTAATAATTATCTGTGGCAATGATTTATAAATAAATTGTTTATAGAAATCAACAGGAATAAATTTCATATAATTTACATTTTTCCCCTCTCTTGATATAGCTGTAATTGAAATATTAGATACTGAAAGTATTAGCTGAATAATTGCAATTACCACGCTCACAACACTTAAGTCTAACGAAAAATCTATTTCGCCTCCAAATAAATCAGACATTAAAATCATTCTTATATTTGGCAACATTGTAGAAGTTATTATAACAAGAGAAACTATTAATATTAAAATTGGAAAAATACATTGCATAAAAAATATTGGATTTTTAAATAATAAATTAAATTCTTTTTTTACATATGATTTTCCCTTATTTATTTTTTTTGATTTTTTTTCTATTATTTTTTCTTGTGATTTATTTAAATAATAATTATTATTATTTTTTAAAATATTTTTTAAATAATATTTTTTTCCTATAAAAATAAATAAAATAAAAAATAAAAAATCAATAAAAATTATTTTCAATAAATTAAAAATAGAATTTATTTTATTATAATTTTCTAATAAATAAATTGTAGGATTTATTTCTAAAAAATAATTATAAATATTTTTTAATTTATTTGTATATTCACTAAATATTTGTATAACTCCTTCTTCTGTTAAATTATCAGTATCTCCTACTTTATTAACAAAATTTGTTCCTACTTTAAATTCTAACAAAAATACTAAAATAATAAAAATTAATGTAATAATTATTTGAAACACATCTTTATTTTTTATAAATTTTGATAATTTCATAGAAAACATTGTTATTATACTAATAAATAATGCCGGCAAAATAGGAAAAATTAATAAAATTAAAATTAAATAAAAATAATATATTATTCCTGCATTTGTACAAATTCCATAAATAATTAATGGAAACAACACAAAAATTAATTCCGAAAAATATAAATTAATTAATAATGTATTAAATTTTGCAATTAATAATTGTTCCGATTTTATTGGCAATGGCAGTAACACTTCCAAATCTTTCGAAAAGAAATATACATTTGTACTAGCTAATATCACCTGAAAAAACATTATAAACATTACTACAAAAAAGAATATTTCTAAAAATAATGTAGGTTGTCCAATTTCCACCAATTTTTCAATCACCTTTAAACTTAAAAATGATATTGTAAAAGTTACTATTACCAATAGCCACACAAAAATAGATTTTTTATTTATTTTATTTGTTTTCGGATCAATTATATATGGGTTTTGAAAAGAATTTTTAAAAAGAATTTTTGTTAAATTAAATATATTTTTTATTTTTTTATTCATTTTCTATTATCTCCATAAATAATTCTTCCAAAGATTTATTTTCTTTTAATTCCTTTTTCAAATCTTCATATGTCCCAACAAAAATTAATTTTCCTTTATCTATTATTCCTATTCTATCACAAACCCTTTCTGCAACATCTAAAATATGTGTTGAGAAAAATACAGTATTATTTTTACTTGCGTGTTCCCTCATCATGTTTTTTAATTCAAATGACGATTTAGGATCCAATCCAGTCATTGGCTCATCTAATATCCAATTTTTAGGATCATGTAATAATACTCCTATTATTATTAATTTTTGTCTCATTCCATGTGAATAACTTTCTATTTTATTATTTAATACATTTATTAACTCAAATTTTTCCGCTAATTCCTTAATTCTTTTTTGTCTATTTTCTGTAGAAATTTCATATACGTCTGCTATAAAATTTAAATATTCTATTCCTTTCAATTTTAAAAATACATCTGGACTATCTGGCACTAACCCCATTAATTTTTTGGCTTCTAGTGGTTCGTTTTTTATACTTTTTTTGTCTATTAAAATATCACCTTCATCTATATTTAATATGCCTGTTATCATTTTTATTGTTGTAGTTTTTCCTGCCCCATTTGGCCCCAAAAAACCGAATATCTCCCCATCTTTTATTTCTAAATTTAAGTTGTCTATTACTTTCTTGTCTTTTTTGTATTTTTTTGATACATTTTTTATTTCTATCATAGACTCCCTCCTTTTGATAAGATTTTAAATTTGCAAGAACAAATTTATTTACCATATGTCTTCCTTTCTAATTATACTAAATTTCTTTGTTTTTTACAACACTATTTAGTAAACTTTTATTAAATTTACAGTTAAAAAGGCACTTACGGACTACTAGTGTATTAGCATCATTTACACTTCATTAATTTTCTATATACTTTTGGGGTATTTTTTTAGATTTATTTTTTAATTCTTTGATTAAATTGTTACTTTTGAAAATTGTAACACAGAATTTAAAATTATTTTTTTGTATTTTCTAAGTTGTTTGAATTAAATCTTCTATTTAAAAATTTTAGCCATGCAATTGTCTAATTAATTGCATGGCTACATATTATCATGATTTTATGTTACTTGTCAAGAAGAATTTTTCGATAAAAAACAACATAATATTATTCGTTATCTCTTACTTTATTTCAAAAGACATTTTAAAATCATAATCATCTAATAATTTAACTATTACTGTTATGTCAGAATTGCTATCTCCATTTATAAGCAATTTATAAGTATATACATTTCCTAAATCATTATATTTATCATAAGTCACATTATCACTAACAAATACTTTTTCAATATAATTTTGTAACTCTTCAACAGTCTTAAAATTATTTGCTTTATAAGTATCATCCAATTTACTATACACATAATTATAATCTTTTTCCTTTATAGCCATCAATATTTTCTCAACATTCATTCCTACCTTAACTTGAGTTTCTGATTTATTATATTTTTTTATAAAAGATGGAATATTAATAGTATATGTATCTAATATTAAACCATAATTCATAACTGATTTTTCATTAAATATATAATAATTTCCAGAAGTATCTTGACATACATATTCAGTATAGTCATCATATTTATTTATTTGATACTTATTTAATTTTAAAATTACGTTTCTTTTTATATTAGATTTTGCATAACTTTCAAAATTTTCAAAACTTTTAAATCGTTTTTGTCTATATTCATCATCTAAACTTTTATATGCTGTTTCTTTATCATATAAAACTTCATATTTATATTTTGAAATTAAATTACTAATATATGTTTCATCATCAATAATTTTGTAATCATATATATTTACATTATTTTTTTCTATTGTCTCATTAAGATTCCATTTAACAATATCTCCTACTTTAATATTAGAATAATTATTTTCTATATAATCTTTTAAAAATACTGAAAATGTATTATTAGAAGCATCTACCTTTAACATTATCATAAAATCACTAATATTTCGTGTTTTTTGTTCTTTTAGTCTTCCTTTTACTAAATACATAGAAACATTTACATTTAATTGTGCTACATACATTTCTGTAATATCAACATCTGAAATTTTAATTTCATCAATTTTTTGTTTTATATTATCTTCTGTTATTTTATCATATTCTATATATTGGCTGTCCAACATTTTATATACACTTGATTTTGCATCACTTTCTGTTATTTCAAAAAGATCTTCATCCTCATATTCTTCAGTATTTTGAGTACTTGTAGAATTATCAAAAATATACCCATAATACATATAAAATTTTTCAACACATTGTTCTACTGAAAAATAATCATTTCTATTTTTTACTAATTGCAAATCTGCATTTATAACATTAGTTTCTTCCTCTGAACTTCCTGTTTCATCTATATTATAAATTAATTCTCCTTTATTAGAATTTATTATAGCAAATATAATTACAATTATTGCAATTATTAATAATATAAGAAATATTATTATTTTTTTTAAATTTGTCATAATACCTCCTTATTTTACTGGTCTCAATGCATAATTAAAGCTTCTATATACATTTGCTGGTGATGCACTTCTAATTGCTCTACCACTACCAGCATTATAAACTTTGTTATCTCCTGCATATATTTCAACATGTGAACTATAACATAATACATCTCCTGGTTGTAAATCCGCTTGATTATTAATGACCTTAAATCCCTTTTTCTTCATTATACTTTGTAATCCAGATGCACTATTGCTATGCTCTGATTCACTCAAATATCCAGCTTTTTGTAATACCCATGATACATATGTTGCACAACATGTATGATGATAACCATTCTTAGATTGTTCAAATGTCGTATTTAATCCATGTCCTCCACCTTTACATTCTTCATAACCATTTCCACCATATACACAATATGTATATCCATTTTGTTCCATGTAAGCATGTATTTCTTTTGCAGCTTCAATTACTGACCCTCCTCCTGCAGAATACCATTGTCCTGAAACGGTATCATATCCTGTTTGAAATAGTGTCCATTCTGCTTTTCTTCTTGTTTCAAGTCCTTTCAAATATTTTCCACCACTTGTAACAGGTTTACTCATATATTCAGTATATAACTTATGATTAAAATCAGCATTAGAATCTTTTTTACTATACTTATCATCTCTGTCTTGATTCCAATAAGCAGTATATGCTTGAACAAAGTTTTTTCCATTTCTAGTTCCTGTTGCCCCAGCATCACCACAATTGTACGCTCTCGAAATCAATGCAGCTATTTGATATTCAGTAAGATTTATTCCTGCAGTCCTACTAAGCAAATTTTTTCTATGTTTCTCTATTTCCATTAATTCTAAATTATCTACAAATTCTTTATCTATTTCTGAACCTTTTGTTACTGAGTATCCTGCATCTAAAAATTCCTGTAAATATCCACTATTATAAATATCTATTCCATGACCTACAACAAGATTCCCTGCACCATCATCTTCTACTATATACTTTGTTCCATCTGAATTAGTTTTTCCTCCCTCAAAAGTATTTATAAAATTAAGTAACATTTCAGAAGCTGTGCCACTTCCACTTACAGTCTGAAAACTTCCAGGATCAAACGCTGAAAAATCAAAACTATCAACTCCAAAACTTCTACCAGTAACCTTATAAAACAAATACTTAGTCAAATCAATATAATCAGGGCAATTTTTCTCCATAATCTCCCACAACCAGCTAGTAGTCTTACCATCAGTCAAATAACTTTTAGCCTCAACATGACTTTCTTTACACAATATTTTCACAAAATTATCCGTATCTGCATTTTTATCATCCTTTGGATTATTCACCGGAGTCTGTGCCACATAAGTCTTATCTGTAGTAGTTACTGTCTGAGTATGCTTTCTCTCAACAAAATGATCATAATTTTTAAGTTCAGCATCCACAACCACAACTTCTACCTCTTCACTATTGCTATTAGAATTAGCACCACTAGTAGAGCCTCCAATTGGTGCCTTACCACTACCAGAACTCTTATTTCCACTACCTGAACTTTTCTTTTCAGTAACCGAAGTCTTACTTCCACTACCTGTCCCACTCCTTGAGGTTGACGAATTTCCAACTTTTTTCTTAACAAAATTTTCTACAGTCTGCTTAAAAGCAAGAATATCAGAATCATTTGCAGCCGCATCGCCTTTAACTGAAGTTTCTGTATTAAGAGTATATGCTGTATCATCTAAATCTGCCGAATTGCTATCAACACTTGAAGTTGCATCCTTAGGAAAGTCATATTCCTTACTATAATCAACTATCCACACATCAGCCTTTGTTAAATCATATTTAATTTGATTTCTTTCATTTATAACAGTATTTGTTACCTTATATTCAGTACTATCTGTGTTATAAGAAGCCTGGTATCGTGGATCATAGTTCCCACTTGGTGAATCTTCTGCTGACCAATATCTTTCAGTTGGATAACCACTTACACCACTAGCATTTCTTACTGAAAGTCTAGCATATTTATCAGTCCTTGTTTCTTTTTTATATGTATATGTATTTACATCTTCAGTAGTTACAATATTATCATAAATTGATATTGTAATTTCACTATTTTCAACTAAGTCTGCCAATTCCAATACAAAATCTTTATCCTCACCTATTACTAACAAAGACCACAAATAATTAAATGGCATTGTATATTTTTCTACTGCACTTTTATAATTAATAGATACTGAAGAAACCGTAATCGTAGTTTTACTATAATTACCATTAGATTGTTTATTACTATCATCTAAACCATCTGTATAATCACTTAATTTCATATCTCCATCATTTGAAGTTACTGTTTCTGTTGTCTTATCTGAATATGCAACTAATGCATTTCCCTGTTCATCTAATGTGAAGTATTTTAAAGCATCTGTATTATTTGAATCAACATATCCAGTAAATGTATTAGAATCTATATATGTCAAAAATTCACTTGAGCCATCTGCTTTATGTCTTTCAAATTTTATTATACCATTTAACTCTGTAACATTTGGTCCTAAATCAGGATATTGAGTAATTAACTCTGCATTTAATAGCTTTTCTAATTCCGCTGGCTTTTTCAAATAACTTGAATATGCATCATTAAGACACCATAATAATTCTGCCTGTGTAAGCTCATCTAAACTTGTTATTGGAGGGTCTTTTTTTAATTTTTTATTTATTTTAAATACTTCTATAATATCTTCATCTGTCATATTAGCAATTTTTTCATCATCATACCCTAAATCTTTTAAACCATTTTTTACCATAGTATCCTTATCTACTACAATTCCCATCTTTGTTGCATCAGTTGATATTTTTGCATTATCCGTATAATTTGATGGTTTTCCTTTTTCATCATCATCCCATATGCCATCATCTATCGTAATAAAATAAAAAGAAGCAGGTAATAACATAAATAATATCAATAACAAAATTAAAACTATTATTAATATTATTTTAGCTTTTTTTCCAGCAAAAATCAATCTTAAAACTTTTTTTGCCATATATTTAATATCATCACTATCCATTTATTACCTCCTTCTTTTTTATATATTAACTTCAAATTTACAAAAATCTGTAAATTGTTTTTTATCATTTAAGTCTCTATATTCTTGATAATTCAATATCATTTTTGAAAATACTAAATTTTTTATTTTCTTTGTTGAACCATATGAACTCATAAACTTAATTTCTAAATTACTTTTAAGTTTACTTTGCACCAATAATTTATTTTGCAAAACTTCATTATTATAATAATAATACTTTTTCTCATTACTATCTAACAAATAAACTGCTTTTGTATCATCATCAGTATCTAATAATACATCATTACTTGAATTATTTTCAATATACAAATTATATATTTCATAATCCATATATGTATCTATACTTTTTACAGTAATTTTTATATCCTTATTTTCTGTTGTTTTATTAGGAGTTGTTCTACCAACATAACTATTAATATTTAGTTTATATTCTCCATCCTTTTGTACTACAGTCATATAATCTTGCCTTGTTTCATTTTCATTTAATTTTCCTGTTGATAGTATATCTCCTGTAATTCTTACTCTATATATACTTCCAGTCCAATTTTCTATTGTATATGATTTCTTTTCTCCATTAAAAAGATAATCATAATAAATTCTTTTAAAGTCATCTAATGTTGGATACATCTCTTCTTTACATTCATCAGTAAGTACACTATATGCTTGTTCTATATTGCCTTGATTACAATATTCAAAAAAATCATGTATAACTTCTGTATCTTTTTGTAGTTTTTCTCCTTTTACTGTTGTACCAGATACCGCCGATTTGTTTGATATAACCTCTTGTTCATATGTTATATTACTCTCAACATTAGTATTAATATTTTCATCACTTTCATTCTGTTTTTTTGCAAAATAATTTAACAATTGTATTATTGCAATTATAAAGACTATAACCAGTATAATCTTAAAAATTTTCTTCCTGTTTTGATTATAAAATCTTATTAAATTATACATAATTATAGCCTCCCTAATTTCTAACTATTTTTTAATTTATTAAATCTATCAATTCTCTTCATCGCTTCTTCAGCACTCTTATTAGGGTCAATATTATTTTCTTTAACCCTTGAATTTTTAGAAAATTCTTTTGCAAATGTATTTTGCCAATCTGTCTTATCTTTTAATTTCATTTTTGTAGTATCTGATCCAATTCTTGATGCATATTTTGCTGTTGCAGCAGCAGTATCTCTGCTAACTCCAGTTTTTTCTAATTCATATGCTGCCATAATATCATCAATATTATCAATGCCTCTATCAAAATATTGTGGAGCAACTTCATCCATTATTTTTCTTGCTTCTTTTCCTCCATATTCCTTTTCTAATTTACGAATATTACTTTCATCTCTTTGGAAATTCTTTCTATTACGCTCATGTATTGCTTTTTCATACTCTTCATCTGAACCATAATAAGCTCTTTGTGCTTCCTCACGTACTTCTTGATTTATTTGTGGTGCTGGTATGTTCTTACCTGCAGTATATCCACCTATTGCTCCAGTCGCAGTATATTGTGCAAATTTTGTTGGATCTCCAGAAGTAATACCAGCAATAGCACCTGCTGTCATTCCAATTCCAGTAGTAGACGCCATTGTTGCACCTCTTATAGCCTTTTTGCCAACATTTTTCCACGTTTGTGGGTTTTTTAGCTTTCTCTTGAATTTTCTTCCATAATATCCACCAACTGCACCAACTGCTCTACGAATACTTCTTTTTGGTGGTGTCTTAATTTTAGGAAGTGGTTTTAAAGCTCCTCCTTTTGGCATTGATGTTGGAGTACCTCCACTAGGTGTTGGTAATGTTGATGCCCCTTGTGTAATACTTCTTCCTAGTCCAGCTTCATAATAATCTTTCATTGCATCTAATTCGTTATTGCTATATGGTGCTTCAAATTTATTTTTACTGTTTTCAATTCCCATTGCTCCATTTATATCATCTAAATGCTTTTGATTATTATTTAATGGTTTTTCAACTGATGTTTTTTCTTCTTCTCCAATGCCATCACCTATCATTGCATTTTCTTTATCGAAATCCTTCATTCTTGGTTTTTTATCATCATCACCAATTTCATTTCCGCCGTCTGAACCTTTTCCTCCGGCTCCTCCCTTTTTACCTTTTGGACCTTTAGCAAATAATTTGTTCATACCACTCATCATAAGTGCCGCACCAGCAGGTCCTCCAAGTAAACCTGGTGTATGTGCTTTTTCAAAGCCAAAGAATTTACGGAATAATTTTTCAGCTGGTGTTAAGAAGCCTAATGCAACCACAACATATATAATATTTTTACTTGCAAATTGCATTGCAGATGATATTAAGATTGTATATAATATTAAATGCATTGGTTGTAGTAGCAAATTAAATATATATTCCTTAAACCATGCATCAAATGCCTGAGCTTTACCATCATTCATTTTATCTAATGGATATGTCATAGCAACTAATGGTGCTATTATTGTTAAAAATGTCATATACACTAGTCTTTTTAAATATGTAAACATAAATATAAAAGTATAAACAACTAAAACAACATATATAACTTTCCAACCTATTGCTACCCATGACTCTTCTTCATCATCTGATAATAATTGTGAATTTAATCTAGCCTGTTGCAAAAAGTTTTCAGCTGGCCATGCTATTTGTGCAGCATTTTCCTCTCCTTCTTCTGTAAGCTGATTACCTTCACTATCTAAAAAATAATAAAAATATGGACTATTTTTTCCCTGATCTCCAACTAATTTTTTATATGCATTTTGCGCTGTTTTTGTATCATTAATAATATACACTTCTGGATCTGTGGTATTACTTTCTTTAGCCAAATTATCTATTCTAGTAGAATCGATCACTTCTATAAATTTTTCTACCAACATATTAGAAAAAGCCATTATATACTGCATTGTAAATAATAAACATATAGCCACTAACCAATCAACTAACATTTGTTTATATTTTGCTTTATCTCCTGCCGTACTTGATATTATTATTCTTATGCCAGCATAAACTAATACAGATAATAAAGCAACCAATGAAATATCTCTTAAAATTACATACCAATTGGAAACAGTCTGTCTTAAATCTTTTGCTGTTGAACTTGATGTGAATTCATTTCCATCCTTATCAGTAAAAGTATAGGTTTTATCTGAAGGATTAAAGAAATCAACATCTAATATTGGCAGCTTATTTGAAAATATTTCTTGAGGAGTTATTTGATACATTGGCAAATATAAAATATCTGGTAAATTCTTATCATTTACTTTATTTACAAAGCCAAAGGTTACCGTTGACCCAGCAATTACAAATGCTGTAGCTGCTCCAAATTTTATCAATAATGGTATTGTTATTGCTGACAAACTTCCTGCAGATAATACAGTAGCAACAATACATGTTCCAATTACTGCAAAAGCTGCAATTACTATAAACAATTTAGCCCAAAAACCACTCTCTGTATTTACTGCTACTAAAGAATCATTTACCCCTACACCTAAAACAACATTTTGCAAGATTCCCATCAGACCATCACCAAGTCCAACAAACAATGACATAACTGGATTTAACAATTTTCCACCAACTGTTGCTACCATACCATCTTTTGCCTGCGACTGCTTCGGTATACAAAAACTAAAAAGTGTTATTACAATAAAAACAATAATTAGTTTCTTAAACAAATTTTTATTTTGAAAAACTTTCATAAAGTTTAAACCTCCTGACATACTTTACACATTATTCCTTTTCGCAATTTGATTTAGGTTAGTATCCACAAACTCAAACTCCTTACGAGTCGGCATAATCTTCAAAATAGCCGAATCAGCACCAACCTTAAGTAGTCCCTCACCAATTTGGCAAGTAACCAAGAAGTTAGCCTCACCCTCAGAAAGTTTGAATACCTCCTTCAAATATTGAATTTCAGATTTATCTTGTGCTAAAAACAATTTAGTATCAGAAGAAGTAAGAACTGCCTGAGCATCATGATTCTCATAGAAATCTTGAAATCTCTGAGAAATAATAGCCAAAGAAACATTTCTCTTTCTTGCACGTCTAGCCATCTTATTCAAGAAATCTACAGCCTCAGGATATGGCAATAACATCCAAGCCTCGTCAACTAAAACCCTCTTTTGTGTAGCCTTTTTTCTATCTTCACTATTCTTCTTAACGAATTTTTCCCAAATCCAAGAAAGCAAAATTTGTTGTGCAAGAGGTCTTGCAAACCTTTCCTCCAATTGAGAAATATCCAAGTTTATAAAAGGAGCACCTTCAAGCAACTCAAAAGTTGACTGTCCATCAAAGTAAGCCATCTGCCCATCATATTCTCTTATGTACTGTTTCATAACTTTTAACAAAT
Source organism: uncultured Clostridia bacterium (assembly GCA_934132805.1). Lineage (GTDB taxonomy): Bacteria > Bacillota > Clostridia > TANB77 > CAG-508 > CAG-269. The sequence continues at coordinate 4,736 of CAKPAB010000006.1, read as the reverse complement.
AACTATAATGATATTGATAATCTGGGTTAGTATTTTCCCTAGCCTTTCCTTGAATTCTTCTATACCAAGACCCAATAGTAGGCATTTCTTTCTTTTCCTTTGAAAATATATTTCCCCTAGCAATTCCAGTTGAAGCCTTATATAAACTATCCGGATTACTATTAACACCAATCGCTGCATACTCTTCTGCAACAGACTCTGCAATTATCTGTTTAGTCAACTCATTTACCTCATCAGAACGAGTACTACCCCTAGCCATAGTAAGCAAAGCCTGTGTAACATCCTCTACTTTATTTTCTATATTTAAAGTAACTCTATCCTTTCCAGTAATTTCATCTTTTACAATTTCTGTCTCAACATCAAACAAATTAATAACTGTTTTAGATGTTGGGCTAATTACAACATTAATTCCACCTAAACTCTCTGCCACAATTGTGTATTCACCTTCAGCATCAAGAGCCAAACTCTCAATTCCCATTAAAACTGATGACCTTGATATTAAAGTTTTCATTGTTACAGATTTACCAGCACCAGACTTAGCAAATATAACCATGTTATAATTTGAAAGTGATGAATGAAAATTATCAAACAATATTGGTGTACCTGTTTGCTTATTAAAACCTAGGGGAACACCAGTAGGATGTCCAACTTCTGAAGTTGTAAATGGAAATACAGTTCCCATAGAATTTCTATCAAAAGTATGTGTTTTGTTTATTCTATCATTCATAAATGGCAAATTAGATTTAAATGCATCTTCTTGCATTCCCCATGCTGTTTTCACTCCAACTAATGTTTTCGCCATTTCTGATGATAACAATTTTGTATATCTATCTAAATCTTCCATACTATAAGCAAAAACTGTAGAAATAATTGACGCTTCATATAGTTTATTAAAACCTGCCGCAATCTCATCTCTTAATTGTTCTGCTTCTAGTCTTTTTTGTGAAATTGTACTTTCCCTATTTATATTTCCTTTATCTGCTGCCACAATTCTTTCTGTTTCCAACTCATTTATTACTCTGTTTAAATCATTTTGTGATTTATCTTCTTTAATAGGGTTTATATATATTGATGTATTTATATCACCAAACATATACATATCTCTAAATAATTCAGGGAATGTACACATTCTAGGAAGAGATGATACAAAAAAGCTACGAGCATATCTTTTTGTATTTGATATTATCTCCAAATGATCAATATTTGAAGCATCTATTCCAGATGGTGCTATTAACTCTTTTATTGACTTTTTCTTTAGTATAGAAACATCTTCTTCTCTATATTCTCTAAACTGTTCTTGTAGACTTTCTTCTTGTTGTTTTTGTTTTTTTGCCATCTTCTTCTCCTCCTTTTTCTTTAGTCTTTTTGCTATCTTCATCTATCTTTTCTATAGCAGCTTCTGCAACATCAGCTCCTACAGATCTCTTGTTTTCTTCTATTAAAGCTTTAGCCATTTGGTCTATTAAATCATTTAATTCTGCCTCTTTTTGTTTTACTTTTCTTTGTCTTTGACTTTCTTCAATAACATCATAAATTGTTTCATTTGCTTTTTTGATAGCATCTTGCTCTATTTTTAAATCTAGTTCTTTCATTCTCTTATCCAAAACATTTGGCGCTGTTGAATATATATCCTCATAACCAGCACTTAAAGCTCTTCTTAAATTAAATGTTTCTGACTCATCTCTATTATAAGCAACATATAACAATTCTGCTAATTCTGTAGAATTTAATATTTTGCTATTTATTCCACAAACTGCTAATGAATTTATTATAGATTGTGATTTTGTATATAGCTCTGAAAATGCTAAATTTGAGATTTCATCTGGGCTATATGCTCCATTTGAAGCTTCTTCTGGATAATATGGAATTATTACATAATAATGTTTGCTCAATATATTTTTGTTCAAACTCATTCTTTCTGTATTATTAATAATATCAACACCATATTCATATAAATTTCTTTCTCTTACTAGTTCATACTTTTCTTTGTTTAACTCTTCATCTGAATATTGTCCTGAACGAACTTTTTGGTTATATTCCATTTGTTTTGCTGCATATTGTTTAGAAATTTGGTCAACTCTTTCTTTATATGTATTTATGCTACTTCCTAGGTTTACAGTTCTAGTTTGAACATATATTTGAATTGGATATCTTAATGTATTTAAAAATTGCAAAAAACCTTGTTCAACACTATTCTTTTCTAGTCCAGACATTAAGTCATAGTTTATCCCTTGACATTCAATAACCATTAAAAATCTTTTTCCATTTTTTTGAACTATCATATTATCACTTATTTTATCAAATTCCATAAATTTAAAAATAGATTCTTTAGTATAAGTTTTTGGAGTTACTGTTTTTGAATTTGCCTTTTCTGCAGTTTCATTTTTAGAAGTTTTCTTTTCTTTTGGATCTCTTGATTTTATTTTTAATACTAAGAATACTATACATAAAATACAAAGCACTCCAATCATAACTCCTAATAAAATTGTTAATATATTAATTAATTCATTATTGTCCATCTTTTGTTTCCTCCTCTGGTTTATAAACATATATTTTGTTACCATTCTTTTTGAATTTTATCCATCTAATAATAACATCATCTATATTTTCTCCACCTGTTTTTCTTGTTAAATCTGTTGCTGATGATTCTGGCACTTTTAGTGTTCCTATTGCAAAACCTATTGCTCCAAATATTAGTGTAATTACAAGTCCAACCATTGAAAGTCCTAGCATTCTAAATATAAAATAAAATATTAGCCCTATACCTGCTCCTACACATGTATATATTAAGCCTTTTGTTGAAAATATATATAATATTCTTCCTTCCCCTTTATAATTTCTTGGAATTTCATAGCTTTGCATAGTTTATCTCATCCTTTCTTAAGGCTTCTCTTAATTTTGCCTTATTTCCTTTGTATCTTTCTTATTATAATTATACAATATATATTATATCATAAACCTGTGGATAATTGTATAGTTTTTGGCAAAAAAAGTGGAAATTTAATAGATTTGTAACATTTTTGTAATATATTATTTTGCCTTTTTTGAAATTTTATATAGGGATATTAGGTTTTTAAAATTTTATATACAAAAAAAGAATAATTCCCGAAAGAATTACTCTTTTGTTTTTTATACATTTAATTATGCTGCCATGTTGAATATGAATGATGCTATTGCTGTTGCAGATACTACTAATACTATACCAATTATTAATGGCATAAAAGATTTTTTGTATTCTGCTTTTTCTTCTACTGAACCTAACATATATTTTACACCTAATACCATTATTATGATAACAGCTGCAATTACAGCAATGTTTCTAATCATACCCATTATTTTTCCTGCTTTAGTAGATAAACCACCATCATCAGTTCCATATGTTGGTGTTAAACTTCCTGGTGATATTTCTCCACCAGCAGCAAAAACTGTTGTTGAGAATGTAACCAATGTAATAGCCAATAATAATATAGCAATTATTTTTACTGTTTTTTTCATTTTTATTTCCTCCCTTTTTTATTTTTGGTTTTATATAACTTACCTAGTCATCTAAGTAAACTTTAATAACTAATTTACAATCTGTTTCCTATTGTTACAACTATTTTCCAAATTCCAAATGCCCCAAATACCACTATGCATCCTATAGCAAATGGAATTAGTGCTGCTTTTACTTCTGCCTTTTCTTCTACTGATCCTAACATAAATTTTATTCCTAATATTCCTGAAACTAATACTGCAGCTATTATTCCTACAATTAATAGTACATTATATATAGCAGATGATGCATTCTGTAATTGTTCCTTATCTATACTTGTATCTCCTCGCTGTCCTTCACTAATAAAATCATCTCCACCTTTTATGACATCTCCAATTCCTCCTGAAGTTGAGCTTGATGATGATCCAGATCCAGTTGTAACTCCTATAACTCCCAACTCAGTAATATCTTTTTCTATAAGATTTTCAGCTTGTACTATATTTGTATTTGAAAAACTAGCAATTATAACAATTATTACTAAAATTCTTAATATTTTTCTTCTCATAGTAATCTCCTACTCTTACCCATTTAGTGAATTATATATAAAGCAAACCAATGTTGTTCCCGATGAGGCTAATACACATCCAATTATGTATGGAATCATCGTCTTTTTATAGTCAGCTCTTTCTTCTGCACTACCTATTATGTATTTCACACCTATTATCATTAATGCTATTACTGAAACAACCACACTTACATTCCTTATAGCTCCTAATACTATTGACGCTTTAAAAAATGCTTTTGTATAGTCATTAGATGTTGGCCCTGATGGTTGATAGTCATCGGGTTCTATTCTGGCAAATGATATATTAAATAGACTTAATATTGTAAGAATGATTACTAATACTAAAAATATTTTTTGTATTTTACGCATTAAATCACCGTCCTTCTTGCCTATAAAATAATTATACCTTATTTTTTTTTATTTTTCAACTTTTTTTACTATTTTTATTAATTTTACTACATTTTTTTTATTCTAGTCAATATTTTTTTGAATTTTTTTAATATATTATCAATAAAATATTATTATTCTCAATTAAAAATTATTTGTAAAATAAAATATTATATATAAATTGTTGAAATAAAGCAAAATACAACAAAAAAAGCTAGTATAAATTTACTAGCATCTTTGGCGGAGATGAGAGGGTTCGAACCTCCGCGCCCCTTTCGGGACCTAACTGTTTAGCAAACAGTCCCCTTCACC
>CAKPAB010000005.1 GCA_934132805.1 uncultured Clostridia bacterium | reverse complement strand
AAATGTTATCCATTTGTATATGTGGACTGTTTGTATTGTTCTGTAAAAGAAGATTTGAGAAGTGTAAAAAAAGCAATGTATGTAGCTTTAGGAGTTAATACACAAGGAGTAAAAGATGTTTTAGGAATTTGGATAGAAACAACAGAGTTAGCAAGTATATAAAGAAAATAAAAAATTAATGAAAAAAGTAAATGATAATATACATATGAAGCTACAATATTGTCATAATCACATATTGCAGGATATAGATTTCCTTTTCTTTTCGTATGTATCCCTCCTTTTGTAATTAGACAATCCATTTGGTAAGTTTATTATATAAGATAGAACAAATTTTGGTAATAAAAAACGATAATTATGAAAAGGTTGTTACAGTTTATAAAAAATATTCGTAATGAAACAATATTTAAAAAACTACTTGAAAAAAAAGGAAAATCAAGGTATAATAGCAAATATAAAAAAGGTACATCCGTAAGGACAAAAGAAAAAATGGAGGTAAAAAATATGGCAACAAGAGAAAAAAATATATGGGTATTATTAGTATTTTTGCTAGCAGGATTAGTAATAGGGGGACTACTAGGAAAATTAGCAGCAGGAGTACCATGGCTATGGTGGTTATCTTATGAACAAGAATTTGGGCTACAAACACCATTTGTATTAGACTTAAGTGTATTAAAAATAACATTTGGGTTAATGTTCAAAATAAACATAGCAAGCATAGTAGGAATGATACTATCAATATTTATATACAAAAAAATATAATAAATGAAAAAAATAGGGACAAAAAAAGCAGTTTAATAAAACTGTAAAAAACAGAAAGGAAGTTTTAATTTGTCACTAAAAATAAAAGAATTACCAGAAATAGAAAGACCATATGAAAAACTAGAACTATATGGAGAACAAGCACTATCAAATGCCGAACTACTAGCAATAATAATAAAAACAGGAACCAAAGAAGAAACATCAGTACAAATAGCACAAAGAATATTGAACTTAAATTGTGAGCCACAAACAGGAGAACTAAACTTTTTAAAAAACATCGAAATAGAAGAGCTAATGCAAATAAAAGGAATAGGAAAAGTAAAAGCAATCCAAATAAAAGCAATATGTGAGCTAGCAATTAGAATGTCAAGACCAACAAATTATAAAAAAATAAAAATAACAAAAACAGAAGATATAGCAAATTTAGTTATGCAAGAACTAAGAAACGAGAAAAAAGAGCATATAAAATTAATTTTATTAAATAATAAAAATGAGATACTAAGGAATATAGACATGACAACAGGCGGAGTGAATTTTGCTAACATAAATATGAAAGAACTTATGGGAGAAGCCATAAAAATAAAAGCGCCTAAAATGGCAATAGTTCATAATCATCCAACAGGAGATCCAACACCAAGCAAGGAAGACATTCATTTTACAGACGAATTATACAAATGGGCATCAATATTTAATATTGAATTGATAGATCATATAATTATTGGAGATATGAATTTTAAAAGTGTTATTACAGAAGTTGGGAAAATGCTGGAAAGAACACTAGAAAAAACACCTAGAAGGGAATGATATTAAAGATGAAATTTTTTACATTTGGTTCTAAAGACATAGGAATAGACTTAGGAACGGCAAATATTTTAGTAACATTAAAAGGAAGAGGGATAGTTTTAAAAGAGCCTTCTGTTGTTGCAATAGACAGAAAAACAGGAAATATATTAGCAACAGGAAATGAAGCAAAGGAAATGTTAGGAAGAACACCAGAACAAATAAAAGCTGTAAGGCCACTAAAAGATGGTGTTATTGCAGATTTTACTGCAACACAATTAATGCTTAAAAACATAATACAAAAAGTAGAAAAAAAATACAATGTAGGAAGACCAAGAGTTGTAGTAGGTGTTCCATCTGGAATAACAGAAGTAGAAGAAAGAGCAGTAGAAGAATCTGTACTTCAAGCAGGAGCTAAAGAAGTATATCTAATAGAAGAGCCAATGGCAGCAGCAATAGGAGCATCTTTAGATGTAGCAGAGCCAAGTGGAAGCATTATAGTTGATATAGGAGGGGGAACTACAGAAGTTGCAGTCGTTTCCCTTGGAGGAATAGTAGTAAGCCACTCTTTAAGAGTAGCAGGAGATGAATTAGATGAAGACATTGTTAACTATGTAAAAAGAGAAATGAATTTAGCAATAGGAGAAACAACAGCAGAACAAATAAAAATTCAAATAGGTTGTGCAATGCCGTTAATGACAGAAATGTCAATGGATGTCAGAGGAAGAGACTTGACAGATGGACTTCCTAGAAATGAAAAAATAACATCAACACAAGTAGAAGAAGCAATAAAAGAATCAATATCAAAAATAGTTGACATAGTAAAAAGCACATTAGAAAAAACGCCACCAGAATTAGCATCAGACATAATGGAAAAAGGAATAGTACTTGCAGGAGGAGGAGCTTTAATTAAAAATTTAGACAAGCTTATAAGCATAGAAACAGGAATGCCAGTATATGTTGCAGAAGAGCCATTAGACTGTGTAGTTAGGGGAGCAGGTAAAACACTAGACGATTTAGAAAGATTAAAATCAGTCTTAGTAAATTCAAGAAAAAGAAGATAGCAGATTTTAACAAATTCAAAAAAATAAAGGAGAAGGATATGTATAGAAATAAAAAAAGTGGTTTTTTAGGAATTATAATTACAATAATCATTTTAATTTTAATAGTTATTTTTTCCAATAAAGAAGCAAATACATCATTTTTTGAAAATGTTGCAAATAAATTAGTTATGCCTATACAAAATGGACTAACATATTTAAAAAATAAAGTTAGTGGAAATTCCACTTTTTTTACAGACATAAGCAATTTAAAAACAGAAAATAAACAATTGCAGGAAGAAAATAGTAAATTAGAACAATCACTAAGAGAACTAGAAAACATTAGAACAGAAAATGAAACACTAAAAGAATATCTAGGTTTAACAGAAAAATATGGTGAATATAAAACTATTCCAGGATATGTAATAAATAAAGAAATAAGCAATTATTCAAAAACAATAATAATAAATATAGGAAAAAAAGATGGAATAGAAGAAAATATGGCTGTAATAGCTGATGAAGGGCTTGTAGGTCATGTCATATCAGTCACAGACGACACAGCAAAAGTTAGAACTATAGTTGACACATCAAGTTCTATAAGTTGTTTGATGAGCACAAGCAAAGATAGTGTTATATGTAAAGGAACATTAGATAATAATACAGAATTAAAGGCAATGTACATACCTACAGATGCAAATTTAGTTCAAGGAGATAGTGTTGATACATCAGGATTAGGTGGAATATATCCAAAAGGAATACATGTAGGAACTGTAAAAAAAATAGTTACCACAAAAAATATGACAGATAGATATGCATTAGTAGAAACTGCAGTTGATTTTAATAAATTAAATACAGTATTAGTAGTAAAAAATAATTAAAAAATAAAAGAGAGGTGAAATCAATGAAAAAAGTGCTTATAAATATAGGCTTAGTATTAATAGGTTTTATAATATATTTTTTACAAGCAAACTTTTTTAGTTGGTTCACAATTAGCGGAATAAAACCTAACCTATTTGTAATATTCATATTATTCATAGGCTTATTTGGAAATAGAAGTATGGGCATTATATATGGGGCAGTATTTGGAATATTTTTAGACTTAGTATATAAGATAGATGTTGGAATAAACTTAATAGGCTTAGTATTAGTTGGGCTTATAGCAATATTATTTAACAAGAATTTTTCAAAAGACAGTAGAATAACCATTATGTTTATGGTATTTGGAACAACAGTAATATTTGAATTAATTACTTACTTTGTAACTTATGTATTATATTCAACAAACTTAGAAATATTAGCTTTTATAAAAATTTTGATAATTGAGGTCATTTACAATATTTTAATTACAATAATAATATATCCATTAATGCAAAAATTTGGATACTATATAGAAAATACATACAAAGGAAATAAAATATTAACAAGATATTTTTAAAAATGTAAGTAATTTAATTAATGGAAGGAAGTGAAGATTTGGCAAAAGGCATTAATAAAAGAAGTATTAATTTTAGATATAATATAGTAACTATTTTTACATATTTAATTGGAATAATATTAATAGTCCAATTGTTTAATCTTCAAATTGTTCATGGAGCAAAATATAGAGAAGAATCAAATACAAGGCTTACAAGAGAAAGCGTATTAGAAGCAGACAGAGGAGAAATTCTAGATAGGTCAGGAAATGTCTTAGTCTCTTCAAGTCAAAAATTCAATTTGGAATTATACAAAAGTAAAATAGACACAGATGCATTAAACAACTCTATATTAAAAATAGTACAAGTATTAGAAAAATATAATGTTAGCTACACAGATACGTTCCCAATAAGCATAGAGCCATTTGAATATAAAATATCAGACACAGAATTAGCTAATTGGAAAAAGAACAATGATATAGATGAAAATGCATCATCTGAAGAGGCTTTTTACAAATTTAAAGAAAAGTATAAAATTCAAAATGATAACATATCAGAAACAAGAAAAATTATAGCAATAAGATATGCAATAACAAAAGAAGGATATAGTAGCACAAAAGCTTTAACAATAGCAAAAGACATTCCAAGGGAAGCAATTGCAGAATTTTCAGAAAGAGGAGATGAGTTTCCTGGTATAAATATTGTAGTACAGCCAGTTAGACAATATAAAGAAGGAACATTAGCTTCACATATATTAGGATATGCTTCAAAGATAAGTGACGAGGAATATAAACAGAAAAAAGACGAATATGACCAAAACGACCTTATTGGAAAAACTGGAATTGAAGCAATTTTTGAAAAATACTTAAAAGGTAAAAAAGGAACAAAACAAATTGACATGGCTGTTGATGGAACTACTACGGCTGAAGTAGTTGCAGAAGAAGCTGTCTCAGGCTCTAATGTGGTTTTAACAATTGATTCAAAATTACAAAAAATAACAGAAGAAGCATTAAAAGAAAATATCGAAAAAATAAAAAACGGTGGTTTTGGAAAAGCATATGAAGCAAAAGGTGGCTCATGTGTTGTTATGAATGTAAAAACTGGAGAAGTGTTAGCAATGGCAAGTTATCCAGATTATAACCCACAATCATTTGCAGATGGCATAAGTAGTGAAGAATGGAAAAGCTACAATGAAAACAAATCTTATCCATTAATAAATAAAGCAATACAAAGTGCATATGAGCCAGGCTCTATATTCAAGATGGTTACTGCAATAGCAGGACTAGAGTCAGGAAATATAACATTATCAGAAAGAATAAATGACACAGGAGTATACAAAAAATATGGTGCAGAATGGAAATGTTGGTATTACACAGACTATCATACAGGCCATGGATACCTTAATGTAATAGGAGCAATTCAAAAATCTTGTAACTTTTTCTTCTATGAAACAGCTGATAGAATGGGAATAGATACATTAGATAAATATGCTAAATACTTTGGACTAGGAACAAAAACAGGAATAGAATTACCTGGCGAAGTTTCTGGAACATTAGCAAGCAAAGAATATGCAAAATCTATTAATGCAACATGGAATCCAGGTGATACAATAAATGCTGCAATAGGTCAAGGGTACAATAAATTCACACCATTACAAATGGCAAAATATTTAAGTATGGTTGCAAATGGAGGAAATAAAATAGATGTAAGTATAGTAAAAACTATTCAAAATCCAGACGGTACAGAAGTTTCAAAAGAAGAGATCAAACAATTTGTTAATGAAAAATTGGGAATTTCACAAGATTCAAATGATGAAAATATTAATTTAAACAGTGAATATGTAAATGCTGTAAAAGAAGGTATGAGGTCAGTTACAAGTGGAGAAGCTGGTACAGCATATGCAAGATTTAAGAATTTTAATATTTCAGTTGGTGGAAAAACAGGGTCAGCAGAAGCTGGAAAAGATGCAAATGGAAATGACATTGTAAACGCATGGTTTGCAGCATTTGCACCATATGAGGACCCAGAAATAGCAGTTGTTATTATGGTTGAAAATGGTGGACATGGAAATTATACGGCAGAAGCTGTTAGAAATATTATGGCAGAATATTTTGGAATGAATACACAAAATGTTACAGAAGATATGCAAGCACAAGCATATACAGAGAGCATTAGATAAGAACTGCAGGAATGTGAAACTTGGGAAAGGAATGAATAAAATGAGTAGTTGCATAAGTATTAATTTGAAAAAAAATCAAATAATAATAAAAATTGCAGAAGATGCAGAACAAAAGAAAATCATTTCTGAATTAACCAAAAAGTTATCAGATTTAAAGAAACTCTATAAAGACGAAAAAACACCAATTAAAGTTGTTGGAAAAGTTTTAAAAAATAAAGAAATTGATGAAATTCAAGAACTAATAAAAGAAAAAATCAATGTAGAAATAGACTTTGACATGCCAAAAAGCTTAGGGCTATCTAGTATTACAAGGACGTTCAAACAAGAAATAGGTGTTTCAGAAACAAAATTTCATAGAGGGTCATTAAGATCTGGACAAAGAATAGAAACAGAAGGAAGTATTGTTATTATAGGTGATGTAAACTCTGGTGCAGAAGTTATTGCATCTGAAAACATTGTTGTTGTTGGAAATTTAAGAGGCTTGGCACATGCAGGAGCTAAAGGAAACAAAAATGCAATTATTGCAGCCGGAAATTTGGATACAGTACAAATACGAATATCTAATATAGTAAAAGAAATAGATAGAGATGAAGAGCCATTACATAAACAAGCATATGTATTTGTAGACAATGATAAAATTGTTATAGACTAATCATATATAGCATTTTGTTATGAAAAAAGCAACATTAAAAGTATAAGATACAACATTTCATCATGGACATTTTGTTGATACAAAAAGTACATTACGCCTATTATTATAAGGTCATCTAAATACAATTTAATACCGAATATTTCAAAAATAGGTGCATCAGTAGTACTACTAATTTTTCGCGAATTAGTAATACTACTTTTTTCTTTTTGATTTTCTTCTTCGATTTTATCCTCATTTGTTTCGACATTTTCTGCTGTTGATTTTTCTTGTTTGATTGTCGAACTATTGCCTAATTGATTATAGTATTTGTAATAGTTGTAATTATAATTGTATGGATAACCGTAAAATGGAAACCTAAACATCATTGTTGTTCTCCTTGTTTTCTTTCATAATTTCAGCTATTTTTGCAACATTTAATAGATTCATATAATTATCTAATTGACCTTTTTTGCTATCTCTTAGATATGGCTTTAATGAATTTAATAGGTTGGCCCTTGGGTCATTTTTATTGTCTTTCATTTTCCCAATGACTGAAGACATTTTCATTATTGTGTTCATGTCTAAGTTACCAAGGTCAAAGTTATTCTCTTGAACAGTACTAGTTGATTGTTTTGTACTTGATTGTGATTGAGTGTTACTTTGTGCGCTTTCTTGTGTTCCTTGGTTTGATAGCATTTTTGAAAAGTTTTGTATCATTTCTGGGGATATGTTTGATATTGCATCTGATATGTTGCCATTGTCTACCATGTTTTTTATGTTTTTCATTGTGTTTTCGTCAATGTTCATGTTATTCAATTTTATCACCTCTATTAATGTATATTAATTTTTTTTACTATATATGTAATATAATATATAGTATATGTAGAATAGGAGAAAAGTGTGCAATGATTTATAGTATATATAAAATAAATATTTTCTATAAGCAAACTGTAATCATGTAAACCTAAAAAATGGAAAAAAATATAAAAAAATATTGAAAAACCCCTAAAAATGTTGTATAATTTATTCTAGAGTATTATGTAAAAAGAATTATTTTTCATTTGTAACAAAAATGTAACAAAAAAGTAATAAAAAAGAAAAAAAAGCAATACATATATATCCGTAACAGCTTAGAGCATCAGGTAAATATATCTATTGACAATAAAACATAATACCTATAATATATATAATATATAAAAAGACTTTAATTTTTAGGAGGAGAAAAAAATGAAAGAAAGAATTTTAAAAGCAATAACAGCAATGTTATTAATTTTAACATTAACAATGGCAAATTTCATAATGCTATGTGTTGATGCTGTTTCTTATGCTGCAGAAATAATAAACATTGAAAGCACAACAAACCACAAAAATGTAGAATTCATGGCATATTTCAAAGATTCAGACGGAAACAAAACTGCAAACATAGACGCAAAAACAAACAGTGAAGACCTAAAACTATACTTCCAAATATCAGTAAAAAAAGAAGGATATTTTAATGGAAATATAGTATTAAACAATGCAAACTTCACACTAAAAACAGATATATTAAGTGATGGAGTAAGCAAAATAGAAGGAAACACTATTTACTTAAATCAAATCAATGCAGGAGAAAACAAAGAAATAGAAGTTGGAATTGCACAAATAAAAGACAACCAATTTGATTTAAACTATATAGACATGAAAAGCAGTGTGTCTATAAATGGAATTTACAAAGACAGCACACAAAAAGACATATCTATAAATGCGGAAAAAAATGTAGAAGTAAACCTTATAAATCCATATCAAAATGCTGAAGAAGCAGTAACTTTAACACAAGAAGTAATAACAAATAAAGTATTAAAAATAAATGGGCAAGAAAAAAGAATTATACAATTGCAAGTAAAATCTGGTTTAAATAATAATTTATATCCAGTAAAAAATACAATTGTAAATATTCAAACTCCTAAAATTTCAGATAAATATCCAGAAGCGGTATTAGTAAACACAAACAATGAATTAACAACAACAGGAAAAATATTATCAGAAAATAATTGGACTTATGACGAAAATTCAGGAAAAGTGGTAATAAATTTAGAAAATCAAGCTGAAAATGGAAAAATTTCTTGGTTGAAAAATGGAAATGACAACATAATAGTAACATATATTTATGACCAAAATGTAGTTATTAATGATGAAAAATCAGAAATAAACTCTCAAATATCACTATATGATAAAAACACTACAGTTTACACAGCAGAAAGTGGAATAACATTAGGACAAGAAGAAAAAAATGCAATAGTTACAGCAAATATTGAACAAAGCGAAACAAGCATATTCAAAGGAAAACTATATGCTGGAATTTCAAGAGATGTTACATACAAAAACATTATTAATGTAAACTTAAATAATGTAGAAATGCAAGCAAATGTTAAAGAAAGTGAACAAACAATAAATGAAGAAAAAATAACATCAACATATAAAACATCAAAATTAAATAAAACACAAATAGAAAATGTTTTAGGTGAAAATGGAAGCTTAACAATTTTGGATGCAAATTCTGGAAACATCATAGCATCAGTAAACAAAAATACTGAAGCAAACGAAAATGGAGATATAATTATTACATATCCTGAAAATGTCAATACAATAAATATCAAAATAGAAAAAGCAGAAAAAATTGGAAAAATAGAAATAGAAACAACAAGAACAATAGGCACAATAAATAAAGATACAGTAAAACAAGCTAACACAATAAATGTAAATGATACAGTTTCATATGTTGCAGAAGGCATAGAAAATCAACTAGGAAACAACGTTTCTGGAATTGAATTAAAAGAAACAGAAACAGCAGCAGATTTACAAATTAATAGAACAGAATTATCTGCAATGACAACAAATAACAATGTTGAATTTAGAATAACTTTAAAATCTAGAGATGAAATAAATGAGTTATTTAAAAATCCAGTTGTAAGACTAGAATTACCAGCAAAAATACAAAATATTAAAGTTAATTCAATTAATATTTTATATGAAGATGAATTAAAAGTAAAAACAGCACAATTGATAGACAACACTATAGAAATAGCAATGCAAGGTGAACAAACAAAATATAAAGAAGAAGCTATAGATGGAACAACAATTATAATAAATGCTAATTTGACAACAGACACAAAAATCGCAAGCAGTACAGAAACAGTTAAATTAACATACACAAATGACAATGTAGTAAATTATAGCAATGGAGCAAATATAGGAACTATAGAGAAAAATATTGATATTGTTTCATATGCAGGAGTTGTAACAACAAATCAAATTTCTGAATATGGAATAGATTTAGTAAACAATCAAGGCGTTGTAGATGGCCAATTACCAGTTGCAACAGATACAAAAACAGTTAATATTGAAAAAAGAATAATAAACAATAAAGGAAATAAAATATCAAATGTCAAAATATTAGGAGTATTCCCAACTAAAGAAGCAATTGACTCAAATAGTATTGATATAGAAGTTGGAAATATTTCTGCAAGTGGAATTGATACAAGCAAAGTAAGAATTTATTATTCAAACAATGAAAATGCAACAGAAGATTTAAGTAACCAAAGCAACAATTGGACAGAAACAATAAGTGATAGCAAAAATGTTAAAAAATATTTAGTTGTAGTAGATACAATGGATATATTAGAAGAACTTGACTTAACATATCCAATTACTATTCCAGCTAATTTAGAGTATAATGAAACAGCTGAAGAAGGATACATAGTATATTATACAAATCAAACATCAGAAGAAAAAGTTGATGTAAACAAAATCAGACTTGCAACACCAAGAGGAGCAGTTGTAGATACAACTTTAAAAACTATGGTTGCAGGTAATGAAACAAACGAAGTAAAAGAAAATGAAGTTTTAAGATATGCTGTAGTTGTTTCTAATACAGGGTCAGAAGACATGTCTGATATAACAGTAACAGCAAAAGTGCCAGAAGGTACAACATATGTAAACTCAGACCAAATAAACAACCAAGTATATCTAGAAGATTTAAAATTTGAAGATCCTACAAAAAAAGATGTAGAAATTAAAATTGACAATCTTGCAAAAGGCGAAACTGTAACAAAATTTTATGAAGTAAAAGTAAATAGCGGTATGGCTAATACAGAGATTTCTAATACAGTTACAACAAAATATGGAGAAATTACAAAAACTTCAAATGAAGTAAAAACAGCTGTAAAAGAAGGAAATGTAGAATTACAATTAGTTTCTACAGATGTGTTTAATGGAATAGTTCAAAATGGAAATAGTTATAGGTATGTACTATATGTAACTAATAAAAGCAATAAGGACATGAAAAATGTGCAAGTTAAATATAATACAAAAAATATGGCGAAAATTCCAGATATTTCTTATATAGTAGATGAGACAACAAAAATGGAACATAATACTGATTCTATTACAATAGATGAAATAAAAGCAGGAGAAACAGTAGAAGTTTTAGCACTTGTTACAGTTAACATAGATGATGAAAATAATACAAAGGTATTTGATTTATCAGCTAAAGCAATTGTGGACAATGCTGAATACAACTCAAATGAAATCAATGTAAATGTGGATTCATCAGTTGTTTTAGATATGCAAGCAACTTCAGAGAACAGTGGAAAATATGTGGCATCAGGAAATACAATTAATTATAATATAGTTGTTAAAAATATTGGAGAAAAAACAGCGGATGAAGTTTCAATAGATAATTGGATAGCAAATGAAGTGACTTTAACAAAAGTTTTAAGAAATGGAACTGAACTATCAAGCGAAGAATATAGTTTGACTTCAGACAATAATAAAAATAAAAAATTATTAAAAACTGAAGCTATATCATTACAACCAGGTGAAAGTGTAGAATATCAAATCGAAGTACAAGTTAATTTAATATATGGAAATACAAGTGCGATGGAGATAGAAGATGAAATATCTTTAAAAGAATTTGATATAGAAGTTGCAAACGCAAAAATTCAACACATATTACAACCAGATAAAGATTTTGTACAACCAGATGATAATAATAATGGTGGTAGTGACAATGGAAATAATGGAAATGGCACAAACAATGATATAAATACAAAATACAAAATAATTTCAGGAACTGCGTGGGTTGACGAAAATGAAAATGGACAAAAAGACAATCAAGAGCAACCAATTCAAGGGATTATAGTTAAATTATTAGATGTTACAACAAATGAATTTGCAAAAGATGCAAATGGAAATGAATTAGTAGCAACAACTTCATCAACAGGTTTCTACAGTTTTGACAAAGTAACAAAAGGTCAATATTTAGTAGTATTTGAATATGATACAACAAAATATGGTTTAACAGCATTTGCAAAAGAAGGTGTTTCAGATGCAATGAATTCAAATGTTATTAATAAAACTGTAAAAATAAATGGTGTAGATACTAAGGTGGCAGCAACAGAAATTATAAATGTAGATGCAGAAAACATAGCAAATATCAATATTGGTTTAATAACAGCAAAAACTTATGATTTACAATTAGATAAATATATAAGTAAAGTAACAGTTCAAAATAACAAAACAGTTACAAATACATATGAAAACCAAACATTAGCAAAAGCAGAAATAGATGCAAAACAAGTAAATTCAACTACAGTAGTAGTAGAATACACAATTAGAGTAACAAACAAAGGTGATGTTACAGCATATGTTAAGAAAATAGCAGATTACTTATCTAGTGATTATAAATTCAGTTCAGAATTAAATAAGGACTGGTATCAATCTGGAAATGATGTATATTGCACAAGTTTATCAAACGAAAAACTAGAGCCAGGACAAAGTAAAGATGTTAAATTAACAGTTATAAAACAAATGAAAGAAAATAATACAGGACTTATAAACAATACAGCAGAAATAGCAGAATCTTATAATGAATTAGGTTTAACAGACATAAATTCTACAGAAGGTAACAAACAAAAAGGCGAAAATGACATGGGCTCAGCAGATTTGATTATAAGTATTAGAACAGGTCAAGTATTAACTACTATAATGTTAATAATTTCATCAATTGTAATTCTAGGTGTAGCAGTATATTTTATAGTAAGAACAATATCAAAGAAAGAAATATTATAGGAAGGAGGGAGAGAAAAAATGAAAACACAAATTAGAAAATTATTATTTGTAATAATTGCAATAGGTATGATTTTAGGAATAACAACAATAGTTGTTAATGCAAGTAATAAAGATGGCTTTTCAAATGTTTCAGATTTAAGAGGAACTAATCAAAATAGTATAGGAAAAACATTTGAATTAAAATATGATGACCTTTATAAAGGTACAGATTTATACTGTATACAACGTTGGTCAGAGTTTATGATGCCAAATGAAAAACTTAATCCTATAAAATATTCTGTTAAGACATATGTCGAAATAGATGGAAAACAGACAACAGTAGTTGACAGTGGAAATACATCAAAATATACAAATGATGCTTCTGCAAAAATAGCATACATATTAAATAAAAGAGAAGGATACAATGAAAAAGGTGAAGGATTAGACGGACGTGTTACTATTGCACAAAGAGCATTATGGAGACAATTTAATGGTTGGGTAAATGATATAGGCTTAAGCAAATATTATGCAGAAGGAAACAAATATACTAATGGAGAAAATGCGAAGGAACATAAAACAAAATGGAGTGACAGCATAGAAGAACAAATAGCAGAATTGATGAAAGAAGTTAACTCTTATGTGGACAATTTAGGAAAAACACCAGGTACTCTTAGCGTAAATGGAACTACTAATAAAAGCAATTTGACTATTGTAAGTGTAGATGGATATGATAGAATTGGACCATTTAGTTGGAACTTTGAAGGTACAATAGAAGATATAATTGCAACAGGAGATAGTGGAACTATTGCAAGTTCAAATATTAGATTTGTTAAGTATGCTGGTAATACAGCAAATGTAGTTAATAAATCAAACATAAAAACAGGAGAAACATTTTATGTAGATATAAAACAAAGTGCAAATGTAAAAACATTTAAAAGCCTAAAAATAAAAACAAAATCAGCAACAGGTGGAGAAACAATATATACAGCAAAAATGTGGTTTCTAGAATCTGGAAGTCATCAAAGACTAATGTATGCAGATGTAGGTAGTAGAACTACACCTGTGACAGGAGAAGGCTCAGAAGATTACAATTTATCATTAACAGATAAAATTGACCTTTACAAAGTTGATGATAGAGACGAAACAAAACCATTACAAGAAATAGGCTTTAAATTCAAAACAAAAGTATATAGAAATGGTAATTGGGAAATAAGATATTTAGGATCAGACCTAAGATGGAGTGCTACAGACATAGACAGTGCAAAAGAATTCTTTGTGGATGAAAAAGGAGAAATACATTTAGAAATAACAGGTGAAACAAGAAATGGATCTATAATAGCAGTAGAAACTACTAACAAAAATTATGGATATGACGGAAATGTTGGAAAAGAATATACAGTAGGAGATAGCACAAAGAAATTTACAAACCACCAATACAAAGTAAAACTATCAGGATATGTTTGGATAGACACACACAATGGAAAAACAACTACAAGAGACGATGAATATAAACAAAGTGAAGACAACAATGGAAACGGATTTAATGGAATAACAGTATATTTAAGAGACAAAAACGGAAATGAAATTAAAAAGACATCAACTGCAGAATTAGGTTTATATTCAGAAATAAATGGAGGAGAATATCAATTTGTTGATGTAGACCTAGATAAATTACAAAATGGAGAATACTATGTAGAATTTGAATACTGTGGAATTAAGTACCAATCAGTAGCAGCAAAACTAACACAATCAAATGGCTCAAAAGCAATAGATACAGCAACAAGAAATGTATTAGACAGCAAATTTTCAAGTGTTGATGGAAATGGAACACAAACATTAAATATCAATAATGTTACAGTAAATTACAACAACACAACAGACCATGTAAGTTCAATAAAAGACTGCTCAGGATGTAATGTATATGCAAGAACAAACGAAGCAGGTTATAACTTATATAGTGGTTTCACACCAACAGCAGAAGAAATTAGAAATGTAAACTTAGGTTTATATGAAAAACAACAAGCAGACTATGCATTAACACAAGATTTATATAATGTTAGAATAAGTGTAAATGGATTCTCACACATTTATAGATATGGAAGTGTTAGATATGACAACAGCGGAAATGACGTAAACGAAGATTCTTCTTGGAATGTTGGAGTAAAATTCCAAAATAATAGAGGAACATACAATAGAGCTATATACAAATCAGATGCTGAATATGAAGCAGCAAACCATAAAGACAATGAACTAAAAGTATATTTAACTTATAAAATAGCACTAAAAAATGAATCAACATATTTAGGAAAAATAAATAATATTGTAAACTATAGTGACAACGATTATGAAATGATTGCAGCAGGAACAGCTATAGACGAGAATGACACTATATCAAGCAACTTAAACTATGGAAGCAAAACAACATATAATGATGAGTATTCAAAATACACAATAGATGTTAACACACTATTAGGTGCAGGAGAAACAAAATACATATATGTTCAATTCCAAATGAATAGAGAAGCAGTATTAAAAATAGTAAACAATGGAGAGTTACTAAATAATGTAGCAGAAATAAATTCATATGTAACATATAAAGACAACAACCAACAAACACCAGTAGCAGTAGTAGATGTAGACTCTGTACCAGGAAATGCAAAACCAGGACAAATTGATACATACGAAGACGATACAGACTCAGCAAGATCATTAAAATTAGAATTGAAAAATTCAAGAGCAATAGAAGGAACAGTATTTGTTGATGCATCAACTGTAAATGACAACAATGAAAGATTTGGAAACGGTATATATGATAGTGGAGAAACTACAGTAGCAGGAGTAAAAGTAGAGTTAAAAGAAATTGGAAAATATGATAGTAGCTATGACGGTGAAAGAGTTTCTATGGAAACAACAACAGACGAAAATGGTAACTTTACATTTACAGACTATATACCAGGAAATTATGAAATAACATATATTTGGGGAGACAAAACATACAAAGTACAATACTATAAAGGAACAATATATGATTCAACAAGAGACCAAAATGACAAAGAATGGTATAAAAAGGACCCTAATGCAAGAAAAACAGATGCTCTAGATAGTGAAAACACAAGAAAACAAATAGATGCAGAAATGAGACAAATAACAAGAAACAATATTGATGATGAAATAAACAAAGCATATGAAAGTTCATCAGACATAATAAAAACAACAAAAATGGACTCAACAACACCAGCTATGGCATTTAGTGTAGAATATGATACAACAATTACAGATGGAAATGATGACAAAGTAGAATTTATAGTTAGAAATATAGACTTCGGAATAGCAGAAAGACCAAAACAAAAAATGGATATTTCTAAGAGAGTATCAGCATTCAAAATAACATTAGCAAATGGTCAAGTATTGATTGATGCTGAAGTTACAGAGGACGGTAAATTGAAAGGCTCTCATAATAATTTAACTTACATGCCACCAACTACTGTAAATCAAATAAATGTTAATGGTATATTAAGAGCTGAGCTAGATTCAGAATTAATAGAAGGTGCAACAGTTGAAACAACATATGAAATTAAGGTTACAAACACAAGTGAAAAAGATTACGACTCAGAAAAATATTATCATTATGGAATTATAGAAAAAAATGCACAACTTGTTAAATCTTCTGTAACAGGAGCTGTAGATTACTTAGACGGAAGACTAGTATTTACACCTGATGATACTTGGGAGAAAAAAGATGCAACATTTATTAAAGATGTTAATGGAAGTGAAAAGAATAATACAGATTATTTGAATTCAACTATAGTATATTATACAACTAAACTTCAAAAAGAATTAACGCCAGGAGAATCAAATTCTGTAACATTAAATACTTCTAAATTATTAACAAGTGGAGATGACAATACTTTTGATAATAAAGCTGAAATTGTAGATGTAACTAAAAAAGATGGAACTTATACAGGTACACCTGTAGAAGTAACATGGAATAATGAAAACTTCTACTTTGATACAGCAGATGCTCCAGAAGTTGTAATTATACCAAGTACTGGTGAAAACAAAAACTATGTATTACCTACAATAATAGGAATTGTCGCAATTGCTATAGTAGGAGCAGGAGTATTTGTTATAAAAAAATATGTTGTAGACAAAAAATAGTATAAAATAAAAAATAGGATATGGAGAGAAAAACTCCAATCCTTTTTTTTATTTAAGATTTTCTATCTTTCACTTCAATCAAGTAACAATTTTTTAGGACTAAAATCGAAAAAATATTGCAAAATTCAGCAAATTATAATAGAATAGAAAGCATAAACAGATAAATAATAAAGAAAAAATAAATTATATATCACAAAATGTAAAAAACTTTTTTAAAATCACTATCTAAAAAAGACAAAAAATACTAAGGACAAGTAGTAAAATGATGCTATAAAAGTTTAAGAGGTGGTAAGGATGTTTCAAAATATAAATGAAAGCACAATAAACAATCAAAATTACGAAGAAAGAAAAACAAAAAAGAAAATAGAAATATTTTCAAACGTTTTTTCAATAAAAAATATACCAATATATTCAATAACACTAATGCTCTCAATGGTAGGACTAACAGGAGAAATTTCGCCATTTAGTATAAGTATATTAGGAGCATGTATTTCAAATTCTGTTCCATTGCTAGGGATAGTTGTATTAGCCATAATAGGAAATGCAATAAAATTTGGAATAAGTGGAGCTTTAACATTTATATTAACAGCACTAGTGTTAATAGTAACAATGTATTTAATAAGGCCAAAATATAATGAAGAAGACGTAAACGAAAAAGTAAATCTATCAAAAAATATATTTATAGCAACAATAATAATTCAACTAGCCAAAATAGGAATCACAGGCTTTACACTATATGACATATTATCAGTAATATGCTTTGCAGTAATAGCAGTAGTATTCTATAAAATATTTGTAAACTCCGTAATAGTATTTAGAGACTTTGGAGATAAAAAAGCATTTTCAATTGAAGAAATCTTAGGAGCAAGTTTAATGCTTGCAATAGCAGTAAGTACATTTGGAAACGCAAATATCTTAGGGTTTTCTATAAGAAATATTTTAAGTATATTAATTGTACTAATATTAGGATGGAAAAATGGAGTACTAGTCGGAACAACAGCAGGAGTTACAATAGGAGTTACACTTGGTGTTATAACATCATCAGAGCCAGTTATGGTAGCAGCATATGCAATATCAGGTATGATTGCAGGAATACTAAATAAATTTGGCAAGCTAGGGGTAATAGTAGGATTCTGTCTAGGAAATGTTGTCTTAGCATATGTCTCTAATGGATATACTGTTGAACTAATACACTTTAAAGAAATATTAATTGCATCAATAGGTCTATTAGCAGTTCCAAAATCTGTTCAAATAAATATAAAAGAATTTATGGGAAATTCTAAATTTTTACCAGTATTTCCAGATAGAGCATTAAACAAAAGCAAGGAAACTGCTGAAAGATTAAATAATGTATCAGACACAATTCAAGAAATGGCAAAAACATATAAGACACAAGAAACACAAGTAGAACAAGTTCCAATTCAATCAAATAAAGAAATATTCATATCAGAATTGTTAGATAACTTAAATGGATATGAAAATAATATGTTATATGAAGACATATCTAATGTAGAAGGACCTATAGTAGATGAAATATTCAAGGCTCTAGTGGACAAACAACAAATGACAAGAGAATGTTTACTAGAAATTTTTGCAAAATGCAACAGCTATATAGTAGACTCTGAGGACAAGCAGATAAGCAGTTACTTAGATAAAAATATAGAGCAAATGGTTAGAGTTATAAATATGTCTTACAAAATTAGCAAATCAAGTTTTGTATGGCAAAAAAGATTTGAGGAAAATAAAAAGAATATAGAAACTCAATTACAAGGAGTATCAAAAGCAATATCTAACATAGCTGAAAATATAGAAAAAAATATAAAAAACGAAGAACAATTTACAAGCCAGAAAAAGCAAATTATTGAATTGTTAAGGCAAAAAGAAATTGACATACAAGAAATTTCAATACAAAAAGAAGATAGATACTTAGTAGAAATTTATATGGAAAAATCAAATATTACAGATATTGATTACATAGAAAAAATACTTACAGAAACTTTAAAAGAACAAATTGTATTTAATCAAGAGGCAAGTATTGGTACAAGACTTAACTTTTTATCTGATGATAAATTTATTATGGCTATTGGAAATGCAGAAGTTACTAAAAATGGTAGCCAAATTTCTGGAGATAGTTATTTAAGTATAAAACTAAAAGATGGGAAGTATCTTGTAGCTTTAAGTGATGGAATGGGCTCAGGAGAAGATGCAAAACAAAGCAGTAATAAGGCATTAAAAATGCTAGAAAATTTATTATTATCAGGCTTTGATAGAAAAACATCGCTTGAGTTGATAAATTCTAGTTTGATAAACCAAAATGAAGAAATTTTTGCAACTCTAGATATTGCAATTATTGATTTGTATAAGGGGAATATTGAATTTATAAAAAATGGAGCGTGTCCAACTTATGTTAAATCAAGAAACTCAGTTCAAGTTATAAAAGCTAATTCACTTCCTGTTGGAATTATAAATCATGCAGGGTTGCAGTCTTTTGATAGAGATATTTCTTCTGGAGAAATTATGCTTATGTGCACAGATGGGGTTTTGGACTCTAATGTTGAGTATAAAAATAAGGAGCTATGGGTTAAGTATTTACTTGAAGATATTGAGACTAATAATACTAAAAAAATTGCAGATTTGGTTTTGAATGAGGCTGTTGATAATGGGTATGGAGTTGCAAAAGATGATATGAGTGTGCTTGTTTGCAAATTTTTAAATAAAGAATAGACTGTGAATTACAACAATAAACTTGAAAATATACTAATTTTATGATATATATAAGGAATAAAACAAATTTGTATATTAAGAAGGGAATGAAATAAAAAATGAGTAGAGGCAGAAATAGAGGAAGAAGATACGACACAGAGCCAAAATTAAACATGAAAAAAGTATTTGCAGTAATAATTGCAATAATAGTAATAATAATGTTTATATTCATAATAAAAGGCTTATTAAGCAAAGACACAACAGCAGGAAAAATAACCACAAAAAATTACTTTGCATCATATAAAGACAACAAATGGGGAGTAATAGACTCAAGCGGAAACAATGTAATAGACCCATCATACAAAGAAATGATAATAGTACCAAACTCAAAAACAGGAGTATTTATATGTACATACGACGTGAACTATGAAACAGGAGAATACAAAACAAAAGTATTAAACGACAAAAATGAAGAAATATTCACACAATACGATAAAGTAGAAGCCATACAAAAACAAGACGAAAGCGGAAACATAGATTATGAAAAAAATCTTTTAAAAATAGAAAAAGACGGAAAATACGGTTTAATAGACTTAACAGGAAAAGAAATTATACAACCACAATATGCTGACATAGACGTGTTAGGCAAAGATGATAAATCAGGTCTTATCGTAAAAAATGAAAATGGAAAATATGGAATTATAGATTACTCAAATGCACAAATATTAGAAGCCAAATATGATTCAGTAGAAAAAATATATGGAAACGATATGTTCGTTGTAACAGTAGTAGGAAAACAAAAATTAGTAAATAAATCAGGAGAAGACATTTTAACAACAGGTTTTGATTCAATTAAGCAAATATTAGCAAACCAAGAAAATGCAGTTATATTTGAAAAATCAAATAAATATGGAATAATGAATGTATCAGGAGAAATCTTAATAGATGCACAATATGATTATTTAAAAGAAACAAAAGCAGGAATATTTATTGCAAGTAAAGATGAAAAATATGGGGTTATAAATATAGACAAAGAAGAAAAATTACCATTTGAATACACATCAATATCATATAATGAAAAAGCAGGAATATATGTAGCAGAAAAAGCTGATTATAATGCTGATATATTAAATAGTGATTTTGAAGTTAAAGAAACAGGAATGTTCTTAGAACTAGATGATACTAGAGGATATTTAAAACTAAGAATTAATGATGAAATAAAATACTATAATTTTAAATTTGAAGAAAAACAGGAATCAGACATATTTACATCTAGAACTTTATTTTTAAGTAAAAAAGATGGAAAATATGGTTATGTAGATAAAAATGGCAAAGTTATTGTAGATTATATTTATGATGACGCTATGGAACAAAATGATTATGGTTTTTCAGCAGTTAAAAAAGATGGAAAATGGGGAAGCATAGATGCTAGTGGAAACACTGTACAAGAGCCAACATATGACTTAGATGATTATTTATTAGTAGACTTTATAGGAAGATGGCATTTTGGAAAAGATATAAATATGAATTATTATAATCAATTATAAACAAACGAAAAAATGATAAAAAAGGCTTAAAAATCAGCCTGATTTAAGGAAGGAACGAGATAAAAAATGGAACTAAAGACGAACTATCAATACACATATTTTGTACATCCATTTGTAGTAGCGGAAAACAAATATCAAAAATATTTATTAAGTTTGATAAAAGACAATAGATTTGTATTAAAAGTTTTTCAAAAAAACAAAGATATAGATTTATATAATTACTTTTTGCCAAAAACTAGAGAATATCTATTTTCAAGTTTTTCGCATACAGGCTCAAAATTGGAAAAGCTTGAAGATTTACCAGAAGACACAAAAGCAGCAATATTAAGCAAATATCCATGTACTATATTTGAATATAAACTAGAAGAAGATATTCAAGGTAAAGCCCAAGAAAAAGGAATATTTTTTAAAGTTAGAAAAATCGAAATTATTTGTTTTAATACAGGAATATGTTTTTTTACAATGAAAACAAATATAGAAGATAGCAGTAGTTTTGCAGATGTATTGAATTTTAATTACAAATTTAGAGAAATAAATCAAGAAAAAAGGTTGAACAATTATGACAAGATATATTTGCAGACAAGTACTTTTGATGATGTTAACAAATTAACAGAATTTATAAAAAACATTACAGGCTCAGATTTGGAGTCAATGAAACTTGATATTGATACTCAAAAATTTTTAACTTATTCATATGTATGTATAGACAGACAGGCATGGAACTCAAATAAAAATTTTGAGGATATTGAATATGATTTTAATAAATATGCTAATTTTTTGCCTGCTGATAATTCTGCAGATTTGGATAAGAATACAGCAGTTCAGTTTTCAGAGTGGAAGTATGCAAAGTTTGGCTTTACAAAACAAGGAGTAGTGCTTTTTACATCAAGTAGTGATATAAATAATTTTACAGATTTACCAGATAAATTTGAGAACGAGTATTTTTATACTTATATTTTGAATTTGTATAAAAAGATTTATTTGAAAAAGTTGGAAGTTGAATTTAAAAAAATGTCTAATATTAAAAAGGCAAGAAAGAAGTTTATTGAATTTACTAAAAATGTATGGATATTAGATGTTACAGAGGATGAGGTCGGCTCTAAGATAAATCTTATGTTGGTAAAAATTTTTGAGTTGGATAGATTGTTTGGAGAGATAAAGACAAAATATGATGTTTTATATAAGGAGTCTAATATAGAAAAAAACTCTAAGATAATGATTGTTGTTGCAATTGTTTTAGTAATTTCTTTAGTTTTTAATGTTTTAAATTATATGGCTGTTTTGAGAAATACTTAGAATTAATAAAAGTAAAAAGGAGAATCAGAATGAAGATTGCATGTGGTGTTGATATCATTGAAATCAATCGAGTTAGAGAAAGTATAGAAAATATGGGAGATAGATTTTTGCAAAAAATCTATACAGAAAAAGAAATAGAATATTGCGAATCAAAAAAAGCCCAAAAATATCAACATTATGCTGCAAGATTTGCTGCAAAAGAAGCTGCTTTTAAAGCAGTTTCTAAAATTTTTGAAGACAAATATTCTGTCTGTTGGCAAGACTTTGAAGTTGTTAACAATGAGCAAGGCAGGCCATTCTTAAATCTACATAATATGGATACTCAAAATATTGAAAGTATAGATTTAAGCATTTCACATTGTAAGTTATATGCAACAGCCAATGTGGTTGCTATTATTAAATAAAAGTTGTTGCAAAGGAAAGTGGTAAAAATGAATTTATTTGATAGTCATAGTCATTTAAATGATGAAAAATTTGAAAAAGATAGAGAACAAGTAATAAAAGAAATTTATGAATCAGGTGTTACAAATTTTATAACAGCTGGGTATAGTGTAGAAAGTTCAAAAAAAGCATTAGAAATATCAGAAAAATATGATTTTATATACACAACGGCAGGCATTTCACCAAACGATATTCCACAGTCTGTAGACGAACTGTGGAAACAATTGAAAGAAATAGAAGAAATAGCTAAAAACAATTCTAAGGTTTGTGCTATAGGGGAGATAGGACTAGATTATTATTGGAATACCGAAAATAAAGAACTGCAAAAATTAGCATTTATTGAACAAATAAAATTGGCCAATAAACTTAACTTGCCTATTGTAATTCACACTAGAGAAGCAGTAATGGATACATTGCAAATTTTGAAAGAAAATTCAGTAGTTAGACCAGGAGTTTTTCATTGTTGTCCTCAAAACAGAGAATTAATAAAAGAAGGACTTAAACTTGGCTTTTATATTTCTTTTGCAGGACCTATAACTTTTAAAAATTCAAAAAATGCAGTAGAGATGATTAATCTAGTTCCTAATGATAGAATTTTAATAGAAACAGATAGCCCATATTTGGCACCAGAGCCTATTAGAGGAACACGTAATACACCTGCTAATGTTAGGTTTGTTGCTCAAAAGATTGCTAAGGCAAAGGGAATGACATTAGAAGAAATTGCAAAAATAACATATGAAAATACAAAAAAAATATTCTTTGGTTAAAGAATATTTTTTAAAGCTTCAATTCTATCTTCTGTACTAGGGTGAGTTGACCATATGCTAGAAGATTTCTTTTTGCCCTTTTCACCATTTTTCTTAAAAGGGTTAACAATATACATATTTGCAGTAGCAGAATTAGCTGACTGTAGTTCATTAGGGTCATTTTCAAGTTTCTGTAATGCAGAAATCAAACCATCTGGGTTACGTGTAAACTCAACAGCAGTACTATCTGCTAAAAACTCTCTTTTTCTAGAAAGAGCAAGTTGCATCAAAGTACCAAAAATAGGAGATAAAATCAAGCAAATTAAACCAATTAACATTAAAATTCCATTACCTTTACTATCACTATCTCTGTCTTTAGTACCACCCCAAAAAAGAATTCTAGAAAACATATCAGAAAGCATTACAATAAAACCAACAAAAACTGAAACAACAGCACTTAGAAGAATATCATAATTCTTAATGTGACTCATTTCATGAGCAATAACACCTTCCAATTCATAGTAATTAAGTTTTTCTAATAAACCAGTTGTAACACAAATAATAGCATGTTCAGGATTTCTACCAGTTGCAAAAGCATTTGGTTGAGCATCCTCTACCACATACAAATCAGGCTTTTTTGGTAAGCCGGCAGTAACCATTAAAGCATCTAAAATATTAACAAGTTTTAAATCTTCTTCTTTAGTTGCAGGACGCGCATGGCATGAAGCTAAAACAATTTTGTCGCTATAGTAATATGAGCCCCAAGCACTTGCAATAGAGAAAATTAGTGCAATTACTATTGACAAACTTCCTAAATCTAATGCATTGCAGATATAATAGATAATTAAAGTTACTACAACTACGAATATTGCAATTATTAAACCAGATTCAAATTTATTTTTTTTACTAGCTCTAAACATAAAATCTCCTTTCGCAATACATTATAAAATGTATTTTAAATTATAAAGTAAAAAGGGGAGTCATAATGACAACCCTCTTTAAAATTACTTATGCATTTTTTCCAAAATCAACTTTAACATTTTTTCTAATTTCAGCATTTTCAACTTCAAATAATTCACGAGGTTTAAAATTGAACATATTTGCTATGATATTAGAAGGGAAAAGTTGTAATTTTTGGTTGTACATTGTAACACTATCATTATAGAATTGTCTAGAAAAAGAAATCTTATTTTCAGTATTTCTTAATTCTTCAGATAATTCAGAGAAGTTTTTGCTTGCTTTTAAGTCTGGGTAGTTTTCAGAAACTGCCATGATTGTTTTTAGTGCTCCAGAAAGTTGATTGTCCAAATCTGCTTTTTCTGCAATTGTTTCGGCATTTGCCCATGAAGTTCTTAATTTTGTGATTTTTTCAAAAGTTTCAGATTCATGTGATGTGTATCCTTTTACAGTTTCAACAAAGTTTGGAATTAAGTCAAATCTTCTTTGTAGTTGCACATCAATTTGGCTCCATGCATTGTCTACTTTGACTCTTGCAGATACTAAACTGTTATACATTGATATTATTGCAATGACAATTATTACTACGATTGCTAATATAATCCATCCCATAGTTTTGCCTCCTTTTTTATTATATACAATTATAAGTTTATAATAACATAAAATGAAATTTAAAACAAGATATAATAAAATTTATTTCATAAATTTGTTATAAAAAATTAGTACTATTTTCAGTACTTACAACATATACTATAATGAAGAACTTACAGCTTCAAGGCTTGTACAAATTTGACAAAAAGCAAAAAATATAGTATAATATAAGTCGATGCCAAAAGGAGGTATTAAAATTTATGAAAAAAGAAGAAAAAGCTTCAATTTCTATAATGAAAATCATATGTATAAGTATAATACTAATATTAATATCAGGAATAGGAGTAATGGCAGTAAACACAAACTTAAAAGACATAAAAATAGTATTACAAAATGGATATGAGCTAACAGCTTTAACATCAAAAGCAACAGTTAGTGAAGTATTAAATGAAAACAATATTGTATTAGATGAAAATCAAAAGACAATACCAGAAGCTAATGAAGAAGTAACAGCAGGAACTACTATAAAAATAGTAGACAAATCATATAACGAAGTTCAAATAGCAAAAGTTTCTGAAGAAGGTGTACAAACAACACTAGACGACTTACTAAACAACTATGCACCAATTACAGAAAAAATAGTTACAGAACAAGTAGAAATACCTTATGAGACAGTAACGAAAAATACAGCAGGAACAAGTACAAAAACAACAAACAAAGTACTACAACAAGGAAAAAACGGTTTAAAAGAAGTAACATATAAAATAAAATATCAAAATGAAGTAGAAATTGAAAAAACACAATTATCTGAAACAATAATTACAGAACCTGTAAACAAAATAGTACAAGTAAACAAAGTAACATCAAGGTCTGGAACAACAACAAGAACAGCATCAACTACAGCAGCTACAACAGCAACATCAGGAACACAAATATATAAAATAACAGCATATTGTTCATGTGCAAAATGTTGTGGAAAAACAAATGGAATGACTGCAATGGGAACACGTGCAACAGCAGGAAGAACAGTTGCAGCATCATCAAAATATGCATTTGGAACAAAATTAAATATTAATGGGCATGTATATACTGTAGAAGATAGAGGAGGAGCAATTAACGGAAATAAAATAGATATCTATGTGAATTCTCATGCTGAAGCTTTAGCTTGGGGAGTAAGATATTTACCAGTTAGTGTTGCTCAATAAAAACATATGATTTATAAGAACTCTAGAAATAGAGTTCTTTTTTAACGAGATTTGCTATTTTTTAGTAAATGTAGTACAATATAAATGTAGTTAATAAAATAGGAGATAGATGTATGAAATTAATATCATGGAATGTAAATGGAATAAGAGCATGTATAACAAAAGGCTTTAAAGAAACATTTAAGAAATTAGACGCAGACATTTTCTGTTTGCAAGAAACAAAATGTCAAGTAGGACAAGTAGACTTAGAATTTGAAGGATATACAAGTTACTGGAATAGTGCAGAAAAAAAAGGATATTCAGGAACAGCAATATTCACAAAACAAAAACCAATAAAAGTAACATATGGAATAGGAATAGAAGAACACGACAAAGAAGGAAGAGTAATCACACTAGAATTTGAAAAATTTTATATGGTAGATATATACACACCAAACTCAAAAAGAGAGCTAGAAAGATTAGAATATAGACAAATATGGGAAGACGAAATAAGAAAATATCTATTACAACTTAATGAAACAAAACCAGTAATAATGTGTGGAGACTTAAATGTAGCACATAATGAAATAGATTTAAAAAATCCCAAAATTAATAGACGTAATGCAGGGTTTACAAATGAAGAGCGCCAAAAGATGACAGAATTGCTAGAAGCAGGTTTTACAGATACATTTAGATTTTTATATCCAACAAAAGAAAATGCATATAGCTGGTGGTCATATATGGGACATGCGAGAGAAAAAAATGTAGGTTGGAGAATAGACTATTTTATTGTATCTAAATCGATAGAAAATGAAATAAAAGAAGCAACAATATATCCAGAAATTATGGGTAGTGACCATTGCCCAGTAGGATTGGAAATTTTCGTGAATTAAGGAGTATCACACAAAATCCCGATAATTTATTTTATAAGTCCTGTTGGCGATACCTTAATTTTGAAAATTTAGAAATGGAGGAAATAATGGAAGAAATTAAACAAGGTTGGAAAAAAAGATTATCATGGCTATTGATAGCACTAACTGTAGTAATTGTATATAAAATGCTAGACAACTTTTCAAATGTACAGCAATGGCTTGCAACATTTTTTAGAATACTAAAGCCATTTTTTGCAGGTTTACTAATATCATACATCTTATTTATGCCATGTAAAAAAATAGAAAATACACTAACAAAATCAAAATTGAAATTTGTAAAAAAGAGAGCAAGAGGCTTATCTGTAATTAGTACATATATAATTTTTGTTTTAATAATAATTATCATAATAAACTGTATCTTTCCTGTATTAAAAGAAAGTGTAATAGAGTTAGTTGGAAATGTACCAGGATATTATGAGACACTTGTTGATAAATATAAAGAATTACCAGAAGACTCAGTTCTAAAAAATGATGTTATAAAAGATAAAATGACAGAGCTTTCTAACATTGATGTTAAGCAATTTTTAAGTATAAATAACGAAAAAATAATTGAATATGTAAAAAATATTATAAATATATTTTCAGGTATTTTTGATGTGTTTGTGGCAATCATAGTTTCTGTATATATTTTGCTACAAAGAACTGCAATTATGACATTTTTAAGAAGGCTGGCAAGAGCGATGTTCAAGAAAAATACATATGAAGCAGTAAATAAATATTTTACCAAAGCAAATGAGGTATTTTTTACATTTATATCAAGTCAATTGTTAGATGCGGTAATTGTTGGAATTCTAACAACTATTGCAATGTTGATTTTAAAAGTTAAATATGCACCATTAATAGGATTCACAATAGGACTATTTAATATGATACCATATATTGGTGCAATTGTTGCAGTAGCTATAGGAATACTTATAACTTTTATAACTGGAGGTTTAGGCAAAGCGATAGCAATGGCGATTGTTGTTATAATTTTACAACAAATTGATGCTAATATTATAAATCCAAAAATAATAGGAGTTTCTTTAGAGGTAAGTCCGTTGCTTGTTATTTTCTCTGTTACTGTAGGAGGAGCTTACTTTGGAATATTAGGAATGTTTTTAGCTGTTCCAATTGCAGTTGTTATTAAAACTGTTTTGAATGATTGGATAGAAAGTAAAAATAAATTTAGAGATGAACAAGAAAAAATCAGTTTAGAAAATAAAGAAAATTAAAAGAGAGGCTACAAAGTAGTCTCTTTAAAAAATGTTATATTTCATATTTTTAGCTATGAACTGTAATAAAAAATTGT
Organism: uncultured Clostridia bacterium; assembly: GCA_934132805.1. Classification (GTDB taxonomy): domain Bacteria; phylum Bacillota; class Clostridia; order TANB77; family CAG-508; genus CAG-269. The sequence continues at coordinate 19,440 of CAKPAB010000005.1, read as the reverse complement.
GCCTATATAAATTTATTTTTTCTTTTTTTTGCTTATAATGACAGAAATTATAATTGCAACTAATATAACAGCAATAATTGCAATTAAGCCAGGCCAACCTAAAATAGAAACAAACTTGCTACCTAAAGACATTATAATTCCAGCAAGAATTACACCTAAAGCTACAGCACTTACACTTGTTTTAAAATCTAAGTTTAAAAAGCTTGCAGCCAATGTTCCTGTCCATGCGCCAGTTCCTGGAAGAGGTATACCAACAAAAAGAAGTAGTGCAAAGAATATTCCTTTATTTCCAGCAGTCTTTTTCAATTTTTCTCCACCTTTTTCACCTTTTTCTAAACACCAAGTAAAAAATTTTCCAATAATTTTTTTATCTTTTCCCCATTCAAGTACTTTTCTTGCAAATAGGTAAATAATAGGAACAGGAAGCATATTAAAAATTATTGCTATAGGGTAATATATAAATATGTTTAGCCCTAGTCCTTCGGCTATTGGAATGGCTCCTCTTAGTTCTACTATTGGTACCATACTTACTATTGCTACTATTATGTATTTTACTATAAGTGGTAAACTTGACATTTGTATTCTCCTTTCATTTTTTTACATATCAAAAAATTATGAAATTTCATGGATATATAAAATTATTAACTTTTTGTATTGTACTATAAATATATAAAATTGTCTAGTAAAAAATTAATACTAATTGAAAAACCCCTTGTAAAAAAACACAAGGGGTTTTGAGGTTTCGTTTACGAGTTACTAGTTTTCCAAATCGCGAAGAATTCTTTCATCATATCCGAAGCTTTCTCCGTCAATTACAAAGTGATTAACACCTTGTGTGAAACCTGATTGATAGACCAATGCAGGTGACACTGGAATTGTTCCGTTGTAGTAATTGTTTACTACAATACATGCATTTTTAATTGCACGTTCGGAACATCTGCCTTCCATAAATTTTTTCTGAGATAATTTTGCATATCCTCCAGAAAAAAATACGGTAGACAGGCTGTCCGGATAGTATTTTGACTCTATCCGGTTTATAACGACATAGCCAATATATTGCTGGCACTCGTCGTTTTGGCCACCACCTTCGGCATATATTATTTTTGCTAACGGGTATGTTAGCTCTGCATATATGTCCTCGAAGTTAGCGAAGTCATAGCTTACTTCTTCCCATCTGTCATTGCGGGTATTAACCATGTCTTCGTAGCTTGGCTGAGGTGGCTCCTCTGGTGTAGTTTCTTTTGTAGTACTTTTTTGTTCTGATGTTGTGCTATCAGTATTTTTTGAAGTACTACTTTGTTGTGTGTCCGTTGATGTTACTGTACTTTGTGCTGCATTTGCCATTGTAGTATCAGTATATACTTTAATTGTTACTAATACTAAAGATAAGCATGCAAGCCGCAAAGTAAGTTCTTTAAAAAAAGTCAATTTTGGCCTCCTTTTTAAATTGAAACCTCTAGTAATATATGATTACTAAAGATATTATACTACAATTTACATAAAAAATCAAATCAATTTTACATTTTTTTCCATAAACGTAGATGCCTCAGGGGGAAGCGCATTTGCAAAAAATGTGAGAGAAAATATATTGACATTTAATGATATTATAGGTTATAATTTAAGAAATTATAAAGAACACATATGAATTGATATAAATGTTAAATACAAAAGATAAGGAGGGATGAGTTAACTATTAATTCGAAACTATTGTGAAGATAAGAATACGAAGGAGGATAAGTGATGTTAAAAAATAATAAAGGTATTACATTAATAGCGCTTGTTATTACAATAATTATATTGTTAATAATAGCTGGAATATCAATATCAACAGTAGTAGATACAGGGATATTTGAAAAGGCACAAGAAGCTAAAAGAAAAACTGAAGAAGCGCAGGCAAATGAAGAGGCATTGTTGGAGGAATATAAAGCGGAATTAGGTAAATATGGTGGAGGATCAAATGGAGGAGACCAAGATGAAGATGGAGTAAGCTTAAATGCAGCAGATATAGCAAGTGCCTCAAATAAAGATGAAATATATGGAAAATCAGTAAGTTATACACCAGCAGAAGTAACAACAGATGTAGGGTGGAAAGTGTTCTATTCAGATGGAACAAATATATACTTGATAGCAGATAATTATGTAGAGAGAGAAAATATACCAGAAAGTACAAAAGACGGAGTGGCAACAGATCACAAGGTAAAGAAGGGAGATTATAGTAGGTCAGCATATTTAGAAGATATATTAGATGATTATACAGGTTCAACGAATATAACAAATACAAGATTAAAAAAATTAAATAATAGTTTTTTTAGCCAAGGATTTACGAGTACGAATGATAATATGAAAGCAGTAGCATATATGATGGATACAATGGCATGGAATGTTTTTAAAGATAATGAAGGAAAAGCGGATTATGTAATAGGGGGCTCAACAGTAGAAATGTTATTGAGTTCATATAGTCAAAAATATGGAGTGGACTATCAGTCAAGTGCTGTATCTGATATAGGATATCAAATAAGCAATGATAGTGGAACGACTTGGAATGACATTATTTCAAGTATGTTAAATCCAGAAGATAATTTATATGTTATAAAAGGGAATCCACAAGGATATGGAATGTGGCTAGCGAGCCCTTCTAATTATTCTAGTGATTGTGTAATTCGTGTTTATTATGATGGAGGTGTTGGCTTTTATAATTATAGTGAATATGCATGCGGATTCAGACCAGTGGTTTGCCTAAATGCTAATGTAACATTAGAAGAAGAAAATGGAACATATACAATACAATAAAAGTGTTCAGCTACAAATTTTTTATAAAAGAATGAGATGTTAAAATATCGTGATAAAACTGTAAAGAAGGAGAAAAAATGTAATGATAAAAACAAAAGAAAGGCAAAATGGTATAACATTCTGATATCCGGACACAATTTATAGAAGTCAACGGAGAGTAAGAAAGTAGAAGAGAAAAAGTCCGTCCGAGAGTCGAAAAAAAGTGGGGAAAAATAATATATTCTCCACTTTTATATAATTAGGCGTGCCAAAAAACAGGTAGTTATACTACCAAGATTATGTAAATATAATGTGTTTTTTCAAATATCATAGAGCAGAAAGTTAAATTTAAGTTTGAAATCAATATAATTGTAATAACATAAATCGAAAATAGATAAACCAATATTAAAAAGTGAATATAATCTAGTAGTAGAGCCATTTTTATGTTTTCTTACATCTCGTATTTTCAAATGATATTTGTTTTTGTTTTTTACGTAATCAGAGCCAATAATAGTAAGCCAGACAAGAGCGATGCACATTACAGTAAAAAGAGAAATAAAATGTTCAATCTTTTGAGTGTTAGTACTTTCAAGTCTAAAACCATTGGATTTTTGAGATTTAAAAATAGATTCAATACAGCCAAAACGGTAAGAATAATTTCTAACAGCACGAGAAGGATCGTCATTAGTGACCAAATACCAAGGCTCATCAGTATTAGAATAATTAGAAATTATAATATTGGTTTTAAACAATTTTCTGGTGTATAGAACATCTTTAAAGACTCTAGCAGAATATTTATGTGGATGAATATCTCTAAGAGATTTAGTTATAAAATGGCCTTTTGAGTTAGTATAAGAACATGTAAAAAAGGTTTTTGAACGGATACAATAGAAGCAGCCAAGAGATTCAATATGAGATAAAATATCAATATAAGGAAACCATCTGTCAGCAAGAAAAATAATATGATAGTTTTTTCCGTCAAAAAGATTTTTACAGTAGGAAATGCCTTCTTTAATAAGATCCATTTTATAAGCATCAGCATTGTGCTTTCCCTTAAAGCAACGAAACCAAATAGGAATGCCTTGTTTACCAATACGAAGAGAGAAAAGTAAAATTGTGAATTTATTTTTGCAAAACATATTGGCAAAGGCAATGTGAACATTCTTGTCAGAATGCTTTACACAGAAAAGAGAGAGGATGTGCTTAATAAAAAGATCAAAAATAGAGTAAGCAACAGAAGAGAAAGAGGCAAAAAATCTTCTAAAACGGCGTTCGATAGATTCGAGATTAATTAGAGAAAAGTCATCCTTGAGTTTTCTAGAGATATCAGCAGTTACGACAGATTCAGCAGATATCATACCAGTAATAACATAAGAGAGAGAGTTTAAATGAGGCTTAGAGATTGAAAAATTTTTTTGAAAAAAATTTCTAAAACTACTTGCAATTTTTTCTTGATTATAATATGATTTCATAAAAGCATTCCTCCTTTGTATTGTTTTTTTGTTTTTTCAAGTCAATTATATAGGAAGGAATGCTTTTTTGCAATGAAAATCAAAAATAAAGAAAAAAGATATTAGACAAGTAAGATGTCAATTAAAGCTAATTAAAAAAAGTGTCCGGATATCAATAAACTAGAAGAAGTAAGTGAAATTCAACCCCGCCAACCATGTAATCCTGTCAAAAAAGGTGTGAATTTTTATAGACCTGGAGCAATTCAGAAGTGCCACATTATGTAAAAAATCATAAATGTGGTACCGCTTTCACACACGATATCAACCTATACAGCTATATTGAATAACAAGTAAAATCTAAAAATTCCCACAAAACTATTGACTTCAAGTCCAAATTTATGGTATCATATAAAATGAATTTATGTGAAAATTTAAAATCAAGTAAAATTTAATTCAAAAGAAACAAATCAAAACACAAAGTTAAAAAAATTAAGAAAAGAGGAATTAAATATAGCAAAAAATTAAGAAATATAATTTGAAAAGCAGGCAAATTATAAAACTTAAAAAAGTAGCTATATTCTAAGAAGGGCTTTTCTTAAAATCAAATAAAATTAAATTCTAAGTGCGAAAGCACAATCCTAGAATTACAAACTGCTTCAAAAAAATATAAGGAGTGATTTATTTGAAAATAAGAGACATTCAATACGAAAAAGCATCAAGAAAAGATTTTGCAAAAGTTGGAGATTTTATCGAAATGCCAAACCTAATCAAAGTACAAAAAGACTCATATGAATGGTTTTTAAAAGAAGGATTAGGAGAAGTACTAAAAGACATATCACCAATAGAAGACTATTCTGGAAATCTTGTTCTTGAATTTTTTGACTATTACATGGAAGACAAAACAAAATACACAATGGAAGAAGCCAAAGAAAGAGACGCAACATATGCAACAAGACTACATGTAAAAGTACGTCTAATCAACCGTGAAACAGGAGAAATCAAAGAACAAGAAATCTACTTAGGAGACTTCCCACTAATGACAGATAGTGGAACATTCATCATAAACGGTGCAGAAAGAGTTGTAGTAAGCCAATTAGTACGTTCACCAGGATGCTACTATGCAGAAGAATTTGACACAAAAACAGGAAAAAGAACATACACATCAACAGTAATGCCATTAAGAGGAGCATGGCTTGAATACGAAACAGACGGAAACGACATATTCTATGTACGTGTTGACAGAACAAGAAAAGTGCCAGTAACAACATTATTAAGAGCAATTGGACTAACAACAGATGACCAAATAAGAGACTTATTTGGAAACGAAGAATTAATAGAAGCAACAATAGCAAAAGACCCAATCAAAACTCAAGAAGAAGCCCTAATAGAAATTTACAAAAAATTAAGACCAGGAGAGCTTCCAACAGTAGAAGCGGCAAGAAGTTTATTTGATGGACTATTCTATGATAATAGAAGATACGACTTAGCAAAAGTTGGTAGATATAAATTTGACCAAAAACTAAGTTTAGCAACAAGAATTACAGGAAAAGTTGCTGCTAATGACATTATGGATGCCGAAACAGGCGAAGTATTTGTACAAGCAGGTGAAGTAATATCTGAAGATGTTGCTAAAGATATCCAAAATTCTGGAATTAATATGGTAGAAGTAACAGTTGGAGAAAGAACTGTAAAAGTTATAGGAAATGGAACAGTTGACATCCATGCAGTTTTACCAACATTAGACTTAAGTGAATTAGAAATAAAAGAAAATGTAAATTATCAAGTATTAAAAAATATAATAGACACAACTGATGAACAAAATTTAGTAAAAGTTATAGGTGAAAGACTAGAAGAACTAGTACCAAAACATATCACAACAGAAGATATGATAGCATCTATAAGCTATTTATTAGACCTATCACATGGAGTTGGAAAAGTAGATGACATAGACCATTTAGCAAACCGTAGAATTAGATGTGTAGGTGAACTATTACAAAATCAATTTAGAATTGGTTTAACAAGACTTGAAAGAGTTGTAAGAGAAAGAATGACAATTCAAGACTTAGATGTTGTAACACCACAAACATTAATTAACACAAAACCAATAACATCATCAATTAGGGAATTCTTTGGAAGTTCACAATTATCACAATTTATGGACCAAACAAACCCACTTTCAGAATTAACACATAAAAGAAGAATTTCAGCATTAGGACCTGGAGGACTTACAAGAGAAAGAGCTGGTTTCGAGGTTAGAGACGTTCATTACACACACTATGGTAGATTATGCCCAATAGAATCTCCAGAAGGACCAAACATTGGACTTATATCAGCACTTTCATCATTTGCTAGTATAAATGAATATGGATTTATAGAAACACCATATAGAAAAATAGATCCAGAAACACATAGAGCAACTGATATAGTTGAATATATGAGTGCAGATGTAGAGGACAACTACATAATTGCCCAAGCATCTGAGCCAATGGATGAAAATGGAGAATTCATAAACGACAGAATTAGAGTTAGATACAAAAATGAAATAATCGAAGTTGAAAAAGAAAGAGTTCAATATGTAGATGTTTCACCAAAACAATTAGTATCTGTAGCTGCAGCAATGATACCATTCTTAGAGCATGATGATGCAAAAAGATCACTAATGGGAGCAAACATGCAAAGACAAGCAGTTCCATTAATGATGTCAGAAAGACCAATAGTTGCAACAGGTATAGAATACAGAGCAGCAAAAGACTCAGGAATATTAATTTTAGCTGAAGATAATGGTGTTGTTCAAAAAGTTACAGGTGATGCTATTACAGTTAAATATGAAAATGGAAAAACAGTAGTACATAAACTACGTAAATTCAAGAGAACAAATGGTGGTACATGTATCAACCAAAGACCTATAGTAAAAAAAGGTGAAATAGTTAAAAAAGGTGATGCAATAGCAGATGGACCATCAACAAAAGACGGAGAAATGTCATTAGGTAAAAACTGTGTAGTTGCATTCTCAACATGGGAAGGTTACAACTACGAGGATGCTATTCTTTTAAACGAAAGACTAGTAAAAGAAGATGTATTCACATCAATACATATCGAAGAATATGATTGCGAATGCCGTGATACTAAATTAGGACCAGAAGAAATAACAAGAGACATTCCAAATGTTGGTGATGACGCATTAAAAGACCTAGATGAAAACGGAATTATAAGAATAGGTGCAGAAGTTAGACCAGGAGACATTTTAGTTGGTAAAGTTACTCCAAAAGGAGAAACAGAACTAACAGCAGAAGAAAGATTGCTAAGAGCAATCTTTGGTGAAAAATCTAGAGAAGTTAGAGACACATCATTAAAAGTACCTCATGGAGAAGCAGGAACAATAGTAGATGTAAAAATATTTACTAGAGATAATTCAGATGAATTAGGACCTGGTGTAAATCAAATAATTAGATGTTATATAGCAACAAAAAGAAAAATATCAGTTGGTGATAAAATGGCCGGACGTCATGGTAACAAAGGTGTTATCTCAAGAGTATTACCAGAAGAAGATATGCCATTCTTACCAGATGGTACACCAATAGACATCTTACTTAACCCATTAGGACTTCCATCTCGTATGAACTTAGGACAAATTCTAGAAGTTCATTTAGGTGGAGCTGCTAAAGCTTTAGGATGGCACGTATCAACACCAGTATTTGATGGTGCTACACAAGAAGATGTTGAAGAATTATTACAACAAGCTGGTATGAGCCCAGATGGTAAATCAATTCTATATGATGGTAGAACTGGTGATCCATTTGACAAGCCAATTACAGTTGGTGTAATGTACATGTTAAAACTACATCACTTAGTAGATGATAAAATACATGCTCGTTCAACTGGACCATACTCATTAGTTACACAACAACCACTTGGTGGTAAAGCACAATTTGGTGGACAACGTTTCGGAGAAATGGAAGTTTGGGCATTAGAGGCATATGGCGCAGCTTATACATTACAAGAAATGTTAACAGTTAAATCTGATGATGTTGTAGGTAGAGTTAAAACATATGAGGCTATTGTTAAAGGTGAAAATATTCCTGAGCCAGGAGTTCCAGAAAGCTTTAAAGTTCTTATTAAAGAGTTACAATCTTTAGGCTTAGATGTTCGTTTGTATTCAGAAAATGATGAGGAACTTGAATTAAAAGAAAATATTGAAGATGGTATTGATTTTAATCCTGAGACTGATAAGGACATTTTGACTGAGGATGAAGTTGTTGCTGAAGATGATTTGGCTGATGGTTATACTGATGATTCTGAAAGTGATATTTTGCTTGATGAAGAAGAATCTGAAGATGGTGATGAACTGTTTGAAGATTTAGATGATGAAGGCGAAGATGAAATCTTTTAAGATATAATAAATTTAATAAATTCCAAAAAGAGAGAAGTCGACAGGAAGGAATTGTTCGAGCGGTGGACAGTGCTTCTACTCTGTTTTGGAATTACCCAAAAATATTATTAGGGGGAAATATAGTGGACGAATTAGATATTTTTAATAAAATAAAAATAGGAGTGGCATCAGATGAAAAAATAAGAGAATGGTCAAAAGGAGAAGTAAAAAAACCAGAGACTATCAATTATAGAACATTAAAACCAGAAAAAGACGGTCTTTTCTGTGAAAGAATATTTGGACCAACAAAAGACTGGGAATGTCACTGTGGTAAATATAAAAGAGTTAGATATAAAGGAATTGTTTGTGACAGATGTGGTGTAGAAGTCACAAAATCAAAAGTAAGAAGAGAAAGAATGGGACACATAGAGCTTGCAGCACCAGTAGCTCACATTTGGTACTTTAAAGGAATACCAAGTAGAATTGCATTAATATTAGATGTTTCACCTAGAAACCTAGAAAAAATTGTATATTTTGCATCTTATATTGTTACAGATAAAGGTACAAGTGATTTAGCTAATTGCCAAGTTTTAACAGAAAAAGAATATCATGAAGCAGAAGAAAAATTTGGTAAAGGTTCATTTAAGGCAAGAATGGGAGCTGAAGCTTTAAAAGAATTATTAGAAAAAGTTGACTTAGACAAACTTTCTAAAGAAATTAGAAAAGAATTAGAAACAGCAAGTGAGCAAAAGAAAGGTAAACTTGTAAAAAGACTTGATACAGTTGACTCTTTCAGACTTTCTAATACAAGACCTGAATGGATGATAATGTCAGTTGTACCAGTTATTCCACCAGAATTAAGACCTATGGTACAATTAGATGGTGGTAGATTTGCAACATCAGACTTAAATGACTTATATAGAAGAGTTATAAACAGAAATAATAGATTAAAAAGATTATTAGAATTAGGAGCACCAGAAATAATTGTAAGAAATGAAAAACGTATGTTACAAGAATCTGTAGATGCCTTAATTGATAATAGTAGAAGAGGTAGACCTGTAACAGGTGCAGGAAACAGACCTTTAAAATCATTATCTGATATGTTAAAAGGAAAACAAGGTAGATTCCGTCAAAACTTATTAGGTAAGAGGGTTGACTATTCTGGACGTTCAGTTATAGTTGTTGGACCAGAACTAAAAATCTATCAATGTGGACTTCCAAAAGAAATGGCAGTAGAATTATTCAAACCATTTGTTATGAAAGAACTAGTTGGTAGAGGAATAGCACAAAATATTAAGAGTGCAAAAAGAATGGTAGAAAGACTAAGACCAGAAGTATGGGAAATATTAGAGTATGTTATAAAAGACCATCCTGTAATGTTAAACCGTGCTCCTACACTACATAGACTTGGTATACAAGCATTTGAGCCAGTTCTTGTAGAAGGTAGAGCAATAAAACTTCACCCATTAGTTTGTGAAGCATTCAATGCTGACTTCGACGGTGACCAAATGGCTGTGCATTTACCATTATCACCAGAAGCACAAGCAGAATCTAGATATTTAATGTTAGCTACAAACAACTTATTAAAACCACAAGATGGTAAACCAGTTGCAGTACCTAGACTAGACATGATTTTAGGAAGTTATTACTTAACAATGACACTAGATGGAGAACTTGGAGAAGGAAAATACTTTAAAGATCCAGAAGAAGCTATAATGGCTTACGAAAATCATGATGTAGGAATGCATGCAAAAATATTTGTTAGAATAACAAAAGAAATAGATGGGAAAATGAAAACTAAAAAAATTGAAACAAGTGTTGGTAGAATTATATTCAACCGTGGAATACCTCAAGATTTAGGTTTTATAAACAGAGAAGAAGACCCATTCCAATATGAAATAAATTTCCCAGTTGTAAAGAAAAACATGGGACAAATAATAGAAAGAGTAATAAGTGTTCATGGTGTAATCGAATCAGCAGAAGTAATAGACTATATCAAAGCTTTAGGATTTAAATATTCTACAATAGCAGGTATTACATTCTCTATGAGTGATGTAAAAGTGCCAGCAGCTAAAAAAGGATTCCTAGAAGAAGCAGACAAGAAAATAGAAACTATTAGAAAACAATATGCAAGAGGTTTAATTACAAATGATGAAAGATATAACTCAGTAATCAAAGTTTGGGAAGAAGCAACAAAGAAAATAACACAAGCAATGGAAGACAACTTTGACGACTTAAACCCAATCTATATGATGGTTAAATCTGGAGCCAGAGGTAATATGAACCAATTAAGACAAATAGCTGGTATCCGTGGACTTATGGCTAGTACAACAGGTAAAGCCGTTGAAATTCCTATTAAATCATCATTTGCAGAAGGTCTAGATGCCCTAGAATACTTCATATCTGCCCATGGTGCACGTAAAGGACTTTCAGATACAGCGTTAAGAACAGCCGATTCAGGTTACTTAACAAGAAGATTAGTTGACGTATCACAAGACATAATAGTTAGAGAACATGACTGTGGAACACACGAAGGTTTAATTGTTTATGACATTAAAGATGGAAATCAAATAATCGAAAAAATGCAAGAAAGAATTATTGGTAGATATGTAGTTGAAAATGTATATGATCCAAATACAAAAGAACTTATAGTTGACACAGACACTATGATAACAGAAGAAATAGCAGACAAAATAGTAAATGCAGGAATTGAAAGACTAGAAGTACGTTCAGTTCTAGCATGTAGATCAAAACATGGTGTATGTCAAAAATGTTATGGTATGGGATTAGCAAGAAGAAACTTAGTATCTATTGGTGAATCTGTAGGTATTATAGCAGCTCAATCAATTGGTGAGCCTGGTACACAGCTAACAATGAGAACTATCCACTCTGGTGGTGTTGCCGGTGTAGCAGATATTACTCAAGGTCTTCCAAGAGTTGAGGAATTATTTGAAGCTAGAAAACCTAAGGGAGTTGCAATTATCTCAGGAATTGCAGGTAAAGTAAAGATAAAAGAAACAAAGAAGAAGAAAGAAGTTGTTGTAACTTCTAAGGACGATTCAAAAACATATACAATACCATTTGGATCTAAGATGAAAGTAAAAGATGGAGACATGGTAGAAGTTGGAGAGCCATTAATCGAAGGATCTATAAATCCATCAGAAATTCTAGAACTAAAAGGACCAGAAGGTGTATTTGAATACTTAACATCAGAAGTTCAAAAAGTTTATAGAAACCAAGGTGTTGATATCAATGACAAACACGTTGAAGTTATTGGTAGACAAATGCTTAAAAAAGTTAGAGTTGGAGATAATGGTGACACAGATATGTTCCCAGGATCTTTGGTTGATATGTATGATTTTGAAGATAAAAATAATGAAGCAATAGCAGAAGGAAAACGTCCTGCAACAGGTAAGAGAGTATTACTTGGTATTACAAAAGCATCTCTTGCTACAGACAGTTTCTTATCAGCAGCATCATTCCAAGAGACAACAAGAGTTCTTACAGAAGCAGCTATTAAAGGTAAAGTTGATGACTTAGTTGGATTAAAAGAAAATGTTATCATTGGTAAGTTAATTCCAGCTGGTACTGGTATGAAAAAATATCAAGATATTCATATTAATACAGAAAAGAAACTTGAAGAAGTTGCAGATACAACAGAAGCATAGTTAAAAAAAAGAATTTACAAAATGTTTTGTAAATTCTTTTTTTCGACATTTTTTTTAGGACATATTCTAGTAAAAATGTTATAATTATGTTAGTTTTAATTCATTTTAGGAATATTTTTTGATTCGATGAATATTATATTTTATAGAAATGGAGGTGCCCATGTTTTTATTTATTTCAATTTTTTTTATTATTGTTAGTTTTTTATTCTTGTGGATAATATTGATTTCTGTTAAAAATTCCAAAACTATTGATGAACAATTTTTTGAAGATAATTTGCAAATGCAATTTTTGAAAGAATATAAAAAAATAAAATAAATTTGCTTGAAATGTTGATTTTTGTAAAAATTAATTGTATATTAAATTATAAATAAAAGTCAATATTTTAGAAGGAATTTTAAATTATGGAAGAAAAATTTATGAAAGAAGCTTTAAAAGAAGCAAAAAAAGCATATAAAAAATTAGAAGTACCAGTTGGAGCAGTAATAGTAAAAGATGGAAAAATCATAGCAAGAGCCCACAATCTAAAAGAAACAAAATTTGACACAACAAAACATGCAGAAATTTTAGCAATTCAAAAAGCAAGTAAAAAATTAAATTCATGGAGATTAATAGACTGTGAAATGTATGTAACACTTGAGCCGTGTTCTATGTGTGCAGGAGCACTAATAAATTCTAGGATAAAAAAAGTTTATATTGGAGCAAGTGATGAAAAAACTGGAGCAGTTGGGTCTGTATATAATTTACTAGAAGATTATACCTTTAATCATAAGGTAGAATATGAAAAAGGAATATTACAAGATGAATGTCAGAAGACTTTAAAAGATTTTTTTAAGGAATTAAGAAATATAAAAAAGTAATTATATAAAAATATATAGAATTCAATCTATAAAAATTATACATTTTTAAAATTGTAATTTAAAAATGTATAAAAAATAGAAAAAAATATTCTAAATACTTGATATTTAGAATACTTTTGTTGTATAATATAACAAATCCTTGAAATATAACTATATTTCGAGTTGCCTAAAAAAAGAGTTCGCAAAGAAATAAAAAATATTTAAAAACAAAACTCCAAAATACAAATATAAAAAATAAAATTTCAAAAAGCGAATAGAAAGGTAGTATTATGAAAAAATTTATATCAAATTACAAATCAACAATTATACTTTTAGTTGCGATAATTGTTGGAAGCATCGTAGGAATAATATTCAAAGAAAAAGCAACTATATTAAGCCCATTGGGTGATTTATTCTTAAATCTATTATTAGTTATAATTATCCCACTAATATTTTTAAACATAACCACCGCAATATCAAAAATGAAACAACCAAAAAGACTAGGAAAAATAATAGGCTCAATATTACTAGTATTTGTTTTAACATCAATTGTGGCAGTATTAATAGGATTTGCAAGTACATATTTTGTAAAACTAATAAACACTGAAGATGGAGAGCAAATACGTACAACACTAGAAAGTTCAGAAGACGGAGCAGATACAGAAGCATCAGAAGAAGAGGAAATGACAATTGCAGATAGAACTGTAAAACTACTTACAGTAAATGACTTTTCAAAACTATTTTCAAAAGACAATATAATTGCACTACTAATATTTTCAATAATAGTAGGAATAGCAATAAACATGTCAGGTGAAAAAGGAGAGCCAGTCAGAAAGCTATTAGAATCAGCAAACAATGTTATGGAAAACATTGTAAAAATAATAATGTATTATGCACCAATAGGACTTGGATGTTACATGGCATCATTTATAGGAAGTTTTGGAGCATCAATAGCAGTAGGATATCTAAAAACATTTATAGTATATCTAGTAGTAGCTGTTTTATATTATTTTATAATGTATAGCATATATGCATTTATAGCAGGTGGGAAAAATGGAGTAAGATTATTCTGGAAACATGTTATTCCAGCAACACTTACCGCGATGGCTACATGTTCAAGTGCAGCATGTATACCAATAAATATAGAATCAACAAAAAAAATGGGAGTTCCAGAGGATATAGCAGAAACAACAATACCATTAGGAACAAGCTTCCATAAAGATGGGTCTATAATAGGCTCAGTATTTAAAATTATGTTTTTAGTAGGTTTATTTGGAACAAGTTTAGCTACAGCAGGGGATATTTTTGGAGTTTTAGGAGTTGCGCTACTTGCAAATTTACTAATAACAGCAGTTCCAATAGGTGGGGGAACTATATCAGAAATGTTAATTATAACTATGTTAGGTTATCCGGTTGCAGCATTGCCAGTATTGACAATAATTGCAACAATAATAGATATGCCTGCAACTGTCTTAAATGTTGTTGGAGATGATGTTTCTTCAATGTTAGTAACTAGAATAGTTGATGGCAAAAGTGCTTTTCAGAGCGAAGTTAAAAAAATAAAAGAAAATAACTAAGAATAGATAAAAAATCGGGATTAAGAGTTTAGTACTCTAAATCCCTTTTTTGTGTGTTGTTATAATAGTCTCTTATAAAAGATGGATTTGGAGTAGTGGGCTCGTAATCCTAATTTTAAATTTTGTAATAATTATTATATTTCTCAATTGCTGTATCAGGATTATAAATACCTGTAAAGTCTTTAATAGGAGCAAATTCCTCATTTTCATCAACACGAAGAAGTAGCATACCGTCAAAATGAGCAAAAGCATCAAAAATAAAATTCTCGAATTTAAAAGTATTAGGTTTATCAGGAACTTGTTTTACACCCTCTTCATTAACAAAAGAATTCTTTTTAAATGCTCTATGAAAATATAAATCTAATGTAGAAGATTTCTTAATAGCATTTATATTCATGATGTGAGATAGCATATTTGCTTCCCTAAATAAGAAAATATCAGTATTTACTATTTTACTTTCAGACAATTCCAAATCGATACAATCATAATCTAAAATTGCAGGCTTACCATTTTTTAAACAATAAACAGCAGTTTTTTCTAAAGGTTCTTTTTTAAATATTGATTTAGAGCCAATTAGCATATTATTTGCAATTGTTAAACCTAAAAACAATGCATCGAAATTTTTAAGCAGAACATTATCAATTCCACCAAAAGAAACCCAGTTGATGTGATTTTTTTCCAAGTCATCAATAATTCCCGTATTTTTCATGGATTTAAAAACATTTCCATTTCCATTTGAAGCTTCTTTAATTAAATATGGCTCTTGAAGAATCAACTTACCTTCAGTATTTATTATTGGAAGTTTACCCTGCTTAAAAAATTTGATTTTTTCTTTTGGATATCCAAAAAAGTTATTTAGCTCAAAAAAGTTTTGTGTTGGAGAATCATTTTCTTCGCTTGTCATTATGTACCAAGGAAGTATAACATTATATTTTTTATTGTTTTCTATTATATTTTCAGCCATTATTTGAAACAAGGATTTTTTATTAGGCTTTAAATCAAGCATATATGTTCCTTTAGGCCCCTTATAACCAAGTCTTGTACCTTGACCTCCAGCCATGGTTACAACAGCAAATTCATTACTTTTTATAACTGCTTCACCAATTTTAGAATAATAGTCTATTTCATCAAAAGATAATTTGTTTTTTTCTATATGTGGTATAGGTGAAACTTTGACATTAGGGTCATAATGAAAGTTTAATGATTTTTTATAAATAGCCAAAATTTGTTCAAAATTTATTGTCAATATTTGATTAAGCAATTTATTTTTTTCATCATCAGAAATCTCATCGTAAAAATGTAATAAATGTTCTTGATTATATTTTTTTAAAATTTCTTTTGCTTTTTTAAATTTATTTTGCATCATAAATTCAATCCTTTCGTATTTTAAAAAATAAATTTCTAACTTTAAAAGTTCTTATAATAGAATTTTACAGATTGTTAGAAATTGCTGATTTTAAAGTTCTTATAATCACTTCTTTATTAGGAATATCAGATGCTTCTAAATCTTTAATTTCTTTTTGAATATTATATGGAACTCTAACTAAATTGAAAGATATAGAATTTAAATCTGTACTTCCATAATAACCTTCTAATATAATATATGAAGCAAGTGTAGAAAATTTATTGTTTGGGTCATCTATTATATTATTATGCATTTCTACAGGGATGCCAACACTACCAGTATTAAATAGAGTTTTGTTCTTAAATCTTACGCAATATGGAGTATGAATGTGTCCATATCCCACAATATCTGGAGTTGGGTCTGATGTAGTTTTGCCAATAAAAGAGGTATTATCAAAAAGTCTGTCAGGCTTGTCTATTTCAAGGTGACTGTATTTTGAATTTTTATTAGAAAACATTGGATTATATATTTCATCAAGACTATATGGAGAGGCATGGAAAAGCCTTATTAAATGTCCACTCATAAAAAATTCATGTGAAACTGGTAATGTAGCCATAAATTCAGCTCTTTGTTCACCAATTTTATTTCTTGTCCAAAAATTTTTTCCTTTAGAAGTCGGTTTGCATATTGCATAATCGCAATTACCAATTAAAATTACGTCACATACTTCTTTTACTTTATCTATTACTAAATCTGGGTGTGTGCATTTTGTTATGCAGTCTCCCAGGCAAAAAATTTTATTTATATTTCTGTTTTTTATATCTGTTAATACAGCATTTAGTGCAGTTATGTTTCCATGAATATCGGAAATAATTGCGATTTTTTCCATTAATTGTTCCTCCTTATTTTTGCAAATGGGATTTAGGGACGTTCCTTAAAGTCCCTTTTTTTAGGGATTTGGGGACAGTCCTTAAATCTTTAAAAATGTATGATTTCATTATAAATTTCGTTTTTTAAAATCTTTAAAAATGTATGATTTCATTATAAATTTCGTTTTTTAAAATCTTTAGAAATGTATGATTTCATTATAAATTTCAATAGCAAAATTATCAGTCATACCAGAAATGTAGTAAATAATAGCTTGACAGAAATCTTTTTTATCATCAATAGAAAATAAAACTTTATTTTTTAACTTCAAATTTTCCCTGTTTCCAAAATCATAGTAATTGTAGATGAAGTCGATAAATCCATTTCCTAGTTTTGGATACGAAATACTTAAATTTTTTAAATTATCTAATGTTTTATAACCATCATAAATAGATTTTAACAAATTATAAATTTCATTAATAACCAAATTAAAATACCTAGTAGAAGGTTTAATACGATTGCAAGCATAAATATTTTTATAATTAAACTCCTTAATTTTATTTAATAAATTTAGAGAGGCATTAGAAAAACTTAAACCATTTTCAGGAGATGAATTTTCGCATAAATCGTGTATCAAATTATTAATTATAATAGTATTATTTATTTGTTCATTGTTTGATGTTATATTTAGCAAAGAGAAAAGTTCATCAACATGTTCATCTAAAATTCCTAAAGTTATAGCATCTTCTATATCACGGCAGATGTAAGAAATTTTGTCTGATATTTTAACAACACATCCTTCCCAAGTAAAAGGAGCATATTGATTTGGGTACTTGTAATCTTTTAAATCAATATAATTTGTTCTAGGAAATAGGCAGTTCTCATCAATCTCTCCACAATGAGAGATAATGCCATCTCTTACAGCATATGTTAAGTTTAGATTTTGCATATATTTGTTGTTATCTTCTAAAAGTGTAATATTGTCAACAAATTCAAGTCCGTTTTTTTCATGCCAAAATGGATATCCTAAATCTTTTGTTGAAATTTCAGACAGTATTCGTTCACCTTCATGTCCAAATGGACTGTGACCAATATCATGTGCAACAGATATTGCTTTTGTAAGTTCGGTGTTTAGACCTAGATATTTGGCAATTGTGTAGCTAATTGATTCTACATGTGTTACATGTTCAATTCTTGTGCAAATATGGTCATTTTCTGGTGAAAAGAATACTTGCGTTTTATGTTTTAATCTTCTATATGCAGTGCTATGTATTATTCTAGTATAGTCTCTTTCAAAATCATTTCGTATGTCATTATTTCTGGAATACAGAGGAGCTTCTCTTTTGATAGCTTTTTCCCAGTTGGGATTTTCTGGTGTCATAGAATATTTTTCAAATTTTTTCATTTGAGTCCTCCTTTTATTATAAATTCTTATTATATTTTACTACAAATATTGAGAAAAATCTATAAATTTCTTGAAATAGAAAATATAAAATAGTATAATGAGTATAATTTTGGGGATGGTTAAGAGGAAAGGAGTTTTAAAATGTTTAATTTAGTAAAAGATGATTTTGACGATAATATGGATGATATAATGAACTCAATTAATAAGATGCTAGAAGCAGAAGATGAAGTAGAAAGTGAAGATAAAAAGGAAGATTAAGGTTGAAAAATAATTATAATTCCAACTAGGTTTGTGCCTTGAGAAAGGAATGTGGGTAAAATGAAAATAATTTATATAGTAGGGAAAAGTTCAGTTGGAAAAGATACAATATATCAAATTTTAAAAAATAAAATGGATGTAAAAACTTACGTAATGTATACTACTAGACCAATTAGAACTGGCGAAAAGGATGGAATTGATTATTATTATTTAAAACAGGAAGAGATGGAAAATCGTATAAATGAAACTAATTCAAAAGTAATGGAGTATAGAACTTATAATACAATTCATGGACCTTGGACATATGCAACAATAATTGATGAACAGTTTAAATCAGATAAAGACTTATTAATGGAAGGTACTTTGGAATCATATAATGCTGTAAAATCATATTTTGAAAATAATAAAAAAGTAAAAGTTGTTCCAATATATATAGAAGTTGATGATGGAATTAGACTAGAAAGAGCTCTAAAAAGGGAAATGGAACAAGAACATCCTAAGTATGAGGAGTTATGTCGAAGATTTTTGGCTGATAGTAAAGATTTTTCTGATGATAAAATTAGAGAAAGTGGCATTACCAAAAGATTTCAAAATATTGATTTAGATAAATGTGTGCAAGAAATTATAGAATATTGCAATTAAAAAACAAGAAAAACAATGAATAAATTAGAAAAAAAGAGAAAACAATATAAAATCAACAAAAATATAATCTACAAATCGATTAAAAGTTAAAGAAAAGATTTAAACGAAATTGGAATATTCTTAAAAATAAGTTATAATATTAACTGATGGTGCATTATTCTAGTCGTACTTAAATTTACGAGGGTGGGGCTAAAAATCCACTAAAGGGCACATCGTTGAAGTTTCTTGTTTGTGCGCGAAATGCCAGTTTTG
>CAKPAB010000004.1 GCA_934132805.1 uncultured Clostridia bacterium | reverse complement strand
GAAAATGATGAATATTGTTTTGAAAGATTAAACCTTCCAAAAGGTCATCCAGCAAGAGATATGCAAGATAGTTTTTATATAACAAATGAATATTTATTAAGAACGCAAACATCAGCAGTTCAAGCAAGAACAATGATGGCAAATACAGAAAAATCACCAATAAGAATGATTACTGCTGGAAAAACATATAGAAGAGAAGATGACGCAACACATTCACATCAATTTAATCAAATAGAAGGGTTGGTAATTGACAAAAAAGAAAGAAATGTATCTTTAGCAGATTTAAAAGGAACACTAGAAGTTTTTGTTAGAAAAATTATAGGAGCAAACTTAGATTTAAGATTTAGACCAAGTTATTTCCCATTTACAGAACCATCTTATGAAGTAGATGTTACATGTTTTAAATGTGGTGGAAAAGGATGCAATCTATGTAAACAAACTGGTTGGATAGAAGTTTTGGGTGCAGGAATTGTTCATCCAAATGTTTTAAAAATGAATGGATATGATCCAGAAAAATTTGGTGGGTTTGCATTTGGTACTGGTATTGATAGATTAGCTATGTTTAGATATGGTATTACTGATATGAGATATTTATATACAAATGATGTAAGGTTTTTATCACAATTTGATAGAAAAGATGAAGAATAATTAAAAAAATAGTGATTTAATTTTATAATATATTGTTTTTGAAATACCGCGTAAGCGACCAAACGAACTTTAGTGAGTGCGAACTGGAGCAATCTACATATAAGTATTTTTAATATGGAGATTGCGACACCAAGGTATAAAAAAACAATATATTATAAAAGATAAAAGTTATAGTTTCTTTTGAAAATTAGAAATTGGAAGGAGATTAGAAAATGAATTTAAGTTTGAATTTTGTAAAAGACTATATAGATTTAGATGAAGAACTAGATGTTGAGCAAATAGCAGAAGCAATGACAAAAGCTGGAAACGAATATGATTCAGCAGAGAAGCTAGTAAATGCAACAAAACTAGTAATAGGAGAAATAAAAGAATGTGAAATGCACCCAGATTCTGACCATTTACACCTATGCAAAGTAGATATTGGGAGCGAAATATTAGATATAGTTTGTGGTGCGCCAAATGCAAGAAAAGGCATAAAAGTAATTGTTGCACAAGTTGGAGCAGAACTTCCAGGAGATTTCAAAATCAAAAAAGGTGTGATAAGAGGCCAAGAGTCAAATGGTATGTTATGTGCATTATATGAAATAGGAATTGATAAAAAATTCTTATCAGAAGCAGATAAAAACGGAATACATGAATTACCAGTAGATGCACCAGTTGGTGGTGACCCAATTAAATATATGGGATTAGATGATGGTGTTATTGATTTTGAATTGACTGCAAACAGAGGAGATTTATTAAGCATTTTAGGTATGGCTTATGAATTAGGAGCAATTTATGATAAAAAAGTAAAACCAGTTGAATATGGATACAAAGAAAGTGGAGAAGACATAAATAAAGAATTTTCAGTTGGAGTTGATACAGAAAATTGTAGATTATTCTTAGCTAAAAAGGCTAAAAATGTAACAATAAAAGAAAGTCCAGAATTTATAAAAAACAGACTAATTGCATGTGGAATTAGACCAATAAACAATGTTGTAGATATTAGTAACTATGTAATGTTAGAATTAGGTCAACCACTACACTTTTATGATGCAGATAATTTAGGCAACAAAATAGTTGTTAGAATGGCAGAAGATGGAGAAAAATTAATAACACTAGATAACACAGAAAGAACTTTATCAAGTGAAGACATAGTAATAACAGATGGAACAAAAGCTATTGGTTTAGCAGGTGTTATGGGTGGATTAAATACAGAAGTTGAAGAAACAACTAAAAATGTAATAATCGAATCAGCAATATTTGACTCAGTAAAAGTAAGAAAAACATCAAATAAAATATTAAGAAGCGAAGCAAGTAATAGATTCGAAAAAGGACTTGACCCAGCAAGAACATATATGGCAATGGAAAGAGCATGTACATTATTACAAAAATATGCAGATGCAGAAATTGAAACAGGAATTGTAAAATATGATGTTACAAAAAATGAAGAAAAAGTAATTGAAATATCATATAAAGAAATAAATGATGTGTTGGGAACAAACATATCAAAAGAGGATATTGTTGATGTATTTAGAAAATTAGACTTCAAAACAGATGCAAAAGAAGATACAGTAATCGTTACAGTACCAACAAGAAGAATAGATATATCAATTAGAGCAGATTTAATAGAAGAAGTTGGAAGAATTTATGGAGTTGACAACATTCAAGGTAAACTACCAGTAGTTCCAATGAAAATGGGACATTTAGACAAAACAGCAAGAAAAATAAAAGCAAAAATGTCAAATATGGGACTAAACGAAACATTATCATATATCTTAATAAATGACAAAGATGTTCACAAATTCACAACAGACGAATTTGAAGAAGTCAGATTATTAGACCCAATAACAGAAGAAAGAAATACATTAAGATACAGCATGATACCATCTTTATATAAAATTTATGAATATAACAAAGCACGTGAAAACAAAGATGTTTGTCTTTTCGAAATAGGAAAAGGATTCTGGAAAAAAGGTGAAGAATACGGAGAAAACCAAAAAATTTGTGTATTAATGACAGGAAAATATTATGAAGGAATAGGACATAGCAAAAATGTTGACTTCTATGACATCAAAGGTGTAACAGAAGAATTACTAGACTATTTAGGATATGCAGGAAGATATAGTTTTGTATTACCAAAACAAATGCCAGCAGAATTCCATCCAGGTCAAACTGCTGAAATTTCAGTAAATAATGATGTTGTAGGAATTGTAGGAAGAATACATCCATCAGTAGAAAAAGAAGCGGTTTATGTAATGGAAATCAACTTAGATAAATTATTAGCAAAAAGAGTAGGAAAAATGAAATTCAAAGAAATTTCAAAATTCCCAGTTATAAAAAAGGACATAGCCTTATTAGTAGATAAAAGCATGACATCAAAAGAAGTTGAAATGTTAATTAAGAAAAAAGCTGGAAAATTGTTATTAGATATAAATGTATTTGATGTTTATGAAGGAAAAAATATTGACTCTAATAAGAGAAGTATTGCTTATTCATTAACATTTGGTACACCTGATAGAACTTTAAATGATGAAGAAATAAATACTATTTTAGAAAATATTATTAAAGACTTAGAAAACAAAGGACTAGAAATAAGAAAGGGGATTTAGGGACGTTCCTTAAAATCCCCTTTTTGAGGGATTTTAAGGAACGTCCCTAAATCCCTCTTGACAAAACCTGCCCATATTGATATTATAGTTGTGCACGAAAGGAAAAAGAAAAATGAAAAAATTATATCCAAATTTATATTATAAAAAAATAGAAGAAATAACAATACAGACACTAATAAAAAATAAAATAAAGCTATTAATATTGGATGTAGACAACACATTAATAGATTACTACAAAAACTTATCAGAAGACGTAAAACAGTGGGCAAAAGAAATGAGAGGACAAGGGATAAAACTCTATATATTGTCTAATACAAACAATAAAGAAAAAGTAGAAAAAGTAGCAAAAACATTAGAAATACCATATAAACATTTTGCAATGAAGCCACTAAAAAAAGGCTTTAAATATATAGAAAAAGAGACAAAAATCAACTCGGAAAATATAGCTGTAGTAGGAGACCAAATTTTTACAGATGTATTAGGTGGAAACAGATGCAATATGTTTACAATATTAGTAGATCCAATAAATGAACAAAAAGACTATTGGTATACAGCATGGAAAAGACCAATAGAAAACAAAATAAAAAATAATTACAAAGCTAAAGAGGAGAAAAATAAAAATGTATATTAATGAAACACATATAGCATATTATGCCGTATTTGCTATAATAGGACTTTTTGTGGGAATGTTTGTAGACTGGATGAACAGAAGATTGCCAGACTACAAAAAAGTATTTTCAAAAGAATTATTTACAGAATATTTTGCAGAATTTAAACCAAATTATATATTGATGTTTGTAACATCTGCTATATATGTAGCACTTTTATATTTTTATGGAATAAAAAGCACATTTATAGGAAATTTAGATTTGATAAAATTCCTAATATTAACACCAATGTTATTATCAGCATTTGTAATAGATTATAAACTACAAATAATACCAAATAGATTAAACCTTACAATGTTTGAAATAGGATTGATTATTGCATTTTTATATGGTTTATCAGATGTAGCAATAACAATAAATATGGCATTGGGAATGCTTGCAGGAGGAGGAATCTTTTTGCTAATAACACTAATAGGTGGTGCAATATACGGTAAAGAAGCAATGGGTTTTGGAGATGTAAAACTGATGGGAGCACTAGGGCTATATTTTGGCTTATCAAATATAATTGCAATAACATTAGTTTCATTTTTAATAGGAGCAATATTGAGTGTAATATTATTAGCAACGAAAATCAAAAAAATGGATGAATATATACCATTTGGACCATTTATAGTAATAGGAACATTCATAAGCATATTTGTACCATTTGAAACAATAAAATATGCATTACTAATGTTCTTTACACTAGGATTATATGCAAAATAAAAATTTAAATCTATTATTTTATAATGCAATTAGTATATACTAATGAAATAAAACAAAGATTAAAAGGGGGAAGTTTACAAATGAATCAGAAACTTCAATGGCTAAGAAATAAAATGTCAAGTTTAGACATGCAAGGAATAATAATATCAAATCCAATAAATATAAAATATTTAACAAATATAGATGCAGAAGGAACGTTGGTAATTACACCAAAAGAAAATATGTATATAACAGACGGAAGATATATAGAGTATGTACATAGTATTTTAACATTATTTGATGAAATAATTGTATATGATGCGTGTGATTTATCAAAAGAGGACTATGAAAATATTTTTATGTATTGTGAAAATGTTGGTTTTGAAGAACATTATATTTCATATGCAACATATAAGGAATATATAAGAAAATACAAAATACATAATTTTGTAGAAACGGAATATATAATAGAAAAACAAAGAATGATAAAAGATGATGAAGAAATCAGCAATATCATAAAAGCATGCAATATTACAGATGACTGCTTTAAGTATATATTAAGTTATATTAAACCAGGAATGACAGAAAAGCAAATAGCAAAAGAAATTGATGATTATTATATAGAAAGAACAGATGGAGTATCTTTTGATACAATAGTTGCGTCAGGAGAAAACTCATCAAAACCACATGCTGTTCCATCAAATAGGAAGATACAGGAAAAAGATATAATTACAATAGATATGGGATGCAAGGTAGATGGATATTGTTCAGATATGACAAGAACATTTTTTGTTGGTGAGCCAACTGAAGAGATGAAACATATTTATGACTTAGTCTTAAGAAATCAAGAATTTGCACTTGATCAGTATAAAGAGGGAGCAAGTACAAGACAGGTTACAAAGATGGTAGAAAATGATTTTAAATTGAATGGATATGATTTTATACACAGTTTAGGTCATGGGGTTGGTTTAGAAATACACGAGCCTCCTTATGTTGGAATTAGAAATGATACAATTTTAAGAGAAAATATGGTTGTTACTGATGAGCCAGGAATTTATATTCCAGGTAAATTTGGAGTTAGGATAGAAGATACTGTTCAAATAACTAAATTTGGATGTGTAAGTTTAACTACCTCTGATAAAAATTATGTAATTATAACTTGATTTTTATTGAAATATGTAGTAAAATAGAAAAAGTAAAAATAAAATTTATTAGAAGCAAAGCAAATGATTTGGCATCTTTTAAGATGGTGATGAATAGCAAAGCGAGAGAAGGGAGAAAATAAATATGGCAGGAGTATACTCAGCAGGAGATTTTAGAAATGGAACAACATTTGAAATGGAAGGAAACGTATTTAGAGTAGTTGAGTTTCAACATGTAAAACCAGGAAAAGGGTCAGCATTTGTAAGAACAAAATTAAAAAATGTAATAACAGGAGCAACACTAGAAAAAACATTTAATCCATCAGATAAATTCCCAGGAGCAGAAATAGAAAAGAAAACAATGCAATATCTATATGACGATGGAGATTTATATTATTTTATGGATAATGAAACATATGATCAAATGCCTTTAAATAAAGATACA
This sequence comes from uncultured Clostridia bacterium, assembly GCA_934132805.1. GTDB lineage: Bacteria > Bacillota > Clostridia > TANB77 > CAG-508 > CAG-269. Next base: position 49,049 of record CAKPAB010000004.1, on the reverse strand, counting down.
TTGGGGGATTGCTTAAAATACTTAAAAGAAAATATGGAAGTTACAATTCTTTCATATAAAGGTAAAGTATTTGCAGTAGAGCCTCCAACATTTGTTGAATTAGAAGTAACATATACAGAGCCAGGTTTTGCAGGAAATACAACAACAACATCAGGAAAACCAGCAACATTAGAAACAGGTTTAGAATTACAAGTTCCTATGTTTGTAAATATTGGAGATGTATTAAAAATAGATACAAGAACATGTGAATATATGGAAAGAGTATAGAAAGAGAGAGGAGCATATTAAGAATAAATTTATGCTCCCATTTTATATATATTAGGAAAGGAAGGAGAGTATAATTATGAATGAACCAATTGAAAAGCTTTTAAAAGAAATTGAAGAATTAAAAGAAAATCAAAAAAAGATGTCTGAAAAAATGGATAAAATGCAACAAATTATTGACCAAATACAAGATGATATATATGAATTTGGAGATCCATACGAAGATGAGGAAAATGAATGTGCCGGAAATTGTTGTGGATGTTCAGGATGTGGAGATTCAGAAGAAGGATAATATTTTTAATTTTTTTTTAATATATTACTTGCCAAAATGAAAAAATTATGCTAAGATAATAAATGTCTTAGCATAATCTTAAAAATTATAGGGGTATAGTGTCAATGGTAGCACATCGGTCTCCAAAACCGCCTGTGAGGGTTCGAGTCCTTCTACCCCTGCCAAAAAACTATTTATTTCAAAATTTTTTTCAATTTATTTCCATAAAAAAGTAATTATCAAAGGAAGTGATTTATATTACAAATTTATTTAAAAAAATTTTACTTATGGTTATTTTAGTTCCAATCTTAATATCAGTATTTTTTATTCCCATAATTCAAAACATTAATATTAGTTCGGCTAATTCTCCAGATAAAGAATTTATTGGCTTTAATCCTAATGGTTTTTTGTGGCCTATACCAGGTTATACAAGTATAAGTTCACCATTTGGACCGAGAAAATCACCAACAGGTAGTACTTCTGGTTTTCATCATGGAGCTGATATTCCTGCGCCTGAAGGTACTAAATTTGTTGCAATAACTGATGGTGAAATTACTTTTTGTTCTTTTTTGGGTGCTGGTGGATATACAATTACACTTTCTTTTGACAACTTTAAAGTTACCTATTGTCATGTTTCACCTAATTTTATTGTTAAAGTTGGTGATATAGTCGAACAGGGGCAAGTCATTGGATATGTTGGACCCAAATATGTTGATGGAGTTTTAGGAAACCCATACAAAGATAGTTCTGGCAAGGCAACCAATGGATCTACAACAGGATGTCATCTACACTTGCGGATTTAGAATTGATAATGAATATGTTAATCCTTTAAAGTATTTTTGATTTTTTACTAAAAACTGTCAAAAGGGACGCTCTTTTTTGACATTATATTTGGTTATAGGCCGTGAATTGTAACGACATATTAAATATGTCAATGAAATTGTCTGAAAAAACTTGACTTTTTAAATCAATTGTAGTATAAAAATATATAGTTAAATAAGAAAATTACGATGAAAAAGAAAAAGTACGGAATGTTTTATTAAAGAGAGCGAATGGTAAGCTGAAATATTCGTAATAAAATAAGTATGGGGAGCTTTGGAGTAATAAAAAATTAAGGTGCTTAAAGTAAAACTTTAAGAATTAGGGTGGAAACGCGGAACTAAACTTTCGTCCCTAGCTGAATGTATGGCTAGGCTCGGAAGTTTTTTGATGTCTAGCAATTCTAAAAGTTGTCAAAAGGGACGGCCTTTTTTGACAACTTTCGAAAAAAATAAAAAGTTGTCAAAAAGGGGCGGCCCGTTTGACAAGAGGAGGAATTATTATGTTAAAATCAATGGACACATTAGTTGCACTATGCAAAGGAAGAGGATTTATATATCCTGGATCAGAAATTTATGGAGGATTAGCAAATACTTGGGACTATGGACCTTTAGGAAGTGAACTAAAAAATAATGTAAAAGCAGCATGGAGAAAAAAATTTATACAGGAACAACCAAACATAGTAGGACTTGATGCGGCAATATTAATGAACCCAGAAACATGGGTAGCATCAGGACATGTTGGAGGTTTCTCAGATCCACTAATAGATTGTAAAGAATGCAAAACAAGACATAGAGCTGATAAATTAATAGAAGAATGGGCACATGATAATGGAAAAGATATGATAGCAGATGGAATGACAGATGAAGAATTAATCGATTTCATAAATGAAAATAAAATACCATGTCCATCATGTGGAAAAACAAACTTTACAGATATAAGAAAATTCAACTTAATGTTCAAAACATTCCAAGGAGTAACAGAAGATACAACATCAACTGTATATTTAAGACCAGAAACAGCACAAGGAATATTTGTTGATTTCAAAAATGTATTACGTACATCAAGAAAGAAAATGCCAATGGGAATTGCACAAATTGGTAAAGCATTCAGAAACGAAATAACACCAGGAAACTTTACATTTAGAACAAGAGAGTTTGAACAAATGGAACTTGAATTTTTCTGTAAACCAGGTACAGATTTAGAATGGCATAAATATTGGAAAGATTATTGTGAAAACTTCTTAATAAATTTAGGAATGAAAAAAGAAAATATTAGATTAAGAGACCATTCAGCAGAAGAACTAGTATTTTATAGTAAAGCAACAACAGATATAGAATTTGCATTCCCATTTGGATGGGGAGAATTATGGGGAATAGCTGATAGAACGGATTATGACTTAACACAACATATGAATCATTCAAAACAAGATTTATCATATCAAGACCCAGAAACAAATGAAAAATATGTACCATATGTAATTGAGCCATCATTAGGAGCAGATAGAGTTGTTTTGGCATTTTTATGTAACGCATATGATGAAGAAGAAATTGCAGAAGGTGACACAAGAGTTGTATTACACTTACATCCAGCATTAGCACCATATAAAGTTGCAGTACTTCCATTATCTAAAAAATTATCAGATAAAGCAGAAGAAGTTTATGGAAAACTTGCTAAGAAATTTATGTGTGATTATGATGCAGCAGGTTCAATTGGAAAACGTTATAGAAGAGAGGATGAAATTGGTACTCCATACTGCGTAACTGTTGACTTTGATACATTAGAAGATGAGTCAGTTACTGTTAGAGATAGAGACACAATGGAACAAGTTAGGGTTAAAATTGATGAATTAGAAGCTTGGATTGCAGAAAAAATTCAATTTTAGTAGATTTTTACATAATGATGTGATATAATATGAACAACTAAAAAATTAGCAGCAGAAAAAAAGGAGGTCATATAATTATGATGCAATCATTGAACCAAGAAAGGAATGGATTTAAAGTAGTAGAACGGAACACGGATTATGAAAACAGAATTACAAGTGTTTCAATTGAAATTCTGAAAAGTGGAATTTTGGTTAGAACAGAAGATTATAACCAGGTTACATTTGAAGAAAAATATGCTATTGTGGCACAGTATTTAGCAGCTCAAATGGAAGTTTTGGGAATTGCAGAAACAACGGTCACAAAGGAATCAATTAGATTAGCTAAAAAAGCTATGAAATTGGACCTAATCAATGGTTACAAAATAATACCATTGAAAGAGGATTTTTCCAAAATAGAAGTACAACTTCTGAAAAATGGTGAATTTTCTAAGGCGACAGTACTTAGAAACATTACACCAGAAAAATTAAAAAAGGTACAAACAAAATTGAATAATGCAGTTGAGTATCAACTTGATATTCGCAATCAGAGTAGACCTTTATATGGGGTTGAAATTATCAGCCTCATAAGTTAACTAGTAAAACTGAAAGAATCGGAAAGTTATAATTTTTGATTCTTTCAGTTTTTAATTTTTTGTCAAAAGGGACGCCCCTAATTGACAGAAAATTAAAAAAGTTGTCAAAAAAGGGCGGCCCTTTTGACAAGTAAAAAATATAGTCATATTCTTTAGACCTTTAGCATATAATATATTGCAAATTTAATAATAAGAAAATCTTATTATCTAAAAAATATAAAGAAAAGGAGGTCAAAGGATGAACAAAATAAGAAAAATGCTTGCAGGAATAACAATAGCAATAGTAGCAACAACAATAATACCAATAAAAACACTAGCAGCTCAAAACACCAACTTAGAAATAATACAAACTGAAGAAGACAAATACATAATATATATACAAAATTTACAAAAGAAAGAATTCAGTTATGCAATATCAGAAAAACAATCTGCAACAGAAAATGATTTAAAATACTTCAAATCAACACAAGATGATGAGAAAAACCAAGTGGTTGTAGTAGAAAAGAACGTGTATGATTTTGCCAAAAGTCCAAAAGCATATCTATGGATCAAACAAGGAGAAAAGCAAATAGTTTCTCAGCAAGAAATAGATTTTTCAAATGCTTTCACAAAAGGTAAAATGGAAGAAGTAGAAAATACAAGCAAAAGAATTAGTACAGAAATTATTTCTGACTTGGCAGAAGAAGAAAAAACAGATGAAAATGGAGTAAAAATTGTAACAACAGTTGGTGGTATAAAAGTTAATGATACAAAAAAAGCAAAATATTTTTATCAGATAATGCCAGCAACAGATGAATACAAAACATTGATGGAAATAGCTGAAAAATTAGAAAGTGAATATAATAAATCAGATATGTATACAACAATAAAAATGGCAAAAGATTTTTATGAGAAATACAATAAATTAATATCAAAAGCAAGCTGGACTGAAGTACAAAATATGCAAATAAAACAGCCAAAAGAAGCAACAGAAGGCTCAAAATATATTGTATTTATCAAAAAAGTTCAAGGAAACGAAGAGACATATGATATAAAATTTTTAACATCACAAGAAGAACAAATACCATCATATGAGAAGGAAAGGAAGATGATACAAGAAAAAATAAAACTACCATTTACTGGTGACAGTTTATCAGTTTATAAAATAAGTTGTGCGATTTTGATGTTGGTTGCAATTGTCTTGTTTGCATTTATCGGACATAAATATAGAAATAAACAAAAACAAAAAAACCTAACTAAGGTTAAAGTTTAAAAAGTTAGGAGGAACTTTAAATGACAAAAAAGCGTAACAAAATTATAATTAGTGTATTAATTACCTTAATTATGATAATTGGGACCACACAAAGTGTAAAAGCAACCCAAAACTCAAGCACAGACAGAATACAGGAAGGGACAATAACAAAAGAAGTTGAAGGAGAAAATAAAAAAGTAAAAGAGGAAAGAAAATTAAAATGGACACAAATAGATTTTAAACTAGATGCCAAATCAGCAAAGATATCAAATAAAAAATCACCAGAAGAAGTGATAACAGAAATTAAAAAGGCAGAGATATCTGTTGAAAAGTCAAGTAAATTGACAAAAATGGAAGGAAATACTCATTCAGATATTGCAGAATATGGTGACACAATAAAATATACAATAAAAGTAACAAATAAGGGAAATGCTACGGGAACTGTAACAGTAAAAGATACAGTACCAGATGCAACAACTTTGGTACCATATAATGCAAATACAACAACTCTGACAGAAGATGAGTATAATAAATTGGCTTCAGAAGAAGGATTATCAAAAATTTTAGAGGTAGAAGCAAATGATACAAAAACAATAGAATTTACTGTAAAAGTTACAGGCGTAGCAGGCACAAAAATAGTAAATAATGCAATTTACAATACTACTGAAACAGAAGGCAATGCAAAAGACCCAAATGAATATTTAATAGGGAAAGAAATAAAAATTACTAAAAATACAGAAAGTATAAAAACAACAAATAGTAATATTGTTTTAGTAATTGATGTTTCTGGAAGCATGAAAAATAATGACCGTTTGAAAAATGCGAAAGAAGCTGCTAAAAAATTAATAGACGGAGTTGATTTTGCATCTGGTGGTCAAATAGGAGTTATTACATTTAGTAGTGCTAGAAATGGTGACAGCTGGAATGCTGATAATGCAAAATCTTTAAATGTATCAACTTCAAAAGAATATGCAACAAATAAACAAGAGGCTACAACTTTAAAGAATAGTATAGAAACTTTAAATGCTAATGGTGGAACACGTATTGCAGCAGGGCTTGCTAAAGCAAAAACTATGATAGAAGGTATGGCAGCACAAAAAACTAAAAATAAGAACATAGTTATTGTGTTAAGTGATGGTGCATATAATGTAACAAACTATGGAAATGGCAATCAAGGAGATGTATTAATAGATACAGGTGGAGAAACTGTAAGTAGAGTTACCCAAAATGCTAATGAATTAAAAAATATAGCAGTTAAACCAACAGTATATACAATAGCGGTGTTAGCAGAAAATGAAACACCTGGAAATACTTCAATAATGACAGATATAATACCTTCTTCAAAATCAAATTATATTAAGGCAACAGATGGATATTCAAATTTGATAAATGCATTTAAGAAAATAGAGAGCAGCATTTCTGGTGGATCAACTAAAAATGTAGTTTCAAAGGATGGAATGGTAGAACTTGATGATATTAAATCAACTGATTCTGTAGTAATTAAGGTAAATGGAAAAAATGTGTCTAGTGTTAAAGATCATTTAAAAGAACAGAATGGAAAAACTTTTGTTGATTTGAAAACTTTTGACGCTGATGCGAAAATAGAAGTTGAATATACTTCAAATTAGAGAGCAAATCTTTGATTTCTTCGGTAAATTTGTTCATGCAGGAAAGTTTATGAAATAAATTTTCTGTGTAATATATAAAAAACCAGCTAATAATATGCTGGTTTTTTATGAAAGCTAATTAAATAAATCTTTTTCATATAAGTCTTCTATATAGACATCTTTTTCTTCAAAATTGTCAACAAATCCTACTTTAGCAATATCACGTTTTTCATCAAGACCTTGTATCCAAACTGGGCGCTCGTCATAAAAAACATCAAATTTTTCTTTGTTGTTCAAAATAGTGTGAACTCTTTGTAAATTCATAATATCATCTCCTGTTCATATATTTAATAAAATTATATCCAATATAGAATAAAAATATAACTTAAAAATAATTTGACTTATTTGTGCAATTGATATAAAATAATTAATGTCTTAAAAAAGAAAAGTAGGAGGAAAACAAATGAATATTAAATATTTAGGAAGAACAAAAAAGGTAGAAAACGGCTTAACAGTACAAGAAGCCTTAAAAGAAGAAATTGAAAATAGTAAATATGAAGTAATAGGATGTTTATATAATAACAATTACAGTAATTTAGATACCCCATTAGAAGAAGGCGCAAAAATAGAATTAATAGATATATCATCAAAAGAAGGTATGAAAATATATGTAAGAACAATTGTATATATAATGGGAAAAGCATTTGAAAGCTTATACCCAAACGAAAAATTAATGGTAGAATATCAATTAGGCAATGCAATGTATTGCAAATGTGACAATATAAAGATAACAAAAGAATTTACTGAAAAATTAAAAGAAAAAATGCAAGAAATTATTGAAAAAAATTTAGAAATTAAAAAAGTAGAAATGACAAGAAAAGAAGCTGGAAAATTTTATGAAGAAACAAATACATCAAAAGGAAGATTACAATTTGATTTTGAAGAAAATGACCCAATATATATGTATTATTGTGAAAAATATTATAATTACTGTTTTGGAACACTTGCAAATAGAACAGGAGTTATAAAGATTTTTGATGTTGTAAAATATAGTGATGGCTTTTTAATAAGATATCCAAGTTCAAAAGCACCAACAGAAATGCCAGAATTTTGTGAAACAAAAAAATTAGCATGGGCACTTGGAGAATTTGAAAAAATTCATTCTGTATTAGATGTTTTAACTGTTTATAAATTAAATAAAGCAGTAGAAGAAAATAGAATAAAAGATGTAATTATGTTAGCAGAAGCACTACATGAAAAGAAAATAGCTAATATAGCTGATGATATAGCAAAAAGAAAAAATGTAAAAATGGTATTAATTGCAGGGCCATCATCATCAGGAAAAACAACATTTGCACAAAGACTTGGAATTCAATTGCGTCTAAATGGTCTAAAACCAGTAACAATATCAGTTGACAATTATTTTGTAGAAAGGCAAGATACGCCAAGGGATGAAAATGGAGAATATAATTTTGAGTGTATAGAGGCAATAGACTTAAAATTATTTAATGAACATTTAGTAAAACTATTAAATGGAGAAGAAATTGAAGTACCTGAATTTGATTTTGCTGTTGGAACAAAAAAATACAATGGCAAAAAAATGAAATTGGCAGATGACGAAATTCTTGTAATAGAAGGAATACATTGTCTAAACGACAAATTAACAAGTCAAATTTCAAAAGACCAAAAATATAAAATATATATTAGTGCATTAACAGTTTTAAATATGGATAGATATAATAGAATTTCAACAACAGATACAAGACTTGTAAGAAGAATAGTAAGAGATTATCAATTTAGAAATTATACAGCATTACATACATTAAATACTTGGCACAAAGTAACTGAAGGTGAAGAAAAAAATATATTCCCATATCAAGAATCAGCAGATAAAATATTTAATACGTCATTGATTTATGAATTAGGAGCTTTAAAACCAATAGCTATGCCATTGCTACAAGAAATAACAGACGAGTATAAAGAATATGCTGAAGCACAAAGATTACTTAATATTTTGAAATACTTTAGAGAAATACCAAAAGATTATGTACCAAATAATTCATTATTAAAAGAATTTTTGGGAGGAGGAACATTTGATTTACATTAATTTAAAACTAATAAAAGATATTGAAGATATTGAAAATTTAAGCAGTATAAAGGGGAAGTAAGATGTTAAAGGATAGTAGATTTACAGAAATTGATGAGGAATTTATTTGTGAAAATTGTGGAAAAAAAGTTCCAAAATTAGGATACTCTTGTAGAAATCATTGTCCATATTGCTTGCATTCGAAACATGTTGATAAAAATCCAGGGGATAGAGCAGAAGAGTGCCATGGAGATTTAGAGCCAGTAAGTATGGAAATTGATGGAAAAAAAGGATATGTTATTATTTTTAGATGTAAGAAGTGTGGAGCTATTAGAAAAAATAAAGCAGCAAAAGATGATAATATGGATTTGTTAATTGATTTGAGCAGTAAACAAATATAAAATAAAGCTTAAAAAGAATTAAATTTTTTTGTTAAAATTTAATTCTTTTTATATTGTTATATTTCTCTATTTAAGTTTCCATTAGTAAATTCTTTGCCTTCTAGACGTCCGCCAGATTTAACAATATTAACAATATTATTAATTTCATCGATTGACTCATCTAAAATATCAATTCTAGAATAAGAAACATTAAAATCATTAGCAGAAATAGAGGTTGTTTTACAATTATAAATAGTAGAAACAGTTTGAACATTATCAAATAACACTCTAAACTTCATATTAAGTCTATCTTTTAAGTAATATGAATTATTGCTAATGCACTTAGAAGTACAAGTAGGATAGCACTTATTTGTTTGGCCAAGAACACAATAATTCATGTTCATAAGTGGTGTATTGCCATAAACTATTAATTCTGCAGGAAGAATTTTATTTTCTGAAAGATTATTTATAATTTCTTTTGTAGACTCAGGTGAAATTGTAAATCTGGTAATTCCCAAATTTTGCAATTTATTAACACTATGTAAATTAAAAACATTTAAAGTATAGTTTGCAATTATTTCTAAATTTTGTGCAGAAGTGTTTAAGGCAGTTTCTAATAATTTTAAATTTGAGATATTAGAAATTACAAATCCCTTTATATTATAAGTACTAATAGTTTTTTCTATATTATTAAAAAATAAATTTCTATAATTTGCTTTAATTATTGTTGGCATATACATATAAATATTAAACTTTTCTTGTAAAGTAGCTATTATGCTAGAATACTTTTGACTTAAAAAGTACTTTAAGGGAATATAAATATTATCAAATCCATTTAGTCTTGAATAGTCAAAATTGGTATTTAGAATATTTAATAAAACTGATATTCCTTGAATTTTATGTTTGGCTTTTAAAGTAGACTGTTTTTCTAAACTGTTCAAAATATCATTTGGACAGTTGATAGGTTGCCTTTTTATTTTTGATAATGCAAAATCATAAGCTAAGCTTAAAATATTTCTTCTTAAATCATTTAATGCACTAATTTTAGGTAAGAAAATGTTATCATCTAAGTTAATGCTAATATTGTCAAATTCAAAAATTGAATCTGTTGTTTTATTAATTTGTGCAAGAACTTTTTCTTTTTGCAAAGGTCTATTTTGAGCTACTTCAGGCAAGATGTTAGAAGTATAAGTTAAATCTAGGTTAGAATAAATTTCTAAATTATTAATGGCAGATGGTGTTATTCTAATTGACATAGGCTGATTATGTTTTATTGTAATTTCACAATTTAGGGGAACTTTTAGGTGTTCTCCATTTATGCTTTCATGTGCTTCTAGATTAAGTTTTTTAGATGATATTTTATAAATTTTATCACCTAAATTAATATTTCCTTTCATTCTACCTATTGTAACAGTTTGACCAATAAATGTTTCTTTTATATTTTTGTCTTTAAACATTAATTCAGAAATGTTGTATGTGCCAGTTTCTTTTTCTAATGAAATTGTATCTCCAATATCAATAGGCTCTTGAAGTTTGACTGTAATGTAACCCTTGTTTTTATTGTATTTTTGTACTTTACCTAAAAATAGTCCCATATTGTTTGGCTTTTCCTTAAAAACTAGATTTTTATTGGGAGTGTTTGAAAGATGTCCAGTAGATGACATACCTCTATTAAAGGCTTGTAATAGAATTTTTCTATCAAATTCATCAACAATGTATTCTGAATGTGTATGTAGGCAGTGCTCAGCTAAATCAATATATTTTCTGTAAATTCGTGTAACAGTAGCAACATATTCAGGACTTTTCATCCTACCTTCAATTTTCAAACAAGTAACACCACTATTTATTAGATTTGGTATAAAATCTAGACCACATAAATCTCTTGTACTTAATAAATGCCCATTGTCAATTTCAGTATTGTTTTCTAATAATTTATATGGTAATCTGCAAGGTTGGGCACATTTACCACGGTTTCCAGAACGGCCACCAACCATGCTAGAAAATAGACATTGACCTGAATAGGATATGCATAATGCACCATGTATAAAACATTCGATTTCTACATTGGAGTTTTGACATATATATTCAATTTCTTGCATTGAAAGTTCTCTAGAAAGGACAACTCTTTTGAAACCAAGTTCTTGCAATTCTAAAACACCTTGTAAGTTGTGTACAGTCATTTGGGTACTTGCGTGAATGTCTAAATCTGGAAAAGTTGATATTAATTTTTTTGCGAGTCCTAGGTCTTGGACAATAATGGCGTCAATTCCGAATTCATATGCTTTTTTTGCAAGTTCTAATGCATTGTTGAATTCGTCGTCTGTAACAAGTGTGTTTAGTGTTAGGTTTGTTTTTACTCCTCTTGTTTTTGCGTATATTATGGCTTGTTCTAGTTCTTCTGGTCCAAAGTTGGAGGCATATGCTCTTGCACTGAATAGGTCTGCTCCAAAGTATACACTATTTGCTCCGTTTTGGACTGCTGCTTTTAGACAGTCAAAGTTTCCGACTGGTGAAAGTAAATCTATCATTTTTGTTTCATTCCCTTCTTAAGGTAAAAATTCACTTAGGAATGTTTGACCTTTTTGTGTATTATATAACTTTTTTTGATAAATTTCTACCCCTTATTGTAGATAAATGAGTTATTTAATGTTTGTTATATAGTAAGGTGGTGTTTTTTCTTGTATATAAAATCATGGAGAAGAAAAAAGATTTTCCTAAATTTTCTATTGACAAAACCATTAATATGATATAAACTCTAAATTACAAAATAACTGTTTAACAGCAAAATTAAAGGAAACAATAATAAAGAGGAGGAAAATAAAAATGGAATTAAAAGGATCAAAAACAGAAAAAAACTTATTAGAGGCATTTGCAGGAGAATCACAAGCAAGAAACAAATACACATACTTTGCAAGTAAAGCAAAAAAAGAAGGATATGAGCAAATAGCAGCCATATTCCAAGAAACAGCAGATAACGAAAAGGAACATGCAAAAATGTGGTTTAAACTATTACAAGGTGGAGACATAAAAACAACAGAAGAAAACTTAAAAGCAGCAGCAGAAGGAGAAAATTACGAATGGACAGACATGTATGACAGAATGGCACAAGAAGCTAAAGAAGAAGGCTTTGACCATATAGCATATCTATTCTCAGCAGTTGCAAAAATAGAAAAAGAACATGAAGAAAGATACTTAAAATTATTAGAAAATGTAGAAAATGGACTAGTATTTAGTAGAGACGGAGACAGAATATGGAAATGTAGAAATTGTGGACATATTGTAATTGGAAAAAATGCTCCAGAAATTTGTCCAGTATGTAATCATCCAAAAGCTTACTTTGAAATAAAAGCTGAAAATTATTAAAATAAAGTGGTATAGAAAGAACTCTAAAAACAATATTTAGAGTTCTTTTTTGAACGGATAAATTTTAAATAAACAAAGGCATAAACTATTGATAATTTATTATTTTTTTGTTAAAATGTAATAGTGGAAATAAGATTTAAAAAAATTTGAAAAATTCTAATTTATATGATATAATTTATACATTGTTAAAACGTAAAAAATAGAAAAAACTCACTTGGAGGAAAAAATGCCCAAATTTTTTGTAGAACAAGAACAAATAAAAAACAATCAAATAGCAATAATTGGCCAAGACTTAAATCACATAAAAAAAGTATTAAGGGGAAAAATAGGAGACGAATTACAAATATGTAATAAACAAAATAAAGAGAACTACCTATGTCAAATACAATCAATAGAAAATGAAAAAATAATATGTGAAATTAAGAGCAAAATAGAAGAACAAACAGAAACCAATGTGGAAGTAACAATATTTCAAGGCTTACCAAAAGCAGACAAGATGGAATATGTAATTCAGAAATCTGTAGAGTTAGGAGTTCATGATATAACACCTGTTGAAATGAAAAGATGTGTAGTCAAATTGAATGATAAAGACAAAATAAAAAAAATAGACAGATGGCAAAAAATATCAGAAGTAGCTGCAAAACAATGCGGAAGAGATATTATACCAAAAATAAATAATGTAATAAATATTAAAAATCTATGTAATTTAATTGAAAAATATGATATAGTGTTAGTAGCATATGAAAATGAAAAGAAAAATACACTAAAAGAGCAGTTAAAGAAAATAAAAAATAAATACAATTCAACAAATGCCAAAATAAAAATAGGGCTTGTTATAGGGCCAGAAGGTGGTCTAGAAGAAAAAGATGTTGATTTGTTACAACAAAAAGGAGCTAGCATAATTACATTAGGCAACAGAATTTTAAGAACAGAAACAGTAGCACTAAATGTTTTAAGCATTATTATGTATGAATTAGAAAATTAATAAAAATGCAAATAAGACTATAGAAATAAATAGAGTTGTGCTGAGGAGGGAACAAGGTTTAACGAAAATGAAAGAAGTAAAAGATAAACATATGAAAAAAATATATTTAAATATTTTAAAAGCAATAATAATATTGTTATATTTTTTTGTACTTAATAGAGCGTATGAAAATGTAAATTCTATGTATTTTGAAAGAGGAATACAATTATGCACAATGATTTTCTTATTTATAACAATTTTTATTTTTGAGGTGGCATATAAAAAAGACGATGATGATTTAGCCATACAAGGAATTGAAACATTGGCAATTTCGACTTTTACCTTAACGTGCCAGCATATTACTAAAAAGTTTCATTTTGAATTTGAGAGATATTTATTGGCAGCTGCATATGTTTTCTCTATATATTTTATATTAAAGTGTATTATTATATATACAAAAGGAAGAAAAGAAATAGCAGAAGATTTTAGTGATATAAAAGAAATTGTAAAAAAAGATGAGCCAGCAAAAAAAGAAGCAACAAAAAAGAAAATAGAAGATAAAACAGAATATAAAAATGAAAAAATCAAAACAGAAGAAAATACAAAGAAAAAGACAACAAGAAAGAAAAAAGAAAGTAAAGCAGAAGAAAAAGTAAAAAAACAGGAAAAAGTAGAAAAAACAATAAAAAAGCAAGAAAGGGTAGAAGAGCCAGCAAAAAAGAAAACAACAAAAAAGAAAAAAGAAAATGAAACAGAAGAAAAAACAAATGAAAAGAAGCCAAGAAAAAAAGTGACAAAAAATGAAGGAAAATAATTATAAAAAGAAAGGGTTGTGAAAAATGCAATTAGTAAACATAGGATTTGGAAATATAGTTTCAGCAGATAGAATAGTAGCAATTGTAAGCCCAGAATCAGCACCAATAAAAAGAATGGTTCAAGAGGCAAAAGATGACAAAAATGCAGTAGATGCAACATGTGGTAGAAGAACAAGAGCTGTAATAATAACAGATTCAGGTCATATTATATTATCAGCAGTCCAGCCAGAAACAGTGGCAGGAAGGTTAGATAAAGATATAACAGCAGCATCAGTACAGTTACAAGATGAAGATTAAAAAAATTAGGAGGAAAAGAAAATGATAGTAAAACCAACAGTTACAGAATTATTAAAGAAAGCGAATAACAGATATGAGCTAGTAATAGCAACATCAAAAAGAGCAAGACAATTATCAATGGGAGATAAACCATTAACAAAGGTAAAAGAAGAATCTCCTGTAACATTAGCAGCAAATGAAATTGCAGAAGGAAAAGTTGAAATTGTAAGGGAAGATAATGTGGAAGAGGAAAACAAAGAAGCAGAGGGAACATCAGTAGAAACAAATAGTGAAGAATAAAAAACGGTAGGAATTTGAAAATGATATATTTGATTAAAACCGTTGAGAAGGGATGAATTTAAAAATGCTAGTAATATTATCAGGAGTTTCTGGTGCAGGAAAAGATACAATAAAAAAAGAACTAATTAAAAGGATGGAAAATGTTATATCACTTCCATCTTTTACATCTAGAGAGCCAAGACCAGGTGAAGAAGAAGGGATACAATACCATTTTGTAACAAAAGAAGTATTTAAGGAAAAAATTAAAAATGATGAATTTTATGAATATGATTTACATCATGAGAATTATTATGGAACTTCAAAAAAATTGATGAACGAAAAAATTCAAAGCGGAAAAATTATTGTAAAGGATATAGAGGTTAATGGAACAGAAAATTTAATTAAAATGCTGGGAAATGATACCAAGTTGGTTACAATATTTTTGAAAGTGGATAAGGAAGAATTAAAAAATAGACTTATTAATCGTGGAGATAACTTGTCAGAGGCAGATATGCAATTGCGTTTAAGTAGATTGGAGTATGAAGAATCAAAAATTAGTTTATATGATTATGTTATAAAAAATGATGACTTGGAAAAAACTGTTCAAATAATTATGACTATTATAGAAAATGAACAAAGGTTAGAAAAAGAAATATAAATGATTTTTATTTCAAATGAAATGTATGCTGATATATTACAAGTTAGGGAGGAATAAAAACAATTGAAAAATTTAAAGCAAATAATAGCAAAACAAATATCAAAAACAACAAATATAAATGAAAAAGAGCTAGAAAGTTACATAGAAACGCCAAAAGATAGTAAAAATGGTGATTATGCATTTCCATGTTTTAAGTTAGCAAAAGAACTAAGAAAAGCACCACCAGCCATAGCAAATGAAATAAAAGAGAAAATCGAAAAAACAGAAGAAATAGAAAAAATAGAAGTAGTAGGTGGATATTTAAACTTTTTCATAAATAAATCAATATTGGCAAAAGAAGTGATTGAGGAAATATCAAAAACAGAACAATATGGAAGATCAGAAATAGGAAAAGGGAAAAACATTGTAATAGATTATTCTGCACCTAATATTGCAAAACCATTCCATATTGGTCATTTACGTTCGACAGTAATAGGTGGAGCATTATATAACATTTATAAATATTTAGGATATAATGTGACGGGCGTTAATCATTTGGGGGATTATGGAACACAATTTGGAAAATTAATAGAAGGATATAAAATGTGGGGAAAAGAATATGACATCGAAAAAGACCCAATAAATGAATTAACAAAAATTTATATAAGAATAAATGAAGCATGTAAAAATGATGAACAAATATTAGAAAATTGTAGAAATAACTTTAAAAAACTAGAAGATGGAGATTCGTATTGTGTAGAAATTTGGAAAAAATTTAGAGAACTAAGTTTACAAGAATTCCAAAAAGTATATGATTTACTTGGAAGTCAATTTGACTCATGGAATGGAGAATCATTCTATTCTGATAAAATGCCAGAAGTAATAGATATATTACAAAGAACTGGGAAATTAATAGAATCACAAGGTGCAAAAATAATAGATTTAGAAGATAAAGGAATAAATACTCCATGCATAATAGAAAAATCAAATGGCTCTACAACATATGCAACAAGAGACTTAGCTGCTATATTATATAGAGCTAGAACATATGATTTTGATAAAGCATTATATGTAACATCATATGAACAAGTATTACACTTTAAACAAGTATTTGAAGTAGCGAAACTTTTAGGCTTGAATGAAAAATATACAAAAGGGTTAGAGCATGTATCATTTGGAATGGTATTATTACCAGAAGGAAAAATGTCAACAAGAGAAGGAAATATTATCAAACTTGAAGAATTGCTAAATGAAGCTATTTCTAGAGCAAAAGAAATAATAGAGCAAAAAAATCCAGGCTTAGAAAATAAAGAAGAAGTTGCTAAAAAAGTTGGAATAGGTGCAGTCATATTTAATGATATGTCAGCATCAAGAATAAAAGATGAAGTATTTGACTGGAGTACAATATTAAATTTCCAAGGTGAAACAGGCCCATATATTCAATATACATATGTTAGAACAAAAAGTGTATTAGAAAAAGCAGGATATTTACCAAAAATAAAAGATATAGAAATAGATAATTTAGTAGATGATTATTCAATGGCAATTTTAAAATTAATTTATAATTTTGAAGATATATTAATACAGGTTACAGAAAAAAATGAGCCATCTATATTAGCAAGGTATTTAATTGATTTGTCAAAAGCGTATAGTGGTTTTTATAATGAAAACAAAATTATTGTAGAAGATAAATATATTCAAGATGCACGTGTTTATTTAACTTATGCAACATCACAAGTTCTAAAACAAGGTGCAAAATTATTAGGGATAGAAATGCCAGAACAAATGTAAAAAAATCGGGATTTGGAGTGGTAACCACTTAATCCCGATGTTCTTATTTTTTCTTTTCATCTTTTATTACTTCTTTGATTGCACCTAAACTTGAAAGTGCACTAGTTGCTTCAAAAGGAATAAATACTTTATTAGCTTCTCCATCAGCAACTTTTTCTAAAGCTTCAAGTGATTTTAATTGAACTAATTTTTCATCAGGGTCTGATTTCTTAATAGCTTCATAAACCATTTGAATTTCTTTAGCCTTAGCTTCAGCAACTTCTTTAATAGCTTGTGCTTCACCGGCAGCTCTAGTAATTCTAGATTCTTTGTCTGCTTCTGCTTCTAGAATGGCAGCTTGTTTTTTACCTTCGGCAATTGTTATAGCAGATTGTCTTTGAGCTTCAGATTCAAGAATTAAAGCTCTTTTATTTCTTTCTGCATTCATTTCTTTTTCCATTGCATCCCTAATATCAGCAGGTGGTGTAATATCTTTGATTTCAACTCTATCAATTTTACATCCCCATCTATCAGTAGCTTCATCAAGAACAACTCTTAATTGATTGTTTATACCATCTCTTGAACTAAATGTTTCATCTAAGTCCATTTTACCAATGATATCACGAATTGTTGTGATTGCTAGGTATTCAATACCTTTTTTCAAACTTTGAATTTCATATACTGCTTTTGCAGGGTCTGTTATTTGATAGAACACAACAGTGTCTATTGTGATTGTTACATTATCTTTTGTAATAACTCCTTGAGGTGGAACATCCATTGTTTGTTGTTTTAAACTAACTACACTTCTTACGTGGTCAAAAAATGGAATTATAATTGTAAGACCTGCATCTGCAACCTTGTAGAATTTACCTAATCTTTCAATTACATATACCTCTGCTTGTTTAACAATTTTAATTGATTTAAATGCTATAATTAATATTATAACTAATAATACTATTAAAAATGCCATATTAAAACCTCCCTTTGCTACAATTATGTACTTAAAAAAATTTGATTATGTAGCGTTTATTTTATTTTAAATACTTAAAAAAGTAATACTAATAACTGAATTTTAATTTGTGTTTGCAATTGTAAATTGTATTTAGCAGTTAATACTGCTTGGAATTTTTGTTGGTTTGACGATTGCTTTAACACCTTTTATCTCTAAAATTTCAACTTCAGAGCCTTCTTCAATAATTTCATTGTTTTCGCTTTCTGCAGTCCAAACTTCACCATATAATTTTATTTGACCAATTGACTGAATTGGGTTTATGGTTTGTGTTACTAGAGCTTTTTTCCCAATTATTGAATATACATTTGTATTTATTCTTTTGACATCAACAAATTTTCCGATAATTGGAAGTGATGCAAATATTAATATTATTGATGATATCACAAATATTAAACAAATTTGCCACATAATAAACATCTCCTTTTTTGAACTACAATTATATTATACTATAAATGTAAAGAAAAAGGAAGATTTTAATTGAAAATATTACAAAAATATTTCAAATATTTTACAATTTTGTATCAAAATACCAAAAATATTGATAAGTGTATTAAAAGTATGATATACTCTAGTTACAAGAAAAGAGGGGTGATACATATGAAAAAGATGTGCGTTAAAACTCTTGAGGCTGTAGAGAGCTACACTTTAGAAAGCTATAAAAAAGCGTACAGCGTAATAGAGATAAGAAAGCTTATAATATAAAAATAGCTAGAAAAATCAAAAATTATTTTAAATTTTAATATTATTTATATCAGGAGGTCAATAAATGAGTAAAAAAATAAAAAATCAAAATAATGAAAAAATGTTCAAAAACAGAAAAGGTATAACATTAATAGCATTAGTAATTACAATAATTATTTTGCTAATATTAGCAGGAATTACAATATCAGCATTAACCAATACAGGAATATTTGCAAGAGCAAATGATGCAAAGGAGAAAACAGCAATGGCACAAGAAGATGAAAGTGTTAAAATGGCAGTATCAAGTGCAACAATAGAAGGCGAAGGAGAATTAACAATAGAAAATTTACAAGATGCATTTACAAAAAGTAATTTAAATGGGCCATTAACAGGGAATGGACCATGGACATATACAGGCGACTATGGTGAATACGATATAGAAAAAAATGGAAATATAACAACTACTGCTAAAGGAGATGGCTCAGATAATAAAATTATAAAATTGATTGGAAAGTATGGAGTTACAGAAAGCAAAAAACTTGTAAAAATGGAAATGGATACACAAGAAAAAGAGGTATGGAAAGAAGCTAAAATTGGAGAAGAAATACCTGAAGTAGGAAAAATAAAAAACATGTATGGTGATTCTGGAATTTGGTATATAATTAATAGCAAAGGAGAAGTATATGCGTGGGGAAAGAATTACAATGGACAATTAGGATTAGGAAATACAGAAAATCAAAATAGTCCAGTAAAAATAGAAGGGCTAGCAAGTGTTGAAGAAATATATATTAGCAATAATTATTTTGGTAGTGCATATGCAAGAACAACAAGCGGAGAACTATATGTATGGGGGAATAATAATTATGGCCAATTAGGAATAGGAAATACAGAAAATCAAAATACTCCAACTAAAATAAAAAATTTTTCGAATGTAGAAAATGTATATTTAGATGAATATTCTGTATATGTAAAAACAACGAATGGAGAAGTGTATACATGGGGAAGAAATAATAGTGGCCAATTAGGAATAGGAAATACAGAAAATCAAAGTAGCCCAGTAAAAATAAAAAGTTTAATAGATGTAAAAGATATATATACTGATTATGGAAATATATATGCTAAAATGACAACAGGAGAACTATATGCATGGGGAAGTAATTATTGTGGTCGATTAGGAACAGGTAATACAGAAGATCAAAGTACACCAGTAAAAATAGAAGGACTAACAAATGTCGAAGAAATGGATTTTGGAAGAAATAGTGTATATGCAAAAACAGCAAATGGAGAAGCATATGCATGGGGAAATAATGAATATGGACAATTAGGAATAGGGAATAAAGAAAATCAAAGTAAACCAACTAAAATAGAAAAATTGACAAATATTAAAAAAATATATACAAGCAACTATGGTTTTACATATGCTATAACTCAAAATGGAAAAGTATATTCATGGGGATATAATGGAGATGGAGAGCTAGGAATAGGAAATAAAGAAAATCAAAATACACCAGTTTTAGTAGAAGATTTGACAAATATGGATGACATGGGTTCAGGAAGTGGAATATGTGCAAAAACAGCTGTAGGAGAGTTGTATGTTTTGGGATATAATGAAGGACAGTTAGGAATAGAACATACAGAGGACAGTACTAAACCAGTAAAAATTGAAGAAATTACAAATGTTAGTAAAATCTATGGAAAACATGCAAAATGTTTTGCGTGTTTAACAGTAAATGGAGAAGCATATATGACTGGTGAGTGGAAATGGGAAAAAATAGAAGGATATGGAGAAAACCAAAAAATTAGTAATTTAGGGTCAGATTATTTAGATAATAATAATGTGTTAAATGTTATCTATACAGTAGATGGAAAAGTGTACACATCTAAGTCAAGTGATAGCAAAGTGATTTTTGAATAATCATAGAAAAAAATACTTATAAAAGGCCCAGCCACACCATTATTTATAGCACTAATGCACAATATTTAATTTTTATAATAATATTATTTAATCCAATAACATATTCAACAGAATTATGCAGAGTTTACAGAGATGGATTTTATACAAGTTTAACATTATTTCTAATTGGTTTTGCATATAACATATTTTTAAATAGAAAAAAAGAAACAAAAAAACAAATAAAAAATTTTATCGGATTAGGAATAACAATATCAGCTTTATATCTTTGCAGAGAAGAAAGTATATGGTTAGCACCATTTTGCATATGTTCAACAATAACAACAATATTATTTATAATTAAAGATAAAGAAATAAAAAATAAAAAAATTTTAATAGGAATGTATGCAATTCCAATAGCAATATTTATAATAAACAATTTAATAATATGCACAATAAATTATAAAAACTATGGAATATTTGAATTAAATCAATATTGGTCTAAAGAATTTAAAGAAGCATATGGAGCAATAACAAGAGTAATTCCAAAAGAAGAATATAGCAAAGTTCCAGTAAGTCAAGAAACCATAAAAAGAATATATGATGTGAGTCCAAAGTTTAAGGAATTGGAAGATTACTTAAGTGGAGAGGAAGCAATTAAATGGTCTAAATGTGGCGATGGAAAAACAGCTAACCAATATTATAAAGAATTAGCAGACGAAATTAATAATGCAATAGATGAAGGGAAAATAGAGGGATACAAAAATAAAAGAGTAACTAATGTACCAAGATTTAATTTTGAGGATATTGAAAAAACATTAAAAAAATGTAAAGGCACTATAAAACTTCAAACCAGATTTTATTTAGTAAATCTGACAGTTCGAAATACGGTAAATTCAAATGTGGAAGAAAATAAAAAATGGGAAAGTCTAACTTTAGAATCTATAGATTCAAAAAGTGCATATAATGAAACAATAAATACAAAAAATTAAATATTTTAAAGCAAATAAAAAATGGATATGCAAAAATAAATCAAGTGGTATTTTTTATTTCAATCTTGTGTGTTGTGGGATTAGTAATATGCGCAATTGTGAAACATAGAAAAATATTTAACAATTTTAATTCCATGTTTATTAGTAAAAAATAAAGGGTATGGAAATGCTTTAAGACATGGTACAATAAAGGCTACCCGGAAAATATGTTATAATGGTTGATGCAGATGACAGTTATAATATTTTAGAAATAATGCCAATATTAAAGGAACTAGAAAATGGAAATGATTTGGTGATTGGTAATAGATATAAAGGAAAAATGGAAAAAGGAGCAATTAAATTTTCTCATAAATATATAGGAACTCCAATAATTTCATGGCTTATAAGAATAAAATATGGTGTTAAAATATATGATGCTAATTGTGGTCTTAGAGGTTATGATAATGAAAAAAAGAAATGGAGCATCCCATTTAAGGACTATAAAGGATGGTATTAGACATTTGAAAATAATTTTGGAAAATGAATAAAAATTTTACAAAAATATAATATCAAAAAAATATATAGAAAATAGCAAAAAACATTGCTATTTTCTATTTTTTTTAGTAAAATATAAAAAGCAAAAAGAGAAAGGTGTTGATATAAATGAGACTAAAAATGCCATATGGAATAAGCAATTTTGAAGAATTAATAACAGAAAATTACTATTATGTAGATAAAACAAAATATATAGAGAAACTAGAAAATTTACCAGAAAAAAGAGTAATGTTTTTACGCCCAAGAAAATTTGGAAAAACATTATTTACAAGTGTACTGGAATATTATTATGACAAAAAAAGGGCAGACAAATTTGAAAAATTATATGGAAATACATATATAGGAAAAAAGCCAACAAAGTTAAAAAACAGTTATTGTATTTTAAGATTTAATTTCTCAGGAATAAACACAGAAACAGAAGAAACAACAATGAATGGATTCAAAAATAAAACCAAGGCTTCTATAAAACTTTTTGCAGAAAGATATGGAATAGATTTTTACATAAATGAAGAAAGAGAAGCAGAAGATATATTAAATGATGTTTTTAAAGCTTTTTTTACACAAAAGCCAAACGAAAAAATATATGTAATAATAGATGAATATGACCATTTTGCAAATGAATTATTAGGATTTTATCCGGAAAATTTTAAAAATTTGGTATCTAAAAATGGAAGAGTTAGAAAATGGTATGAAGTATTAAAAGAAGGGACAGAAACTGTAGTAGATAGAATATTTATAACAGGAGTAGCTCCAATAACATTAGACAGCTTAACAAGCGGGTTTAATATAGGAAAAGACATAACTCAAGATGTAAGATTTAATGATATGATGGGGTTTACGCTAGAAGAGTTAGTAAAAATCTTAGGTAATCAAGAAATACCAAGAGAAGAACAAGAAGAAATATTGCCAATAATGAAAGAAAATTATGATGGGTATAAATTTAGTTTAAATGCAGAAAGTCAAATATATAATTCAAATATGTGTTTATACTTTTTGTCTGAATATGCGTGGTCAAGAAGGATACCAGATGATTTAATAGATACGAATATAGCAAGTGATTATAGTAAAATAGGTAAAATGCTTGATTTATGCAAAGGTGAGAATAAATTAGAGATATTAAGAAAAACAGTTCAAGGAGAGCCAATAACAAGCGAAATAGTAAAAAAATTTAATCCAGCAATAGAATTCACAGAAACAGATATGATATCAATGTTGTATTATTTAGGATATCTAACAATATCAAGAGAGTTAGCAGGAATACCAGAACTTATAATACCCAATAAAGTAATGAAAGAAATTTATGCAAGTTATTTTATGCAATTAATGAACCAAAGTGCGGAATTTAGAATAGATAGTAGTACAAACCAAGAAATATTAATGCAGTTAGCTATGGAAGGAAAAATTGGTAAAATTGTAGAAGTATTAAGAATTTACTTAAATAATCTTTCAAATCGAGATTTAATAAAATTTGATGAAAAATATATTAAACTAATATTTTATTGCATAGCAATGAATATAAAATCATATTCTACAAAATCAGAAATGGAAGTAAACAGAAATTATCCAGATATATTGCTAGTTCCAAGAGATAGAACAAAAGGATATAAATCAATAATGGTAGAATTTAAATATATAAAAAAAGGAGAAATAGCAAAACTTGAAGATAAACAAAAAGAAGCAAGAGAACAGATTGAAAGATATAGTAGTTTTGAAGATATAAAAGATATAGAGGGACTAAGAAAATATACATTGGTAGTTACACCAGATGAAATTTATGTGGAAGAAATCTAAAAACAATTTTAAAAAATGTATTATAGTAAACCCTTGATATTTTCCATATAATTTAGTAAAATAAAAAGGAAAAATAAGGAAAGCGAGTGTGAAAAATTGGAAAGCAAAGAAATACTAAAAAACTTAGAAGAAATAATACCAAAAGAAAAAATAAAACAAAACGAGCCAATGAAAAACCACACATCATTTAAAATAGGAGGGCCAGCCGAATTCTATATAAAAATAAGTACAATAGAAGAACTACAAAAAATACTAGAATTCGCAAAAAAAGAAAATATAAAAATAACAATAATAGGAAATGGAAGCAATGTATTAGTATCAGATAAAGGAATACAAGGAATAGTAATAAGAACAAACCTAAAAAAAGTAGAAATAAAAAACAAAGAACAAAACAAGATAGAAGTTATAGCAGATGATGCTACACCAATAGGCTTTTTAGCGCAAAAACTATTAAAAGAAGAAATAACAGGATTTGAAGAAATAGCAGGAATACCAGGCACAATAGGAGGAGCAATTTTAATGAATGCAGGTGCACATGGTAAAGAAATGAAAGACATCGTAACAGAAATAACAGTAATAGACTACAATGGCGAAATTCAAAAATTTACAAATGAAGACGCGGAATTTACATATAGAAATAGTAAATTTTCAAATGGAGATTATATTATTTTACAAGCTAAAATGTTATTAGAAAAAGGAAATGCAAAAGAAATAAAAGCAAAAATGGATGAATATGCACAGATTAGAAAAGAAAAACAACCATTAGAATATCCATCAGCAGGAAGTACATTCAAAAGAGGAGAAGGATTCATAACAGCAAAATTAATTGATGAAACGGGATTAAAAGGCTATTCAATAGGTGGAGCCAAAGTTTCGGAGAAACATGCAGGATTTATAATAAATACAGGAGATGCGACAGCACAAGATGTGCTTGACCTAGCAAAATACGTTACAGACAAAGTTTATGAAAAATTTGGTAAAAAGATAGAATTTGAAATTAAAGTTTTGGAGTGATATAAGGATGAATGGATTTATAAAATGGTTTGATTCAAAAAGTAAATTAAAAAGATGGATGTTATTAATTTTAATAGGAATTGCTTTAGTATGTTATGGAACAGCGGAAATATTAATTTTAAAAGAAATGTCATTTGGAGAATTAGCAAAAATAATAGCAACATTTGTATTAGGAGTAATAGCAATAATATACGCATTAATAGGACTAAACAAGAGGACATTGGAAATACTGATAGAATCAACAGATGATAGAATGAATAAAAATAATGTAAATGTAAAATCACTAATATTTAATAAAAAAGTATATCATCAGGGGCCCAATATTGTTGTAATAGGAGGAGGAACTGGTTTAAATACAGTTCTTTCAGGTCTTAAAAAATATACAGATAATTTGACAGCAATTGTTACAATTTCAGATTATGGACAGGCTAAAAGTGAGTCAAGAAGAGAATTACAAGTTATGCCATTAGATGATGTAAAAGATAGTATTATTGCACTTTCTGCTCAAGATGGTCAAATGGGTAAATTATTTAACTATAAATTTACAGATGGCAAACTTAGAAATCTAACATTTTCAGACATATATTTTAGTGCAATGAAAAATATAAACAAGGATTTTTCTGATTCAATAATTAAAAGTAATGAAGTTTTAAACATTATAGGAAAAGTAATTCCAGTTACTTTAGATGAAATGAATATAACAGCTGAATTGCAAAATGGATATTTAGTAACAGAAAAAAATAAAATTGCAGAAGTTGTATATGATAAAGTGACAAAAATAAATAGAATATACTTAAATCCTACAAACTGTAGACCTGCACCAGGTGTATTAGAGGCAATAAAAGAAGCAGATTGCATAATAATTGGACCAGGTAGTTTATATACAAATGTAATTCCAAATTTATTAGTTAATGGAGTTGCAAAAGCAATAAAAGAATCTACAAGCCTAAAAGTTTATATAAGTAATATAATGACAGAGCCAGGACAAACAGATGAATATAGTGTTGCAGACCATTTGAATGCAATTATTGAACACTGTGGAAAGGGAATAGTAGATTATTGTATTTATGATACAGGAGAAGTAGTTCCAGAATATATTAAAAAATACAATTTAGAAGGACAAGATCTTGTAGAAGCAAATGTTGAAAAAATAAAAGGTATAACATTTTTACAAAGAAATTTATCAATGATTTCAGAAGGATGTATAAGACATGACCCTGAATTAGTTGCAGAATCTATAATTGGACTTATATGTGATGACTTAAAATATCAAGATAAACAAAATGATCCACAATATTTAATGTTGAATAATAAATTAAAAGAAGATAAAAGAATAAATAAAATAAAGAAACAAATGGCTAAAGATGCTAAAAAAGGTAAAAAGAAAAATAAAGATACACATAAAAGTAAATTTAGAAGCAAATATAATGATAGAATAGAGTCAATAAAACAAGCCGATGAAATGATAAAATTAAAAGAACAAAAAATGAAAAAGGAAGCTAGAAAAGCTAAAAAACCAAGAAAAACTTCAATAAAAACAAACCAAAATAGAAAAGAAGAAATGTTTCAAGAAGATAAGGAAGTTTTGGAATTTAGAAGAGAGTATGAAAAGAGCATGAGACAACCAATCAGTATAAAAGGCAGAGTAGAGGTACTTCCAAAAAGTCAAAGAGGCAGAAGAAGAAAAACACAAAAATAAAACTAAATAAGTAAGGAATGATATTAAAAATGGAAATTACAAAAGAGGATATAAATCTAGAAAATGGACTAAAAAAAGAATGGCTAATAACAAATGGAATGGGAGGATATGCAAGTTCGACAATTATAGGAGCAAATACAAGAAGATATCATGGGTTATTAATTGCACCATTAAAACCACCAGCTCAAAGATATTTAGTATTATCCAAACTTGATGAAAGTGTAGAAATAGAAGGAAAAAAATATGAGTTATTTACAAATGTATGTGAAAACTATATTTCACAGGGATATAAATATCAAGAAAAATTTAAAAAAGAAGAATTTCCAACATTTATATATAAAGTAGAAGGAATTGAAATAGAAAAAACAATATGTATGAAACAGGGAAAAGAAATGGTTGGAGTATATTATAAAATAAAAAATACTAGTAAACCAAGCAAACTAACATTAGCACCTGTAATTAATTTAAGAGACTTTCATTCAATGTCTATAGATAGTGATTTTAATATTGAACAACAAATAGAAAAAACAACTATAAAAATTATAGTAAATGGAAAATCAGAATATCCTGTGTTTATGAAAATATCAGAGGGAAAATATGTAAAACATGAAAATGATATATTTAAAAACATGTTTTATTTAGAAGAACAAAAAAGAGGTTTTTATCCTAAAGAAAATCATGATGTTACAGGAGTATTTGAAATTGAATTACGACCAAATGAAGAAAAAGAAATTTCTTTTATATGTGGATTAGATGAAAATTTAGAAAATATAAATCTAAAAAATATAATAGAAGAAGAAAATGTAAGACAACAAAAATTAACAGAAAATATAGAAATCAATAATAAACAAAATGAAAAACTTGTAAAAGAATTAGTAAAAGCTGCTGACCAATTTATAGTATACAGGCCAGAATGTGGCTTACATACAGTAATTGCTGGATATCCGTGGTTTTTAGACTGGGGAAGAGACACATTAATAGCTTTTGAAGGTTTATTATTAAAAACAAATAAATTTGAGTTGGCAAAAGAAGTACTATTAACAATGATAAAAGACATAAAATGTGGCTTAGTGCCAAATGGTTATTCAGAACTAGATAATACACCATTATATAATAGTGTAGATGCATCATTATTATTGTTTGAGCAAGTGCAAAAGTATATAAATTATACAGGTGATTATCAATTTATAAAAGATAATATTTATAATAAACTAAAAGAGATAATTGAAAATTATATAAATGGAATTGATATAGATGATAATAATATTTATTTAGATTCAGATTATTTATTAGTTTCAGGGACTGAAAATACACAAAATACCTGGATGGATGCAAAAACATATGGAATAGCTGCTACACCAAGAAATGGCAAGGCTGTTGAGATAAATAGCTTGTGGTATAATAGTTTAATGGTAATGACAGATTTAGCACAATATATGGGAGAAACTGAGAAATCACAAGAATATAAAAAATTAGCAAGAAGATGTAAAAAAACATTTAATGAAAAATTTTATAATGTAAAAAGAAAATGTTTATATGATGTAATTGGTGACAATAAAATAAGACCAAATCAATTATTTGCACTAAGTTTAACATTCCCAGTAATTGATGCAAATACAGATATAGCATATAATATTGTAAATGTTGTAGAAAAAAAATTATTAAATAATTATGGCTTAAAAACATTAGCAAAAGGTGAAAAAAATT
The DNA here is from genome assembly GCA_934132805.1 of uncultured Clostridia bacterium. Classification (GTDB taxonomy): domain Bacteria; phylum Bacillota; class Clostridia; order TANB77; family CAG-508; genus CAG-269. The sequence continues at coordinate 20,509 of CAKPAB010000004.1, read as the reverse complement.
ATGTTGATATATATGAGGGTGACAGTTTTAAAAGAGATATGAGCTATCATCAGGGAATAACATGGACTTGGCTATTAGGTTTATATTTTGATTCTTTAAAAAATATGATAAAAGTAGAAAAAAGAAAAACATATAAATTACAGTTAGAAAATAAATTAGAAAGATTTATTGAAAAGACAGCAAAAACATTTGAAAAAGAAATAGATGAAAGAGGATGTATAGGAAGCATTTCTGAAATTTATGATTCAGTAAAACCATTTAGTCCCAAAGGTGCAACTGCACAAGCTTGGAGTGTTGCAGAGATTTTAAGGATATTATTCGAAGGAACAAAAAAAGTTAAAAAATAATTACAATTTTGAATTTGTGCCTTGCGAAAGGAATGAGATTAATTATGACAATTGAAAATTTAGAAAAAGAATTAAAAGCAGGTCAATTACAATCATTATATTTGTTATATGGTGAAGAATTATATTTGTTAGAAAGCAACTTGAAAAGAATTAGAAACTTATTTGGCGAATGTATAAAGGGAATAAATTACATAATTATTGATGAACAAAATGTAGCAGAAATAATATCAGATATAGAAACACCAAGTTTTGGATATGAAAAAAAATTAATAATAGCAAGGAATACAGGGCTGTTCAAAAAGGAAGCAAAGAAAAAAGCTGGAGAAAATAGCAAGTTAAAAGAAAAAATAGCAACATATATTCAAGAAAATATAAAAATAATAAATGAATCTGTTGTATTAGTATTTGTTGAAGAAGATGCAGATGTAAAATCTGATATGTATGTTGCTATAGAAAAAAATGGAGTTGTATGTAAATTTGATTTTCAAAAGCCAAATCAGATTGAACAGAGAATAAAAACAATTTGTAATTTATATCAAGTAAATATAGAAACACAAACAATAAGATATTTTATTGAATGTTGTGGAACAAATATGCAAGATTTAATAAATGAAATAAGAAAATTAATTGAATATGCAGGAGAAAAAGGGACAATAAAAAAGGAAGATATAGATAAATTATCAATTAAAAAACTAGAAAGCATAATATTTGATTTAACAGATGACTTGGGGAAAAAAGACATAACAGGAGCTTTACAAGTATTACAAAATCTGATTTATGCTAAAGAGCCATTGGCAAAAATTTTAGTTACATTATATAATCATTTTAAAAAATTGTATATAACAAAAATTGCACTAAATACCAATAAAGAATTGACTACTAGTTTGAAGTTAAAACCAAATCAAATGTTTTTAACAACAAAATATAAAGTTCAATCAAAATATTTTAAAGAAAGTGATTTGAGAAATATTTTGCAAGACTTATGTAATTTAGATTATAATTTTAAAAGTGGAAAAATTGATTTGCAAGTAGGAATCGAAACTATTTTGTGTAGATATTGTTCATAAAATGTATAATAAAACCAAATATTGATAAAAATAAGTTTAGGCAAATTTATGCCAAAATTGTTATTGATAGGTGGTTTTTTTATGTTAAAAAATAAAAGACAAGTAATCATAAGCTTTATTTCAATTATTTTGTTAGTTATAGGAATATCAACAATAATAATTATTTATAAAAATAATCAGGAAAATAAGACAGTAGAGGCATTATCAAAGTATGGCTCAAGAGGGTCAGAAGTAACTCAAATACAGACAAAATTAAAAAGATGGGGATATTATTTTGGAAATATAGATGGCATTTATGGTACACAGACAGTAAATGCAGTAAAATATTTTCAAAGAAAAAATGGACTTACAGAGGATGGAATAGCAGGTCCTGCAACATTAAAAGCAATGGGAATAATGACATCTTCATCTTCTAGTAGTTCTTCAAGTTATAATAGTAATTTAAATTTGCTTGCTAGAGTTATTTATGGAGAATCGAGAGGTGAGCCATATACTGGCCAAGTTGCAGTCGGTGCGGTTGTTATGAATAGAATAAAAAGTAGTTCGTTTCCAAATACCATGTCCGGAGTTGTTTATCAGTCTGGAGCATTTGATGCAGTAAATGATGGCCAAATTAATTTGACACCAAATTCTACTGCAATAAAAGCTGCACAAGATGCTATAAATGGTTGGGATCCTAGTTATGGAGCTATTTATTATTTTAATCCGTCAACAGCAACAAATAAATGGATATGGTCTAGACCAATGACTGTAACTATAGGAAAACATAGATTTTGTAAATAGAACTATTGCGGTTTGATATAAAAAGTGTTATAATATGAGCTACAAAAGGCAAACAAGCCTTTCGAAACAATTTCGGAGGGCAACTTTTATGTGTGTCCTCTGAGTTAAAAAAATGAAGGAGGACAGTAACAATATGAAAGAAAAAGAAATCATTTTGAAGTGGAAAAAAGATGAAAAAGTTTTTCGAAAAGAAATAGAAAGAGAAAAACTTATGGCCACATTTGAGGGGCTAATTAAAGGCTTTAGCCCTAACAATACGGTGTCTAAGCAGTTAGCTGAAATTATTCCAACTGCTGAAGTTTTTAAAATCAATTGGGATAATACTGCAGAGATAAACCAACTCTTTTATTGCAACCAAGATAAAAAAATTGGTAGTATATCGATTATTCATACACATAGTGTTGTATGGGCAGTCTTGGCAAAACTCTGTGAAGACGGAGTTGAGATTTCTTTAAGTGATTTCTAAAAGAAAGGGGCTAGCATATATTTTTGTATGCAAGCCCTTTTCTTTAAAATATCATTGACTTTAATATTTAAAGATAATATAATACAAGAAAAATACAAGAAAAATACAAAAAAAGAACAAAAGCAAGATTTGCAATATATCGGAAAAGACTTAGAAATTGATAATCAAAAGAAGTGGATGAAAGGAGAAAAAATGTCAAAATTTGTACATTTACACATACATAGTGAATTTAGTTTATTAGATGGAGCAAATAGAATAAAAGACTTGCCAGTAAGAGCAAAAGAATTAGGAATGGACTCAATAGCAATAACAGACCACGGAGTAATGTTTGGAGCTATTGACTTTTATAAAGCATGTAAAAAAGAAGGTGTAAAGCCAATAATAGGATGTGAGGTATATGTTGCACCACGTTCAAGGTTACAAAAAGAGCCAGGAATAGACAACCATTACTATCATTTGATTTTGCTTGCCAAAAACAATGAAGGGTACAAGAATTTAAGTAAATTAGTTTCATTAAGTTTTGTTGATGGATATTACTATAAACCACGTATAGATAGAGAGATATTAGAACAATATCATGAAGGACTAATATGTCTAAGTGCATGTCTTGCAGGAGAAGTAAATCAAGCTTTATTAATGAATCAAACAGAAAAAGCTGAAGAAATAGCATTATGGCACAAAAAAGTTTTTGGAGATGATTATTATATAGAAATTCAAAACAATGGTTTAAGAGAACAAGTTTTAGCAAATCAAAAATTAGTTCAATTAGCACGAAAACTTAACATTCCATTAGTAGCAACAAATGATGCACATTATTTAAAAAGAGAAGATGCATATAATCACGAAGTTTTGCTATGTATTCAAACTGGAAAAAGAATGAGTGACGAAGATAGAATGAAATTTGATACAGACGAACTATATGTAAAATCACCAGAAGAGATGTCAGAATATTTTAAAGCATTTCCAGATGCAATTGAAAATACTGTAAAAATTGCAGAACAATGTAATGTTGAATTTGAATTTGGACACACAATATTGCCTAACTATGATGTACCACCAGAATATCCAACACATTATGACTTCTTAAAAGAATTATGTGATAAAGGTCTAGAAAAAAGATATGGAAAAAATTTATCAGAAGAAATACAAAAAAGAGCGGAATATGAATTAGGAATAATCAAAAAAATGGGATATGTTGATTATTATCTAATAGTATGGGACTTTATATATTATGCAAAAACGAATGGAATACCAGTAGGGCCAGGTAGAGGCTCAGGTGCAGGTTCTATTTTGGCATATGCAATTGAGATAACAGACATTGACCCAATAAAATACGGATTGCTATTTGAAAGATTTTTGAATCCAGAAAGAATAAGCATGCCTGATTTTGATGTTGACTTTTCAGATGAAAGAAGACAAGAAGTTATAGATTATGTTGCAAGAAAATATGGACATGACCATGTATCACAAATAATAACATTTGGAACAATGGCTGCAAAAATGGTAATAAGAGATGTTGCAAGAGTTTTGGATTATCCGTATTCAGAAGCGGATGCATTGGCAAAAATGATTCCAAATGAAATTCATATAACAATAAAAAAAGCTTTAGAGCAAAACAAAGAATTAAGAGATAGATATGAAACAGACGAGCAAACTAAAAAAATATTAGACATAGCAATGGGATTAGAGGGAATGCCAAGACAGGTTTCAACACATGCTTGTGGAGTTGTTATAACAAAAGACCCTGTAGATACATATGTTCCGCTTTATGTAAGAGATGGACAAATCAACACTCAATACATAATGACAACACTTGAGGAGTTAGGACTTTTAAAAATGGACTTTTTAGGTTTAAGAAACTTGACAGTTATTCAAAATACAATAGACATGGTAAAAGAAAAACATGGAATTGATGTAGAATTTGACCAAGGTATGTCAGACCCAAAGGTATACAAGTTATGGCAAGATGGAAATACATCAGGGATATTTCAATTTGAATCACAAGGTATGACAAACTTTATGAAAGAATTGAAACCAGACCGTTTGGAAGATTTAATAGCAGGTGTTTCTTTATATAGACCTGGACCTATGGATCAAATACCAAGATATATTAGAGGAAAACAAAATCCAGGACATAATGAATATACACACCCAAGTTTAGAGCCAATATTAAATGTAACATATGGATGTATGGTTTACCAAGAGCAAGTTATGCAAATAGTTAGAGATTTAGCAGGATATTCATTAGGAAGAGCAGACTTAGTTCGTAGAGCCATGGGAAAGAAAAAACTTGATGTAATGGCAAAAGAAAGAGAAGTATTCATACATGGACAAGTAGATGAAGAAGGAAACGTAGTTGTACCAGGATGTGTAAGAAATGGAATAGACGAAGTTTCTGCAAACAAAATATTTGATGAGATGGCAGAGTTTGCAAAATATGCATTCAATAAATCACATGCGGCATGTTATGCAGTTGTATCATATAGAACAGCATATTTAAAAGCATATTATCCAGCAGAATTTATGGCTGCAACTTTAAATAGTTATTTAGGAAATTTGGATAAAGCACCTCAATATATTGACGAATGCAAAAGACTTGGAATTCAAATTTTAAAACCTGATATAAATAAAAGTTTTGAAAAATTTACAGTTGAAGTAGAAAAGAAAACTTCTGTTGATGTAGAAAATACTGCAAAAAGTAATAAAACAAATAATATAGAAGCGGTTGGAGTTGGAAAAATTCGTTTTGGTCTTGGAGCAATAAAAAATGTAGGAACAACTCCAGTTGAAAATATTGTATCAGAAAGACAAGAAAATGGAGAATATAAAAGTTTTACAGATTTCTGCGAAAGAATAGCAGACACACAAGTAAACAAAAAATGTGTAGAAAGTTTAATAAAAGCAGGAGTATTTGATGAATTTGAACAAACAAGGGCAACACTATTAGCATCATTTGAAGCAATAATGGATACAATTCAAAGTGGAAAGAAAAAAGGTTTTAATGGACAAGTATCAATGTTTGATATAGGAACAGAGCAAGAAAAAGAAGAATTGGAAAAAAAGAAGTATCAATTTGAAGAACATCCAGAAATGCCTGAAAAAGATTTGCTTTCAATGGAAAAAGAGATGCTTGGTATTTATATTTCAGGACATCCACTTGAAAAATTAAGAGAACAAATTATGCACTCAACCAATATTAATAGTATGGATTTGGCATATATAAGTGAGCAAAACTTAGCAAATAATTCTGATAATAGTGCTAATGGAGATGAAATGGCAAATGTTCAGGCAAGAAATAGTAAACCGAAATTTGTTGATGGCCAAAGAGTAAAATATGCTGGTATAATTACTTCAATTAAGAAAAAATATACTAAAAGTAATAAAATTATGGCATTTATTACAATAGAGGATTTATATGGAACTGCTGAATTAATTGCTTTTGAAAATGCTGTTATAGGGGCTGGAAGAAGTTTGGTTGAGGAAAATATTGTAGCTGTTGATGGACGTTTGAGTATTAGAGATGACCAAGAGCCAACTATAATTGTAAATGAAATTAAAGATTTGGGTGAAGAAAAGCCAAGGGTTGTGACTTTTGATATTACTGATTTTGATGAAGAACAAAAGGAAAAATTGAGATGTGCTATTAAGTATTTTTCTGGTGATAAGAATAATATGAATGTTCAGGTTAAAGTTGGTGATGATATTAGACCTTGTGGTGCTATTTATTATAATGATGAAATTAAGAAAATTTTTGAGGATGTTATATCAATTAAGTAATTAAAAATTAATCGGAGGTATAAATGAATAAATATTGTATGATTGAAGTGGCTTTTAATAATATAGAGGAAGTGAAGAAAGTAATTGATATTTTATTATCAAAAAAGCTTGTCGCAAGTGCTCATATTATTAAAAGTAATAGTAGTTGGAATTGGCAAAATGAAAGAGAAGATGATGAAGAGTATTTATTGCAAGTAAAAACTAAAATGGATAAGCAAAATGATATTTATAGTGAAATTAAAAAAATTCATAGTTACGAATGTTTTGAATTTGCTGTATATGAAATAAATAGTGTTAATAATGATTATTTGAAATGGATAGATAAGGAAGTTATTTGATATGGATGAAGATAGAATAAAACATTCTTTAGCGGTTGCTAGAAAAATGGTTGAAATAGCTAAAAAAAATAATTTGGGTGAAGAGGATATTAAAAATTGTTTTGTTATAGGATACAATCATGATATTGGATACGAATTTTCGATTGATAAAATGGAACATAATAAAATAGGTGGAAAAATTCTAAAAGCAAATGGTTTCAAATATTGGAAAGAAATATATTATCATGGTGAAATTAATGTAGAGTATGAGTCATTATATTTAAAAATTCTTAATCAAGCAGATATGCAAATTGATAAATATGGAAATGATGTTGGATATGGTAAAAGATTAGAAGATATAAGAGGGAGATATGGAGAGAACTCGATTGTTTATAATAAATGCAGTAAATTAATTGAGAAAATTAGATGATATGGAAGAAATATAATAACAATGCTCACTTCGCAAAAATAAAAATATTTACTTTTTGCGAAGTGAATGATATGAATGGAGAACATTACTTAAAATAAAAGATGCATATCCAAAGATATTAATTGCAAGAACTAGACATGATGATTATCAGTATGAAGGTATACAAATATATGATTTAGCAAATTGGCTATATCAATATACTACAAAAAGAATAAATGAAACAGTTAGAAGAAATATTAATAGATTTCCAGAAAAATTTTGTTTTCAATTGACTGAAAATGAAATTGATAACTTGAGGTCGCAAATTGCGACCGCCTCAAAAGTATTTGAAAATAAATTTAGAAATAAAAAATTTTTACCTTATGTATTTACAGAGCAATGAATAGCAATGCTTTCAGGTTTATTAAAAAATGAAATAGCAGTTAAAGTAAGCATAAATATAATGGACGCATTTGTAGAAATGCGAAAATTTATACTATCAAATGGACAAGTTTTTGACAGGTTAACAAATATAGAATATAAATTACTAGAACAAAGTAAAACACTAACAGAACATGAGGGAAAATTTGAAAAAGTATTTGACGAACTGCAAAAAAATGAGAGAAAAGAATTCAAACAAAAAATATTTTTCAATGGACAGATTTATGATGCGTATAGTTTGATAATTGATATTATAAAAAGAGCGAAAAATAAAATTTTAATTATAGATAATTACATAGACGATAGTATTTTAGAAATGTTACAAAAGAAAAATAAAGATGTAGAAGTTGTAATATTAACTATACAAAATAATAGTTTAACGAAATTAGATGTACAAAAATTTAATAAACAATATCCTACATTAAAAATTGCATATACAAATAAATTTCATGATAGATTTATAGTAATTGATAATAATGAACTATATCATTGTGGAGCATCACTTAAAGATTTGGGAAAGAAATGTTTTGCTATATCTAAAATTGAGGATGCAGAATATATTAAAAAACTTTGTGAAATTTGATAATAAAAGAGGTTTCAAAATGAAACCTCTATATTAAATTTATAATTCAATTTTAGGCTGATACCTCTCAAGCCACATATTAACCTGACACAAATAAGCCATAAGTTGAGGACCAGTCATGAGCTGACCAAACCATGGTCTAGAAAAAGCAGAGCCATCAGAAGCTAAGATATCTAAAATGTAATCACGATTAAGCAAATTATTAATAGGAGCATTTTTATCTTTCATAATATCAGAAAGCATGCTCTTAACCTTAGCTAAATACGTTGGATTATGAGTCTTAGGATAAGGAGACTTTTTTCTATCAACAATTTCATCAGGTAAGAAATCTTTGCAAATATATCTAAGCAAACCTTTTTCACGACCATTTAAAGCTTTAATTTCCCAAGGGATATTCCATACATATTGAGCTAAGCGATAATCACAAAATGGAACACGAAGTTCAAAACCATTATACATAGCCATTCTATCAGAACGATCTAAAAGAGTTTGCATAAACCAATTTAAAGTAAGGTGAGAAATCTTTCTTTTTTCAGCAGTTTCAGGAGAATCTGAATCTAAAATTTCAACTTCTGATAAACTTTCATTATATCTATAATCAATATAGCTTTTTAAATTGACTTTTTGACCAATGGATGAATTTAAAAGTTTTTGTCTTTCTTCAATTGCAATCGACCAAGGAAAAGTTTTGCTATTTAAAGCATCTTCACGGAAAAACCATGGGTAGCCACCAAAAATTTCGTCAGCACATTCGCCAGTAAGAGAAACGGTCATCTCTTTTTTTACATTTTTACAAAATAGCAATAAAGAAGAATCAATATCAGCCATGCCAGGCATATCACGAGCGACCATAGCATCTTCTAAATATTTTGCAAGTTCAGGTGTATCAATAACAATTTGATGATGATTTGTATGCAAATTTTTATTCATTAAATTGATATAATAATTATCGGAATTTGGCTGAAAATCACTTTTAACAAAATTTTTGTCATTATCTACATAGTCAATAGAGTAAGTATCTAGAGGTGGTAAATTGTTATCTTTGCAGTAATCTGATGCGAATTTTGTAATAATACTTGAGTCTAGACCACCGGAAAGAAAGGTACATAGAGGAACATCAGAAACAAGTTGTTTTGTAATGGCATCGTTTAATAGAAATTTTACTTTTTGACAAGTTGTGCCAAAACTATCAGTATGTTTTTTTGATTTTAACTTCCAATAACGTTCAATATGCAAACCATAACTATTAAAAGTAGCACAATGTGCAGGTTTTAGCTCATAGATGTTTTTGAAAACGGTAGTTCCTGGAGTATGAGCAGGTCCAATTCCAAATAATTCACAAATACTTTGATTATCTAGAATTTTTTCAATTCCTGAATATTCAAATAAAGATTTGATTTCAGAACTAAAGATTATACTACCATTTTTTATTGTGTAAAATAATGGTTTTACGCCAAAATGATCACGCGCAATAAAAAGTTCTTTTTTCCTGCTATTCCAAATTGCAAATGCAAAAATGCCATTAAGATGTTTTACTACATCATTGCCGTAGTAAATGTATGATTTTAATAAAATTTCGGTATCACAATGGCCTTTAAAAGTAAAATTATTTTCTAATAAAGTTTCTTTTAATTCTTTTGTATTGTAAATTTGTCCGTTGTATACAATAACATATTCACCATAAGAATATGATTCAATCATTGGTTGTTTTCCGCCGTTCAGGGTCAATAACTATTAATCTTTTATGACCTAAAGCGACATTTTTGTTTATGTAATATCCATCTTCGTCTGGTCCTCTTTTAGACAAGGTTGAGTTCATATTTAATAGGATATTTTTTTTAGAAGAGATATCATTTTTAAAGTCTACAAAACCAACAAAACCACACATATGAAAAACCTCCTGTTTTTTCTTATGAAGTTACTATTTAGTGAAGCAAACGTAACCTCATAAGAATAGTATATGCAATTTTTTTAAAAAGTTGCTTTAAAAAAAAATATGTGGTACACTAGTACTGTATTAAGGGAGATGAAATAAATGTATTTAAAAAACATAGTAAAACATTTTATAGTAATAACAAGACACAGATTACTAGTATTTAAGTTATGCTGCAAGGTTGGACAACCTTGGCGAGGTTTTGTACATGACCTTTCAAAATATTCTCCAACAGAATTTTGGGAAGGTGTAAAATATTTTAATGGAAAACATTCACCAATAACAGATTGCAAAAAAGATAAAGGATATTCAGAAGCTTGGCTACATCACAGAGGAAGAAATAAACATCATACAGATTATTGGGTAGACTTAAGTTCACCTGATAAAACACCAATTATTCCATATCCTTATGTTGCAGAAATGTTATGTGATAAATTGGCTGCAGGAATGATTTATAAAGGAAAAGAATGGACTAAAGAGTATGAATTAGAATATTGGTTAAATGAAAGGGATAAAACACTTGTAAATGATCAGATAGATACATTAATAACTGATTTCTTTACACAAATTAGTGAAAATGGTGTTGAAAAGACTTTGACAAAAGAAAATGTGAGAAAATTATATGACAAATATTGTGAGGCTTATAAAAATAAACAAAAAGTAGTTGACAAAAATTAAAAATACTTGTATAATTTTATAGTGCAAAATAAATCGATAAAATTTCAAATAGATATAGAACAATATATCTTTTAGCAAGGGGGGAATAGAAATGGCACAACCAAAAAGAAGATGGTCTAAAGCAAGAACACATTCAAAAAGATCAACATGGAAAAAAGAAGAACCAAAATTTGCTACATGCCCAAACTGTCATGAACCAGTAATGCCACATAGAGTATGTTCAAACTGTGGATACTATGATGGAAAACAAGTAGTAGCAAAAAAAGAAGCTGAAAATGCATAATTTAGAAGTAGCACATAGGTGCTATTTTTTTTATGTATTAAGAAAAAATAAAAAATTTGAAAAAAATGTATACTTTTTTAGATTTATGTGATATTATGTATGAAAATACAAAAGAAAGAGAGGTAATAATATGTTCGAAAAATTATTAAAAAGATCAAGCTGGACAGACATAGTAATTTCATTAATCTTTGTCGTTTTTGGAATACTATTAGTAGCAAAACCAGAGGCAACAGTTGGAGCAATATCAATAATACTAGGAATCTTATTCATTGCTATGGGTGTTTTAAAATTAATCGAATATTATACAGCAGAAACTAAAGAGGACTGGATATTAACAATAGCATTAGTATCTGTAATACTTGGAGTTGTAATATTATTTGCATCAGACTCTGTATTAACATTCTTTAGAGTAATACTAGGAATCTGGATAATTATAACTGGTGTAATGGATTTACAAACAATATTAATTTGGAAACAAGTAAAATCTCCATATTGGACAGTAGCATTATTGATAGCTATATTAATGATATTAGCTGGTATAGTTATTTTAGTAAATCATCAAATAGTAATGACAGTTGTTGGTGTATTAATAATTGCTTATGGAATATTAGATATTATCGACAGATTTATATTTATAAAAAAAATTAATGATTATATGAAAGATTAATCAAATAAAAAGAGTTTCTTTGCAGAAGCTCTTTTTATTTTACAAAAAACATCTTGCAAAATACGACAAATTATATTAAAATAAAGCATAGCAAATGTAAATAAAAACATAAGTTGAAAGGTAGGAATATAAATTGAACACAGAAAATGAAATAAAAGAACAAAAAGAATATATAAAAAAAGTAAAAAAAATAAACCAAAATAAAAATCTAAAATATAGTATACTAACAATGGGATGTCAACTAAATGAAAATGACTCAGAAAAATTATGTGGAATGCTAGAAGAAATGGGATATACAAAAACAGAAAATCAAAAAGAAGCAGACTTAGCATTGTTCAACACATGTTGTGTAAGAGAAAATGCAGAGGACAAGCTATTTGGAAAATTAGGAGAACTAAAAAAAATAAAAGAAGAACGCGGAACAATTATAGCAATTGGTGGATGTATGATGCAAGAAAAACATATTACAGACAAAATAAAAGAAAGCTATCCATATACAGACATAATATTTGGAACACATACACTACATAAATTTCCACAAGATTTATATGAAGTTATAGAAAACAAAACAAAATTAGAAGATATACTAGACATAGATGGAAAAGTATATGAAGGCTTGCCAATAAGAAGAGATAGTAGCATAAAAGCATCTGTAACAATAATGAATGGATGCAATAATTTCTGTAGTTATTGCATAGTTCCTTATGTACGTGGAAGAGAAAGAAGTAGAAAACCTAAAGCAATAATTGAAGAAGTAAAAGAACTTGCAAAACAAGGATATAAAGAAATTACGCTTTTAGGACAAAATGTAAATTCATATTTAAGAGTGGAACGTGAAAAAGGTATAGAATTTGAAGAATATGAAGGCATAAATTCATTTGCAACATTACTAAGAGCAGTAAACAAAATAGATGGAATAGAAAGAATAAGATTTGTATCACCACATCCAAAAGACTTTACAGATGATGTAATTAAAGCAATTGCAGAATGTGATAAAGTATGTAAATTAGTACATTTACCATTACAATCTGGAAATACAAAAGTATTAAAAGAAATGAATAGAAAATATACTAAGGAACAATACCTAAAATTAGTAGAAAAAATGAAAGCAGGAATACCAAACTTAACACTATCTACAGATATAATTGTAGGTTTCCCAGGTGAAACAGATGAAGAATTTGAAGACACATTAGACGTAGTAGAAAAAGTAAAATTTGAACAAGTATATATGTTTATTTATTCAAGAAGAGTTGGAACACCAGGAAACAGAATGAAAAATCAAATTTCAGAAGAACAAAAACATGTAAGATTTGATAAATTAAAAGCTTTAGTTGAAAGTCAAATTGCGGAAAATAATAAAAAATATGTTGGAACTACACAAAAAGTTTTAGTAGAAGGCACTAGCAAAAATAATCCGGATATGCTTACTGGCAGAACAGATAGTAATAAAGTTGTTATTTTTGAAGGTGACAAAAACTTAATTGGAAATATAGTAGAACTTAAAATAGTTTCTGAGCATATGTGGTATTTGAAAGGTTGTCAATAGGGACGCCCCTTTTTGACAGAAATAAAAACTTGTCAAGAAAGGGCGTCCCTATTGACAAGTTAACAGAAAAGGCAAGAAAGGAAGTAATAAATATGGCAGAATTCTCACCAATGATGCAAAAATATCTTGAAACAAAAGAACAATACAAAGATTGTATCTTATTTTATAGATTAGGAGACTTTTATGAAATGTTTTTTGATGATGCAGTTACTGCGTCAAGAGAACTAGAGTTAACGTTAACAGGAAAAGATTGTGGACAAGAAGAGAGGGCTCCAATGTGTGGAATTCCACATCATGCTGCGGAAATATATATATCAAGATTAATTGCAAAAGGATATAAAGTTGCAATATGTGAGCAATTAGAAGATCCAAAAACTGCAAAAGGAATAGTAAAAAGAGGTGTTATAAGAGTTGTAACACCAGGAACTGTAGTTGATAGTAACATGCTAGAAGAAAGAAAAAATAATTTCATAATGTCAATTTTTAAATCGGGAATTTATTTTGGAATTAGTGTATGTGATATTTCAACAGGTGAATTTTATTCTGCAGAAATAAAGGACAACCAAAACTTCCCATTAGTTCTAGATGAAATTGCAAGATATATGCCATCAGAACTTGTTATAAATAGTATGATGTCAGATTGCCAAGAAGAAATGGACAAGATAAAAGAAAGATTTGACTCTTATATTACAAGATTTAGTGATAAATTTTTTACAGATGATGTAGAAAAAATAAGATATAGATTTAATTTTGTTGATAGTAATCAAAAAGAAATAGCAAATATTGCTGATAAAACATTAGCAGTTTGTTCAATAAATGCATTAATTGAATATATTGAACAAACTCAAATGACAACACTTGACCACATCAACAAGATAACAGTTTACAATATTTCAAAATATATGTCGCTTGATATCAATGCAAGAAGAAACCTTGAAATAACTGAAAAAATGAGAGATAAATCCAAAAAAGGGACACTTTTATGGGTACTAGATAAAACATCAACTTCAATGGGAGGAAGAGCCTTAAGAAGATGGCTTAATGACCCACTTATAGATACAACAGAAATTAATAGAAGACTAGAGTCTGTAAAAGAATTAAAAGATGATGTTATTTTAAGAGGAGATGTTATAGAAAATCTTAAAAAAGTATATGACATTGAACGTCTTGCTGGCAAAATGGCTTATGGTAATGCAAATGCAAGAGATATGATAACATTGAAAAATTCATTATCAAAATTACCAGATTTGAAAAAGGTATTAGCAAATGTAAATTCTCCTATGCTTAAAGATTTATATGAAAACTTAGATGAATTACAAGACATCTATGAACTTGTTGATAAATCAATAGTAGAAGACCCACCAATGACAGTAAAAGACGGTGGAATTATCAAACTTGGATATGATGAAGAAATAGATAAGTTGAAGACTGCTACAACAGAGGGCAAAAATTGGATAATTCAACTAGAAGCAGAAGAAAGAGAAAAAACAGGAATTAAAAATTTAAAAGTTGGATTTAACAAAGTATTTGGATATTTCATAGAAGTTACAAAATCATATTTAGACCAAGTGCCAGAAAGATTTGTTAGAAAACAAACATTAACAAATGCGGAAAGATTTATAACAGAAGACTTGAAAAACCTAGAAAATCAAATACTTGGAGCAGAAGAAAAAGTTGTAAACTTAGAATATAACGCTTTTGTACAAATAAGAAACGAAATTGCTAAAAATGTAAAAAGACTACAAAAATCAGCAAACATTGTATCAACATTAGATGTACTTACATCATTTGCAACAGTAGCAGAAGATTTAAATTATTGTATGCCAGAAGTAGATGATTCAGGAATTTTGGAGATTAAAGGTGGAAGACATCCTGTAATAGACAAAATGCTTGGAACAGGCGTATTTGTTGAAAATGATACATATCTTGATAAAGAAGAAAATAGATTATCAATTATAACAGGGCCTAATATGGCAGGAAAATCAACATATATGAGACAAGTTGCATTAATCACATTAATGGCACAAGTAGGCTCATTTGTACCAGCATCAGAAGCACACATAGGTGTTGTAGATAAAATATTTACAAGGGTTGGAGCATCAGACGACTTAAGTATGGGACAAAGTACATTTATGGTAGAAATGATGGAAGTTGCAACAATTCTTAAAGAAGCAACATCAAACAGTTTAGTAATATTAGATGAAATAGGAAGAGGAACATCAACATATGACGGTTTATCAATTGCTTGGGCAGTTGCAGAATACATTGCAGATAAAGAAAAATGTGGCGCTAAAACATTATTTGCAACACATTACCATGAATTAACAGAGTTAGAAGAAAAGCTTGAAGGAGTAAAAAATTATAACATTGCTGTTAAAGAAAAAGGTGAAGATATTATCTTTTTAAGAAAAATCTTAAGAGGTGGAACAGACGAAAGTTATGGTATCCACGTTGCTCGTTTAGCAGGTGTGCCAAAGGCTGTAACGCAAAAAGCAGACGGAATTTTAAGAGGGCTTGAAAGAAAAAATATCTTAACTGGTAAAAAACAAGAAAAAGAGAGTAAGAAGGCTGTTGAGGGACAATTTGATATGTTTAATTACAAGTTGGCAGAAATTGCACATGAGATTGACAAGGTTAACTTAAATGAGTTAACTCCAATTGATGCTTTGAATACTTTGGTTAGAATAAAAGAAAAAATGAAATAAATACTTTGCACAGAAATTTGCATAAAGCAAATTTCGTGCACGAACAAAGACGCGGACTTAAAAAAACCTTAATAAATAATAATGTTATTAATGTCCGCTTTTGTTCTATTTGTTCAATTAAAGGTAACCTAGGACTACCAAACTTAAATCCCATTTTATTCAAAGTGGCTTTAACAGGAATAGGGTTGACTTCTGCAAAAAGTTCATCTATCAAAGGAAGACTTTCTAATTGCATATTTTTAGCTGTTTCAATGTTACCATTTAAAAAATTCCAAACCATATCATGGGTAAATTTAGGCTTGATATTTGATAAAACTGAAATAACACCCAAGCCACCCAAAGAGCAAATAGGAATTGCTTGGTCATCATTACCAGAATAAATATGCAAATTATCACCACACAAATGAGCAATTTTGGCGACTTGTGAAATGCTTCCGGCTGGCTTCTTTTATAGCAACAATATTATCAATCTCCGACAATTCAAAACATGTTTCTGGCTCAATATTCATTCCAGTTCTACTAGGTACATTATATAAAATAATAGGGATACTAATACTTTCTGCAATAGCTTTATAATGAGCTATTAAGCCTCTTTGAGTTGTTTTATTATAATATGGAGTAACGACTAAAACTCCATCTACACCTAATGCCTCAGCAATTTTAGACATTTTTATAGCTTCTAAAGTATTGTTAGAGCCGGTCCCAGCAATTATTGGAATTTTTTTTGAATATTCATTTCTTACAATGTCAATAGCACATGTAATTGTATCAATTTTTTCTTGTTCTGTCATTGTTGAACTTTCACCAGTTGTACCACATACAATTAATGCATCAATATCATTTTCAATTTGAAAACGCAAAAAATTTTTAAATTCTTTTAAATTGATACCATCTTCACAAAATGGTGTTGGTACAGCAGAGCCTGCACCTTTAAATAAAATTTTTTTCATGTAAATTTCTCCTTTTCTTAATATTATGATAATATTTCAAAAAAATTAACAAAGTCAACGATTTTATTTGAAATTTTATTTAATATATGATATACTTTTAACATCAATGTTTATCAAGATTTGCAATATAGCAAATAATCAAAATGAAGGTGGAAAAAATGGAAAAAAAGAGAATATTAACAGGAGATAGACCAACAGGAAAATTACATATAGGACATTATTTTGGATCACTAAAAACAAGAATTGAGATGCAAAATAATCCAGAATATGAGCAATATATATTAATAGCTGATGTACAAGCACTTACAGATAATTTTAATAATCCAGAAAAAGTTAGAAAAAATGTAAGAGAAGTAGCAATGGACTATTTATCAGTAGGAATAGACCCTAAAAAAACAACAATATATATACAATCAATGATACCAGAAACAGCAGAATTAACAGTATTTTATTCAAACTTAGTAACAATTGCAAGACTAGAAAGAAACCCAACAGTAAAAACAGAAATAGCACAAAAAAGAGACATATTTGGAGAAAGTGTAACATATGGATTTTTAGGATATCCAGTAAGCCAGGCTGCTGATATAACTACGTTTGAAGGTGAATTAGTACCGGTTGGAGAAGACCAATTACCACTAATTGAGCAATGCAGAGAAATAGTTAGAAAATTCAACAGCATATATGGTGAGGGAGTTTTAAAAGAACCAAAAGCAGTTTTATCAAGTTCAAAAAGAATAAAAGGGCTAGATGGAAACGAAAAAATGGGAAAATCACTAGGAAATGCTATTTACTTATCAGATAGTGAAGAAGAAATAACAAAAAAAGTTATGAGTGCTGTAACAGATCCAGCAAGAATAAAAAAAGATGATCCAGGAAACCCTAATATATGTATGGTTGCATATTATCATAATTTGTTTACACCAAAAGATGATGTAAAAATAGTATGTGAGGAATGCAAAGCTGGAAAACGTGGATGTGTTGCTTGTAAAAAACAATTGGCTAAAAATATAATTGAAGAATTAAGACCAATTAGAGAAAAAAGAGCATATTATGAAGCTCATCCAGAAGAAGTTGACAAAATTCTAATGGAAGGTACTGAAAAGGCAAGAACAGTCGCAAAAGAAACAATGAAAAAAGTAAAAAAAGCAATGATGCTTGATTATTGTCAATAGGGACGCCCCTTTTTGACAAGCGAGTAAGCAAATTAAGTTGTCAAAAAGGCCCGTCCCTATTGACAGGAGCGAAGGGAGAGACGAATGTTTACAGATTATACAAAAATAATGATTAAATCAGGAAATGGTGGAAATGGAGCTGCAACATTTAGAAGAGAAAAATATGTGGCTGCAGGTGGACCTGATGGAGGAGACGGCGGAAATGGAGGAAATATCTATTTTCAAGTTGATAAAGATAAAAATACACTAATCGATTTTAGATATAACAGAAAATTTAAAGCAAAAGATGGCGAAAATGGAAGTGGAAACCGTTGCAATGGCAAATATGGAGAGGATTTGTATATTAAGGTACCAATTGGAACAGTTGTAAAAGATGCAGAAACAGGAAAAGTTGTTGCAGACTTATCTAAGCCAAACCAAAAGGAACTAATATTAAAAGGTGGTAGAGGTGGAAGAGGAAATTCACACTTTGCAACACCTACAAGACAAGCTCCTAGATTTTCGGAAGATGGAGAAAAAGGAGAAGAAAAAGAATTAATATTAGAGCTAAAATTATTGGCTGATGTAGGTTTGCTAGGATTCCCAAATGTTGGAAAGTCAACATTCTTATCAACAGTAACTGATGCAAGACCTAAAATTGCAAATTATCACTTTACAACAATAAATCCAAATTTAGGGGTTGTAAAAACAAAAAATGGTGATGGTTTTGTAATAGCCGATATACCAGGAATTATAGAAGGTGCAAGTGAAGGCGTAGGACTTGGAATTCAATTTTTAAGACATGTTGAAAGAACAAGATTACTATTACACTTTATTGATGTTTCTGGACAAGAAGGTAGAGATCCAATTGAAGACTACGAAACAATAAACAAAGAACTTGCAAAATATAGTGAGAAGTTGGTAAAACGAAAACAGATATTAGTTGCAACAAAAATAGACAGTATGCAGGATGATACGAATTTGAAAAAATTAGAAGAATTAGCTAAAAAAGAAAAATTAGAATTATTCAAAATTTCATCAGTTACAGGTGAAGGTGTTGAACAATTAATAGACCACGTTACAGAAGTTCTAAAAACTTTACCAAAAGAAGAATTGGTTGAAATTGAAGATAAGGTAGTATATACTTTACAAGACAAAGACCAAGAATGGGAAGCATACGAAGAAGACGGCGTTTTCTATGTTAAAGGTAGAGCTGTTGATAGGCTTATGGGTAGAATTAATATTGAGGATAATGAGTCTATGTATTATTTCCAAAAACGTCTGAAAAACATGGGAATTGAAGATAAACTTAAAGAACTTGGTGTATGTGAAGGTGACACAGTCAAAATTAGTGATTGGGAACTTGAATGGAGGGATTAAGGGACGTTCCTTTTTCTCCCTTTTTGAAGGGATTGAGGGACAGTCGTTATTCCCCAAATACTATGTATAATGCATTTTTTCAAAACACCAAAAACAGAAATATAAACTTTTATAAAAATAAAATGTAAAATTAAAATGAAAAACAAAATAAAAATAAATAAAAGGAGGATTTGAAGGAGTGTCCCATATTCCCTGCAAAAGGGGAAAAAAAGGAACGTCCCTCAATCCCTTGGAAGGAGAAATTAAAATGAGCGAAAATAATAATAACAATAATAATGAAGTAGAAGAATTAGATATAAACCATCTAATGCAAATAAGAAGAGATAAATTAAAGGAATTACAAGAAGAAGGAAAAGACCCATTTGAAATAACAAAATTTAATAGAACAAATTCAGCAGGAGAAATAAAAGCAAATTATGAACAATTTGAGCAAAAAGATGTAACTGTTGCAGGAAGAATCATAGCAAAAAGAATTATGGGAAAAGCATCATTCTGTACAATACAAGATAGTGATGAAAAAATTCAAAGTTATGTAAGTATAAATGATTTAGGAGAAGAAAGTTATAAAGCATTTAAAACATATGATATTGGTGATATTATTGGAATAACAGGTTTTGTGTTTAAAACAAGAACTGAAGAAATTTCTGTACATGCAAAAGAAGTAACATTACTTTCAAAATCATTAAGACCATTACCAGAGAAATTCCATGGATTAAAAGACCCGGATTTAAGATATAGACAAAGATATGTTGATTTGATAATAAATCCTGAGGTAAAGAAAACTTTTGAAACAAGAAGCAAAATAATAACAGAAATAAGAAGAATACTAGACGAAAAAGGTTACTTGGAAGTTGAAACACCAATATTAAACACAATATCAGGTGGAGCAACAGCAAAGCCATTTATAACACATCACAATGCATTAGACTTATCAATGTATTTAAGAATTGCAACAGAATTAAACTTAAAAAGATTAATAGTTGGTGGATATGATAAAGTATATGAAATGGGAAGAATTTTCAGAAA
>CAKPAB010000003.1 GCA_934132805.1 uncultured Clostridia bacterium | reverse complement strand
ACAAATATATGGTGATGCAGTAAGAGAAACTTCAACAGCGGGTGTAGGCCAAACTTCTTGGTATAACGACTACTCTTGCTTCCCAGGCTTGTACAGTCCATTCTTCGCACGTGGAGGCCGTTGGTGGCTTGACAGCGGAGCTGGTTTGTTCTCTTTCTTTCGTAATGATGGCAGTAGCCTTTACAATTGTGGCTTCCGCTCAGTGTTGGTCGCTTTGTAGGAAAAATAAAAAAAGGAGGAAAGAGTGTTGAGTGTTAAAATATAACCAAGCATTGAAAATACACTAAAACGTTATCACAGGGAGCGTATATAAAAAAAGAGTACAAGTTTTAAAAAAAGACTTGTACTTTTTAAAAATTATTATTATAATATAACAAGAAAAAAACAAAAAAAGAAAACAACATTCAAAAATAAAACCAAAAAATACCAAGGAGGAAACAAAAATGTACATATTTAATAAAATAACGGTAACCCCACAATTACCAAAAAGAATAGGAAAATTATCAGAAATAGCAAACAACCTATGGTGGTCATGGAACACAGAATTCCTAAGATTATTCAAAAAAATCGACAAAGACCTATGGGAAACAAGCGAAAAAAATCCAGTAAAATTTCTAAAACAAGTATCACAAGAAAGGATAGAAGCAGTTGCAACAAACGCAGAATTCTTAAAAGAATATGATAGAATATCAAAAGAATTTGACGACTACATCACAAGCAAAAACACATGGTTTGCAAACAAATATCCAGAAAACAAAAAAGACCTAATAGCGTACTTCTCAGCAGAATATGGACTAGACCAAACAATACCAATATACTCAGGAGGTTTAGGAATACTATCAGGAGACCACCTAAAATCTGCAAGTGATTTAGGAATTCCACTAGTAGCAGTAGGGTTACTATACAAAAATGGATACTTCCATCAAAAAATAAATGGAAACGGTCAACAAGAAACAGAATACAACAACATAGACCTAGCAAACTTACCAATAAAAACTGTAAAAGACGAAAACGGAGAAGATCTAAAAATAAATGTAAAATTCGAAAAAAGAAAAATATATTTAAAAGTATGGCAAATAAATGTAGGAAGAATAAAACTATATTTACTAGATTCAGACATAGATGAAAATTCACCAGAAGACAGAGAAGTAACTTTAAAATTATATGGTGGAGACCAAGAAATGAGAATAAAGCAAGAAATCGTTCTTGGAATGGGAGGAACAAACTTACTAACAAGAGCATTAGGATTAAATCCAACAGTATATCATATGAATGAAGGACATTCAGCATTTTTAATATTAGAATTAATCAAAAACATAATAAAAGAAAAGAAAGTATCATTTGAAGTTGCAAAAGACATAGCAAGCTCAAAAACAGTATTCACAACACATACACCAGTTCCAGCAGGAAACGACATATTCCCAATATCATTAGTAGAAAAATATTTCAAAGAATTCTGGCCAAGACTAAACTTAGACAGAGAAGAATTCCTAAAACTAGGAATGAAACCATGTACAGAACTAGAAACAGGATTCAATATGGGAATATTAGCACTTAAAGTTGCAGGAAAGAAAAATGGAGTAAGTAAACTACATGGAGCAGTTTCAAGAGAACTATTTGGAGACGTATGGCCTGAAATTGCAGCAAATGAATCACCAATAACATATGTAACAAACGGTATACATACATGCTCATGGTTAGCACCATCATTAAAAGAACTATACAACAAATACTTAATTCCATATTGGCAAGATAATATATACAAAGATGAAGTATGGGAAAATATAAACAATATACCAAACCAAGAATTATGGGAAATACATCAAAAAAGAAAACAAAAATTACTAGAAATAGTAAAAGAAAACACAACAGACAGACTAAGAAGATCAGGATACAGTTATGAGGCAATAAATGATATAACATCAAAATTAAACCCAAATGCATTAACAATAGGATTTGCAAGAAGATTTGCTACATATAAAAGAGCAACTTTGATATTCAAAGACTTAGAAAGAATAACACAAATTCTAAACAATGCAGATAGACCAGTACAATTAATATTTGCAGGAAAAGCACATCCAGCAGACAAAGAAGGACAAGACTTAATAAAAAGAATACACGAAATATCAATGATGCCACAATTCAAAGGAAAAATATTCCTACTAGAAAACTACAACATCGCAATGTCAAGATATTTAGTAAGTGGTGTTGATGTATGGTTAAATAATCCAAGGAGACCAATGGAAGCATCTGGAACAAGTGGACAAAAAGCATCTGTAAATGGAGTAATAAACTTTAGTGTTTTAGATGGTTGGTGGGCAGAAGGTTACAACCAAGAAAATGGATGGACAATTGGAACAAATGCAGAATTCACATCAAACGAAGAACAAGATATTGCAGATAGCCAAAGCATGTATCGTACACTAGAAGAAAAAATAATACCAACATATTATGAAAAAGACGAAAATGGAATTTCAAAAAAATGGATGAAAATCATGAAAAATTCTATATCATCAACAGGCGGAAAATATAGTACATCAAGAATGCTTGTAGACTATACAAATAATTTATATATGCCATTATGCAATTTGACAAAAAAATATTATGAAAACATTGACAATGTTGCAGAATTCAATTTATGGAAGAAAAACCTATACACAAACTGGAAAGACATAAAAATTACACAAAAAAATAATTTGAATAATATTACAATGGATGCAGGAAATAATATTGAAGTTAAATGTGAAGTTCAACTTCCAAATATTGATGTTAATAATATCACAGCTCAATGCTATTATGGAAAAATTTTAGATAATGGAATTGTTGAAAATGTAAGCATTATTCCAATGAAACTAACTGATAAAGACGAAGC
This sequence comes from uncultured Clostridia bacterium, assembly GCA_934132805.1. Classification (GTDB taxonomy): domain Bacteria; phylum Bacillota; class Clostridia; order TANB77; family CAG-508; genus CAG-269. The sequence continues at coordinate 54,091 of CAKPAB010000003.1, read as the reverse complement.
AAATAAAATCTACGAATACACAACAAAAATTGAGTTAAAAACTGGTGGAAATTATGGTTATACTTTTAGAGTTATGCCAAAACATGGAATGTTATTAGACTCAGAAAATCTTAATTTGGTAAAATGGATTACAGAAGAAAGCAAAACAAATGAAGAATAATATTACAAAAGAACTAAGTGAAATACCACTTAGTCCTTTTTCTTTATAATTCCGTTTTTAAAATCTAAATTAGCAAAAGAATTACCATCAAAAGCAATAGAATACACATCAGTAGCAAAAATATCCTTATTAAGCAACAACTTAAAACTACTATCTAAAATACTATCAGAAAATTTCTTAACAGAAGTAACCAAAGGCATATCAGGATGTTGTGCCATAATCTCTGAAACTAAATTTTTGCCATTTTCATTAAAACCTAAAACTCTAACATATGTGCTTTTTAGCATTTTTGAAATATCCATATCACCATTAGAAATATCTAGCAAAGCATATAATAAAATTCTTTGAAGCCTAGTAACAGTATATCTTTTTGACTTTATAGCACTTAAAAGTTCATCAATACTATTGCAAGAATTTGCAGCTTTTTTAATCAAAAACTCTAAGCCCTCAGAAACATCTGGAAGATTAGCAATTTCTTTAACAGACATTTTCCTTAATACATAAATAATCTCTTTTTCAAAAGAATACAAATCAGGGACAATGCAACCATTATTCAAACAATCTAATAAAATTGAATATGTAGAAATAGGAACAAGTTCTTTTATTCTGTCATATTCTTTAGATTTAATAAGTTCTCTAATAGCAGTAGCACTTGCAAGTGAAGGCAAGTTAGAAGACATAGAAATATCAACACTATTATAATCTGATCCAGACCTTTTAACACAAACAGGCTTAATAGAACTCTTATATTTTTTCAATGCCTTAAGATACTCAATGCCTAAAATATTATTTGAAGAAGATAAAGCTTTTTTATAATCTTCCATGTTAAAATCATTCAAAATATTATTAATATTTAAATATTCAAGAAGTGCATTTTCACGTGCCTTAGGAAAAGAAATACCATTATCCAATTCTGAGCTTAATAAAGTTCTATATAAATCTGGCTCATCACATAAAATATCAGCAATATTACTTAAAATTGATATATTAGCACATTCTGAGCCAAATGATAAATAATCAACAACTCCTAAAGAATTTAAAATTTTAATAGCACCATCTGCAAAATTTTCTGCACTTGAAATTGCATATAAAACAGGAAGTTCTATAACTAGATCAATTCCATTATCCAGAGCCATTTTTGTTTTTGACCATTTATCCACAATAGAAGTAGAGCCACGCTGGGTAAAATTACCACTTATTATAGCAATTGTATAATCTGCACCAGTTATTCTTTTTGATTCTTTTAAATGATATAAATGCCCATTATGAAATGGGTTATATTCTGCAATTACTCCTAAAACTTTACTCAAGTTTACACCTTCTTTCTCAAAATTTTAAAGTAACATTGTTGTTTACATTAGTCAAAAATTCAACATAAAAAACTATTGTTATTTTTTAATTATACTGATATAATAGCATAAAAACAAAGAAAAAACAAGAAATGTGCCTTAGGGAGGAAATAAAAATATGGAAAAAGTAATTATATATACAGATGGAGCTTGTTCTGGAAATCCAGGCCCAGGAGGATGGGGAGCGATATTGATGTATAAAGGAAATAAAAAAGAAATATCAGGAGCTAAAAATAATACAACAAATAATGTAATGGAACTTACAGCAGCTTTGGAAGGACTAAAGATGCTAAAATTTCCATGTGAAGTTGAGCTATATAGCGATAGTGCATATCTAGTAAATGGCTTTTCACAAGGATGGATTTATAATTGGCAAAAAAACAATTGGAAAACTTCAAGTAAAGAGCCTGTAAAAAACAAGGAGATTTGGCAAGAAATTTATAAAATGACGCAAATGCATAAAGTAAAGTTTATCAAAGTAAAAGGACATGCTGATAATGAATTTAATAATAGATGTGATGAGTTAGCAAGAAATGCAATAAAAACATTGTAATTACACAATACGACTGCAATGTTTATAGCTTATAGCAAATATAGCTTTGTAGTTCCAGGGCTTTATAGGTATATATTTTATATTGTATCGATTGATTGAAGTGAAAAATAGAAAATCTTAAATAAAAAACTGAGGAATGCTCACGGGAAAACTGTATATATGTATATGGTTTGATAATTCTTTCGGCTGCATTACACAACATAAGAATTTCTAAAAAAATAAATGGCACCCTTCCACTTTGTGAACTCTTTCCATTTATTTTTTAAGAAATTCTAATATTGTTTCAATTGCATTCAAGAATTCTAAAACCATATACATATATACAGTTTTGGCTTGAGTGAGAGAGGCTCGGTTTTTTATATTAGATTTTCTTTTTGAACGTAATGAACAAGATACAATATAAAATATATACCTATAAAGCCCTGGAACTACAAAGCTATATTTGCTATAAGCTATAAACTTTAATTATCAAATATTACATTTATATTACATTGTCAAAAAATGTTGCAAAAAATAAATCTTTAAATTATAATAAAAGTAATTATCACACAAGTGGATATAAAATATCCACAGGAAGGAAAAAACATGGAAACATTTGCAGATTACCTATTAAACGAAAAAGACATAGTAAACAAAATGGACATACTAAACAAATTACAAAGAATGTTAAGAGAAAAAAGAGGAATATCAATATTTTTCAATAACTCAATAATATTCAAAACTGAGATAGCAAGAATGTTCTTAGAATACACAAACGTATCAGAAAACTTAGACAAAAATTTAATACTAACAGCATGCTTATTATGCAACTGTAAAAAAATAGACGGTCCACAAAGCCTGGAAAGTTTGCACAGCTACGCAAAAAATGGAGCAGAATTTTTAGCAACACTAGGTTTTGACAAAAGATTTTGCAAAATATGCGAAGAAGTAAACAGATATAGTGGAAGCACGCCAAGAGAGCCAGAGAGTGATATACTAGAATTAGTAGATAACTTTGGAGGAATGCTACTAGACAGACCAGAAAGAGCAGGCTTTACACCAGAAAAAGCAATTATGCAAATGGAGCTAGAAACATTTAGAGATAACAAAAACAGATATTTTGAAGAGTTTAAGCAATTTGTAACAATGATGCAGGAGGTAGAAGTATAATGGAAAAAAATGAAAAAGTAGGGACAGTAAGAATGAAACCATTCTATGCATTAAAAAGAATAAATGAAGAATATTCAATGACAACAATAATAGGTGGAGGAATTTTAAAAAGATTTCAAACAATAGTAGACAAAAATATAAAAAACAAAGATATACAAAATGAGGCAGAGACAGAAACAAAAGAAAATGACAATTCACTATTTGGAAAAGAGATATTGGAAGAACTAGGAATAAAACAAGAAAAATCTGGTGAATATATACAAGAAGAAACAGAAGAAATATTAAGATAAATAAAAAGGCGACCCAAAAAGTCGTCTAAAATTTATGGAAAATAAAAGCAATATAAGCAAAAATATTTAAATAAGATAAAAAGAAAAGAGGAATAAAAATGTACGAAGTATTTGCAGATTTACATGTACACATAGGAAGATCAGAAAACGGAAAACCAATAAAAATAACAGCAGCCAAAAGCCTAAATTTTGCAAACATAGCAAAAGAATGTGCAGAAAGAAAAGGAATAAACATAGTAGGAATAATAGACTGTGCATCACCATATGTAATAGAAGACATAGAAAACTTTTTAAAAACAGGAGATGCATATGAACTAAAAGACGGAGGAATTATCTACAAAGACAAAGTATGTATCCTTCTAGGAAGTGAAGTAGAAACATCAGAAAAAGGCAGAAATGGAAAATGCGGAGCAGCCCACAATGTATGTTTCTTTCCACATCTAAAAGATATAAAAGGCTTTTCAAACGAAATGAGTCATCATATAAAAAATATAACATTAAGCACGCAAAGGTCAAATGTATCAGGATACGAATTAATAGACATTGTTGAAAAATATAATGGAATTCTAATACCAGCACATATATTCACACCATTTAAAAGCTATTATGGAAATTGTACAGATAGATTAGAAAACATATTTAAGGAAAAATATGATAAAATATTTGCAGTAGAATTAGGATTAAGTTCAGATACATTTTTAGCAGACGAAATATCAGAACTAGAAAACAAGACATTTGTAACAAATTCAGATGCACATTCATTACCTAAAATAGCAAGAGAATACAACAAAATGCAAGTAGAAGACATTTCTTTTAAAGAAGTTATAAAAGCTTTAAAAAACGAAGACGGAAGAAAAATAATAGCAAATTATGGTTTGGACCCAAAACTTGGAAAATATCATAGAACTTATTGTGACAATTGCAACAAAACAATTGAGACTAAAGAGCCAGTTGAAATATGCCCATATTGCGGAAGTAATAAGGTAACTTTTGGAGTTTTTGATAGAATTGAATTAATTAAAGATAAAAAAGAAACCCAAAGTCCAGATAATAGACCACCATACATATATCAAGTTCCACTTGGCTTTATTCCAGGGGTTGGAGGAAAGACAATAGAAAAATTGTTAGATAATTTTGAAACAGAAATGAATATATTACATAGATTATCAAAAGACGATATCGAAGCGGTTGTAGGAGAAAAAGTAGCAAATTCAATAGAAAAAGCAAGAACAGGAAATGCAAAAGTACAATCTGGAGGCGGAGGAAACTACGGAAAAATTTTATAAAAAATTATAGTTTAAATATCAGAAAATGAATATGGATATTTGAGCTATAAATTATAACAACAAGAACAGTTCTAAAAAACTCTTTATCGAATACACATTATGTATAAAAGTGTAAAAGATAAGGAGAGATTTATGAAAAGAAACAAAAGACTTAAAATATGGGACATAATATACAACCACATCACAAATAACAAAAAAGAATACATATTAGTAACACTAATATTTTTAGTAGGCATTTTTTTAGGAGTAATGTACATAAACAACAGCACAGAAACACAAATATCAGAAATAACAACATATGTTAACAACTTCATAGAACAACTCAAAAACATAGAAAATATAGAAACAACAAAATTACTAAAAACAAGCATAATAGAAAACATAATATTAGCAATAACACTATGGTTTTTTGGAACAACTGTAATAGGAATACCAGTAGTATTTGGTATAATATTATATAGAGGCTTCTGCTTAGGCTATACAATAGCAACAATAATTACAACATTAGGAATAGGAAAAGGAATACTATTTGTAATGATAGCATTAATAATGCAAAACATAATACTAATACCGGCAATATTAGCAATAGGAGTAAGTGGTTTTAAGCTATACAAATCAATAGTAAAAGACAGAAATAGAGATAACATAAAAATAGAAGTATTAAGGCACACAATTTTTTCATGTATTATGTTAGGGCTTTTATGTATAGCAGCAATCGTAGAAATACTAATATCAACAAATATTTTAAAAAAATTTGTAAAATATTTTTAAAAAATCTATTTACTTTTTTGTAATTCTTTGATATAACATATACAGAATTTATGTAAATAAAATATTTAAAATATAGGGGTAAGGAAACATGGAAAAACAATTAAAACTTTTTTTCGATTTTTTAGAAAATGACAAAAAACTATCAAATAACACATTACAATCGTACAAAAGAGACTTAAAACAATTCAGAAGATATATAGAAGGATGCGAAGTAGCATATAACAGAGTTGATGAAGAAGTAATGCAAAACTATATAGAATACTTAGAAGAATTAGGAAAAAAACCTTCAACAATTTCAAGATGCATAGCATCAATTAGATCTTTTTATCAATATGTATTAAAAAAAGGAAAAGTAAAAAAAGACCCAACAAAAAATTTACAATCACCAAAAGTAGAAAAAAAAGCACCATGTGTTTTAACATCTAAAGAAGTAGAACTATTATTAGAACAACCAAAAGATATAGATTTAAAAGGAATAAGAGATAAAGCAATGCTAGAATTTGCATATGCTACAGGAATGAGAGTTACAGAAATTATATCATTAGATATAGATGATATAGACTTTAAAGAAGGATTTGTAAACTGTAGAAAAGCAAACAAACAAAGAATAATACCACTTGGAAAAATGTCATTAAAAGCATTAAAAGAATACACAGACCATGCAAGGGAAATACTATTAAAAGATGATAATGAAAAAGCATTATTTGTAAATGTAAATGGACAAAGACTAACAAGACAAGGATTTTGGAAAATAATAAAATACTATAAAGAACAAGCACATATTACAAAAGATATAACACCACATGTATTAAGACACTCATTTGCAACACACTTATTACAAAATGGAGCAGACCTAAAATCAATACAAACAATGCTAGGACACTCAGATATATCATCAACACAAGTATACATGCAATTTCAAGACGAAGGAATAAAAAATATTTATCAAAAAGCTCATCCAAGAGCATAGCAAATTAAACAATTGAGACTTGAGAAAGGAAAGATAAAATAATGATAAAAATAACATTAAAAGATAACTCAATATTAGAAGTCGAAAAAGGAAGTACAATATACGAAGTTGCTAAAAAAATAAGCGAAGGACTAGCAAGAATGGCAACTTGTGGAATAGTAAATGGAGAAGTAAAAGACCTAAGATATGAATTACAAGAAGACTGCAAACTAAGTATAGAAACATTTGATAGTAGCCTAGACGGTAAAAAAGCATATTGGCACACAACATCACACATAATGGCGCAAGCAGTACAAAGGCTATTTCCAAACGTAAAATTCGCAATAGGACCAAGCATTGAAAATGGCTTCTATTATGATTTTGACGTAGAAAAACCTTTTACAGACGAAGACAAAAACAATATAGAAGCAGAAATGAAGAAAATAATAAAAGAAGATATAGAAATAGAAAGATTCTCTTTACCAAAACAAGATGCATTAAAGCTAATGGAAGGACAACCATATAAACAAGAACTAATAAACGACTTAGCAGATGGAGAAGAAATAAGCTTTTATAAGCAAGGAAATTTTACAGACTTATGCGCTGGACCACATTTAATGAAAACAGGAAAGGTAAAAGCTATAAAAATATTATCATCATCAGGTGCATATTGGAGAGGTGACGAGCATAACAAAATGTTACAAAGAATTTATGCAATATCATTCCCAAAAGCAAGCCAAGTTGACGAATACATGCAAAAACTGGAAGAAGCAAGACAACGTGACCACAGAAAAATAGGAAAAGACCTAGAATTATTTATGACAAGCCCATTAGTTGGTTCAGGACTTCCTATGTATTTACCAAATGGTGCAACAGTAAGAAGATTATTAGAAAGATATATTCAAGATAAAGAAGTAGAAATGGGATATCAACATGTATATACACCATCACTTGCAAATACAGAATTATACAAAGTTTCAGGACACTGGGACCACTACAAAGAAGATATGTTTCCTGTTATGAAAATGGATAATGAAGAAATGGTATTAAGACCAATGAACTGCCCACATCACATGTTAATATACAAAAATAAAATGCATTCATATAGAGATTTACCAATAAGAATTGGAGAATTAGCACATGACTTTAGATATGAAGATAGTGGAAGTGTTTGCGGTTTAGAGAGAGTTCGTGAAATGTGTCAAAATGATGCGCATTTATTTGTAAGACCAGACCAAATTAAAGATGAAGTTGGAAAAGTTGTACAATTAATCTTAGCAGTTTACAAAGATTTTGGATTTAAAGATTATGAATTTAGATTATCATTAAGAGATAAAAAAGATACACATAAATATTTTGATGATGATGAAATGTGGGAAAAAGCAGAAGGACAATTAAGAGAAATCTTGACTGAATTAGGAATAAACTTCTACGAAGCAGAAGGAGAAGCAGCATTCTATGGACCAAAATTAGATGTTCAATTAAAATCAGCAGTTGGACATGATGTAACAGTATCAACTTGTCAACTAGACTTCTTATTACCAGAAAGATTTAAACTAGAATATGTTGGTGAAGACGGAGAAAAACATAGACCAGTTGTTATCCATAGAGCAATTTTAGGAACATTTGATAGATTTATGTGCTTCTTAATTGAAGAAACAAAAGGAGCATTCCCATTATGGCTATCACCAACACAAGTAAAAATATTACCAATTACAGATGCACAACATGATTATTCTAAATCAATTGAAGAAAAATTGCACAAAGCAGGAATTCGTGTTACTTTAGATGATAGAAATGAAAAGGTAGGATATAAAATCCGTGAAGCTCAACTTGAAAAAGTTCCATATATGCTAGTTGTTGGAGCAAAAGAAGTTGAAGAAAATACAGTTTCTATTCGTTCAAGAGAAAACACAGAAAATGAAACTATGGATGTTGATAAATTTGTTACTAGAATAAAAGATGAAGTAGAAAATAAAACAAAATAAATTTTAAAGAATAGTGTAAAAGCTATTCTTTTTTGTTACTAGATAATGGTTTTATAGTTTTGGAGTGGAATAGTGGAGTTGCCTATAGGAGAGGGTATATCAATTTTATAAAATTCCCTTATTCATTACGTTCAAAAAGAAAAGCTAATATAAAAAACTGAGCCTCTCTCACTCAGCCAAAAACTGTATATATGTATATGGTTTTAAAATTCTTGAATGCAATTGAAACAATATTAGAATTTCTTAAAAAATAAATGGAAAGAGTTCACAAAGTGGAAGGGTGCCATTTATTTTTTTAGAAATTCTTATGTTGTGTAATGCAGCCGAAAGAATTATCAAACCATATACATATATACAGTTTCCCCGTGAGCATTCCTCAGTTTTTTATTTAAGATTTTCTATTTTTCACTTCAATCGCTTGACAAAAAACAAAAAATAAATAATAATATACCATAGAAGAAATGGATGGTAAAAAGATGAAAAAGAAAAGCAAATTAATTAGAAATGCAATAGTATTCATATTGCTAATAATATTAACATTTTATATCATACTAAAAGACCAAAACACAGGAGAAATGTTCCAAGTACTAGGAACAGTAAAAATACAATATATATTAATAGCAATATTATGCATGTGTATATACATATTAGGAGAATCAATAAACATAAGAAGAACACTAAAAGCACTAAACGAAAAAACAACATTTTTTCAAAACATAAAATATGCACTAATAGGATTTTTCTTTAGTGGAATAACACCAGCAGCAAGCGGAGGGCAACCAATGCAAATATACTACATGTACAAAGACAAAATATCAGTAGCAAATTCAACACTAGCACTATTAATAAACTTAAGTAGTATGCAAGTTGTAACAATTTCATTAGCACTTGTAAGCGTAATCATAAACCACAATATAATGAACACAGCACTAATATGTTTTTTTGTAATTGGAATATTACTAAATGCAAGTGCATTAACATTACTAATAATAGCAATATTCTATAAAAAATTACTACAAAAAATAATTAATTCTGTAGTAAAAATAATGAAAAAAATAAAAATAAGAAATGTAGAAAAAAAGCAAGAAAAAATAGAAAACGAACTAAGTAAATACCAAGCAAGTAGTGATTATATAAAAGGACACAAAAAAGTAATATTAAAAACAATATGTACAACATATATTCAATTTCTAGCATTTTATAGCGTATCATATTGGGTATATCGCTCATTTGGACTAAATGAATATAATATTTTACGAATAATAAGTATACAATCAGTATTATATGGAACAGTATCAGGGATACCATCACCAGGAGCAGTAGGAGTAACAGAAGGAGGTTTTATAGAACTTTTCAAAACAGTTTTTCCACAAACTATGATAAGTGGAGCAATGATACTAAATAGAGGAATAAACTTTTATTTACTAATAATAGTAAGTGCAATAATCACTATGATAAATGCAATAAAATGCCAAAAAATAAAAGGAAATAAACAAGAAATAAATGAAAATAAATCATAAAAATATTTACAAACAAACAAGAAATTAGTTGAAAAAAATAGAAAAATAATGTATAATATTGAAGATTAAAAAATAATAGGGGAATAGCTATGAATATACTTTTATGTGGAAATGAAAAAGTATTTGATGGAGCATTAACAGAGCTTATATCAATTACAAATAGGACAAAAGAAAATATTACATGTTATATACTAACAATGAATTTATCAAGAATAAAACCAGAATATACATCAATAAAAGATGAACAAATAGATTACTTAGATAAAGTAGTAAAAAGCAAAAACGAAGAAAACAAAGTAATAAAATTAGACGTAACAGATATTTATGAAAAAGAATTCGGGCATTGCAAAAATGAAAATGCATATTGTACACCATACACATTACTAAGACTATTAGCAGACTTAATACCAAACATGCCAGACAAAATTTTATATTTAGATATTGACATGATGGCAAATGGAGATATATCAAAATTATACAACACAGACATTACAGAATATGAATATGCAGCAGTAAAAGAAAAATATGGATCAGTATTTATATGGCCTGATTATATCAATGCAGGAATGCTTTTGTTAAATATGAAAAAAATAAAAGAAACAGGGCTATTAAAAAAAGCAAGAGAATTAATAAAAACTAAAAAATTATTATTTGCTGATCAAAGTGCAATTTATTATTCAACAACCAAAAAAAAGCTATTGCCACGAATATACAATGAACAATCAAAATTCAATAAAAAAGATACTGTAATTTGTCATTTTTGCAAAAGAATGTTGTGGAAACCATATCCACATACAGAAAATTATAAACAATGGCAAATAGACGAAGTACATAAAGTACTAAAATGTCACACATTTGACCAAGATTTAGAAGAATATATAGAGTTAAAAAAAACTATGAAAAAAGGAGAAAAGTAAATGAATAAAGAAATACCAGTATTTTTTGCAGTAGATAATGGATATATTCCCTTTTTAGGAGTAGCACTAAAATCATTAATAGATAACACATCAGCAGAAAATACTTATGCAATAAAAGTACTATACACAAGTGTAACAGAAGAAAACAAAGCAAGAATAAAAAAATTAGAAAAAGAAAACATCAATATAGAATTTGTGGACTTAAATAAACAATTGGAAGAAATAAAAGGAAAATTATACACACGTAATTATTTTTCAAATACAACATATTATAGATTATTTATACCAGAGTTATACCCAGAATATGACAAAACCGTATATATAGATAGTGACACAATATGCTTAGGTGATATTGCAGAATTGTACAATGTAGACATGGGAGATAACTTAATTGCAGCAATACCAGATGGAGCAGTACAAAATATAGAAATATTCCAAGATTATGTAGAAAGAGTAGTTGGAGTTGCAGATTATAATAATTACTTTAATGCAGGTGTTATTGTAATGAATTTAAAAGAATTAAGAAAATATAAATTCCAAGAAAAATTTGTGTATTTACTAGAAAAAATAAGATTTGAAGTTGCACAAGACCAAGATTATTTAAATAGGTTATGCAAGGGAAGAGTAAAAATATTAGACTTTGAATGGAATAGAATGCCAATAATGGGAAAAACAGATAGAGATATAAAACTTATACATTACAATTTAGGATCTAAACCATGGTATTTTGATGATATACTATACCAAGAATATTTTTGGGAATATGCAGAAAAAACAGAATTTTATAATGAAATAAAAGAAATCGGGGCAAAATATACTGATGCAGACAAAGAAAGAGATGACGCAAATAGTGTAAAACTTATCGAATTAGCACAAAAGGAAACAGATTGCGTTGGAGACGATAGAATAAATAGGAGATAGTTTAATGAAATCAAAGGGAAGAATATTAGTCAAAATAAGAAGAAATAAACAAGAAGATGTTCAAGAGCCAATAGAAAAATCTCAATATAGACAAGAAGTTTTAAAAAAAATTGAACAACTTGAAAAAAAAGGAAAGTTCGATGTTGATGCAGAAGACGATCCACCTACAATTGTTTTAACACCAGAAAATGTTGATTATCTTAGGAAAAAAATGACTAGTAAATTAAAACGAATATTTGCAAATGAGGTTGGAGAAAGATTTTTAGACAATCTTTTAAAAAACAACAAATTAATAATAAAAGAAGTAAAAGGAATAGAAAATTTAAATAAAATTTCAACAGGAGCAATGGTTACATGTAATCACTTTAACCCTTTTGATTGTTTTACTGTAGAAAAAGTTTTTAGAATGTCAGGAAAGATAGAAGATAAAAAACTATATAAAGTAATAAGAGAGGGAAATTACACAAACTTCCCAGGACTATATGGATTCTTTTTTAGAAACTGTGATACATTACCATTAAGCTCAAACAAAAGAACAATGGTAGAATTTATGAAAGCAGTCGATACATTATTACAAAAAGGAGATTTTATATTAATTTATCCTGAACAAAGTATGTGGTGGAATTATAGAAAACCAAAGCCATTAAAACATGGAGCATTTAAAATGGCTGCAAGAAATAATGTGCCAGTTATACCAATTTTTATAACAATGGAAGATAGTGATAAAATAGATGGCGAGGGCTTTCCAATCCAAGAATATACTGTAAATATTGCAGAGCCTATTTATCCAGATGAAAATTTATCACAAAGAGAAAACACTGAAATGATGCTAAATAAAAATTTTGAGGCTTGGAAAGAAATATATGAGGACTTCTATGGAATTCCATTGGAATACACAACAAAAATAGATAAAGAAAATATAAAGGTTTAAAAAGATAAGGCAGGTTGGAGAATGAAAATTTTTCAATCTGCTTTAAAATGTAAAAAGGAATGAACTTAAATATGAAAGAAAAAAAAGTAATTTATTATAGCGATGAATTAAATGACGAATTTTCAGGGGCAGAAATAACACCTAGAAAAATAGATGAAAATTATAAATATATTCATAAAAATATAATATGGAACATAACAGCATTTATCTTGCAAAATATAATAAGTATACCTATAAAATATTTATATGCAAAAATAAAACTAAAAATAAAATATGTAGGAAAAGAAAAATACAAATCATATAAAAAGCAAGGATACTTTATTTATGGAAATCATACACAAATATTTGCAGACACATTTATAACAAGCAATGGAAATTATCCACATAGAAATTATTTTATAGTAAACCCAGAAAATGTATCTATGAAATATTTAGGAAATATTGTAGAGATGCTTGGAGCAATACCAATACCAGACAACAAAGAAGCAATGAAAAATTTTTTGGATACAATAAAATTAAGAATAAAAAAAGGGAATAGTATAACAATATTTCCAGAAGCCCATATTTGGCCATATTATACCAAAATAAGACCATTTAAAAATGTGTCATTTAAATATCCAGTACAATTAGATGTGCCAGCATTTTGTGTAACAAATACATATCAAAGCTATGGAAGAAAAAATAAAAAAGTTAGATTGGTTTCATATATAGATGGTCCTTTTTTTTCAGATGAAAACTGTAACACTATGAAAGAAAAACAACAAAATTTGAGAGATAAAATTTATAATCAAATGGTGGAAAGAAGTAAAATGAACAATGTAGAAGTTGTAAAATATTTAAAAAAATAACAAGAAGATTAAACTACAATATAAATAAAAGAGTAATAGTATTAAATATATAAAAATTCAAACCTCTCCCACCTAAAAAGAGTTACGAAAAATAAATTTTTCGACTCTTTTTGACGGTCCCCACGACGGTTTGTTTTTTCTATATTTAATACTATTACTCTTTAATGATAATTGATTTTTTTATTTTTGAAGATTTTTTTGGTAAAATTTACAAAAATCTTTAACACTACATAAGTCACATTTTGGCTTTCTGGCAACACATGTATTTCTACCATGCCAAACAAATAAATGATTAATATCTTTTAAATATTCTTTTGGAAAAACTTTAAGCAAATCTTGCTCAATCTTTATAGGGTCAGACTCACTAGAAAGTCCAACCAAATTAGAAACCCTTTTAGCATGTGTATCAACCGCAATACCTTGTGGCTTGTTGAAAGCTTCTAACATAACTACATTGGCAGACTTTCTACCGTACACCAGCAAGGCTTTGCAAATCTTCCATATTATCAGGAACTTTGCCATTAAAATTTTCTAAAACTTGTTTGGCACAAAGTTTAATATTCTTAGCCTTATTTTTATAAAAACCACAAGGATGTATAATAGATTCTAATTCATTTATATCAATATCTGCAAAATCTTGAATTGTTTTACATCTTTTAAAAAGCGAGGGAGTAGTTTTATTAACCCTTTCATCAGTACATTGGGCGGAAAGCATTACAGCTACAACCATTTGAAAAGGAGTCTCAAAGTCTAAACTACAGGTAGCATCAGGATATGTTTCTTTTAATATTTCTATAAATTTTATAACATCAGATTTTTTCATAAATTTTTTCCTTTCAATTTTAAATGCATCATTAATATTATAATAGGAAAAACAGAAAAATTCAATAGGGATTATAATTTCTAATATACATAAAAAGGAACAATAAAACAGAAAAAATAATATAATATATAAAAATAGGGAGGTAATGATATGTTGTGTGCTTTAAAGAAAACAATAGGAGTAGTATTAATAGGAATAGGACTAGGAATTTTATTAGTATTGTTACTTCCACTAACAGGTTGGCTATTTATAATAGGAGTTGCACTAGCATGTGTAGGCTTAATGTGGCTTGCTTGTTAAATAAAGGAGGGAGTTACATATGACTATAGTTGTAAAAAAAGTTCCAAAATGTTTACGAGGATTTGTAAAATTGATTTTTGGAATTAAAGATTAAAAATAAAACAAAAAAAGAGCGTTTAATTATGCTCTTTTAACTTTTCCATCTTTTAAACATTTTGCGCAAACGTGAATTCTTTTTGTTTCACCGTTTTCCATTATAGCTTTAACACTTCTTAAATTTGGTTTCCAAGTTCTTGGACTTCTTTTACTTATATGTGAACGAGTAATGCTAAGCTTATTTCCATTACTTTGTGATTTACCACAAACTGCACATTTAGCCATTATCTTTGCACCTCCTAATTTTTTTAATAAATTGACTGTTAATAAGTCTATCATAAAAAAACAAAAAAAACAAGTATTTTTTGAAAATTATCAAAAAAACCTTGCAAAATAGGAAAAATATGGTATAATAAAAAAGCTATAAATGTATAGCAGTTGCATTTAAACATTGTAACAAAAACATATAAAATTGTAAATTTAAAAAATTTATAATAACAAAAAGAAAGGATTGAATAAACAATGAAATGTAAAGTTGAAAAAACAGAAAACGCAAATGAAGTAAAATTAGAGTTAACAATAGAAGCTCAAAAATTTGATGAAGCAATAAAAAAAGTATATTTCCAAAGTGCAAAATACTTTAACATACCAGGTTTCAGAAAAGGTAAAGCTCCAATAAATATAGTAGAAAAATACTACGGAAAAGAAATTTTCTATGAAGATGCATTTAATGAAGTAGTACCAAACGAATTAGAAGAAGCACTAAAAGAAAACAATATAGAAGTTGTAAGCAAAGCAGACATTGATGTAAAACAAATAGAAAAAGGAAAAGACCTAATATTCACAGCAGTATTCCAAACAAAACCAGAAGCAGAACTTGGAAAATATAAAGGTATAGAAATACCAAAAATAGAGTATACTGTATCAGATGAAGATATTAACCATGAATTAGGACATATGCAAGAACACAACTCAAGACTAATATCAATAGAAGATAGACCAGTAGAAAAAGGAGACATAACAGTAATTGATTTTGAAGGTTTCGTAGATGGAGTAGCTTTTGAAGGTGGAAAAGCAGAAGGACATGAACTAGAAATAGGAAGCAACACATTCATACCTGGATTTGAAGACCAAATAATAGGAATGAAAATAGACGAAGAAAAAGACATCAATGTAAAATTCCCAGACGAATACTTCTCAAAAGACTTAGCTGGAAAAGATGCAACATTCAAAGTAAAAGTACATGAAATTAAAAAGAAAGAATTACCAGAACTAGATGATGAATTTGCAAAAGACGTTAGCGAATTCGATACATTAGAAGAATTAAAGAAAAGCATCAAAGACAGAATGGAAAAAGACAATGAACAAAAACAAAAATACGAAACAGAAGATGCGGTTATAAAAGCTGTATGTGAAAATGTAAAAGTTGATATACCATCAGGAATGATAGAAACAGAAACAGAAGATATGTTAAGAAATATCGAAACAAGACTTTCTTATCAAGGACTAAAACTTGAGCAATATCTTCAAATGATGGGAAAAACAGCTGAAGAAGTTAAAAAAGAATATGAACCTCAAGCAATAGAAGCTATAAAATCAAGATTAATGTTAGAAGCAGTTATAAAAGCAGAAAAAATAGAAGCGACAGAAGACGAAATAGTAGAAAAAATGAAAGAAATGGCTAAAAATTATAATAGAGAAGATGACAAAGAATTCATGGGAAATGAAAATGTAAGAAAATACATAAAAAGTGGATTAGAATCTGAAAAAGCTTTAGAATTTTTAGTAAAAAATGCAAAAATTAAAAAATAAATAATGAAAGGTTGGGGTGAAAAAAACAAATATTTTCATACCAACTTTTTGCTTTAAATCTGTCGAAAGGAACGCCCTTGTCAATAGGGACGCCCCTTTTTGACAGAAAAAATTATGAATCATAATCTGTCAAAAAGGGGCGTCCCTATTGACAACTTTTAAAGGAGGAAAATAATATGTTTGAAAAAGATAGTTTAGTACCTTATGTAGTTGAACAAACAAGCAAAGGAGAAAGATCATATGATATATTCTCAAGATTATTAAAAGACAGAATTATATTTTTAGGAGAAGATGTAAACCCAACATCAGCAAGTTTAGTAATAGCACAATTACTATTCTTAGAATCAGAGGACCCAGACAAAGAAATATATCTATATATAAATTCACCAGGAGGATCAATAACAGATGGAATGGGAATTGTAGATACAATGAACTACATCAAATGCCCAGTAACAACAATTTGTGTAGGGTTAGCAGCAAGTTTCGGAGCAGTTCTTTTAGCAAATGGAGAAAAAGGTAAAAGATTTGCAACACCAAACTCAGAAATATTAATACATCAACCATTAATAGGAGGTCAAGGTGGAGGAATTTCAGGTCAAGCAACTGAAATAAAAATTCATGCAGACCACATGATAAGAACAAGAGAAAAATTAAATAAATTATTAAGTGAAAAAACAGGTCAACCAATTGAACAAATAGAAAAAGATACAGAAAGAGACCATTACATGTCAGCACAAGAAGCTTTAGAATATGGATTGATTGATGGTATTATGGATAAAAGAATGTAATAAATGATATTACCATTTACAGTATTAAATGGCAATAATGATTAAAATTAATTTAAATTGGAGGAAAAATATGGCTAGAAATGATATACCAAAAAATGTAAGATGTTCATTTTGTGGCAAATCGCAAGATAGTGTAAGAAAAATAGTTGCAGGGCCAGGAGTATACATCTGTGACGAATGTGTAGATCTTTGTACAAGCATTATAGAAGCAGAATGCTATGAAGATGAAGAAGTAGGATATACACTAAATGAATTAGACAAAATACCTAGTCCAAAAGAAATAAAGAAAATTTTAGATGACTATGTAATTGGCCAAGAAGAAGCAAAAAAGACTTTATCAGTAGCAGTTTACAATCATTATAAAAGAATAGCTCATGAAGAAAGTGAGAAAAAAGATGATGTAGAAATACAAAAAAGCAACATATTGCTTTTAGGACCAACAGGATGTGGAAAAACATTACTTGCTAGAACACTTGCAAAAATATTAAATGTACCATTTGCAATAGCTGATGCAACAACACTTACAGAAGCTGGATATGTTGGAGAAGATGTAGAAAACATCTTATTAAAACTTATTCAAGCAGCAGATGGAGACATTCAAAAAGCAGAAAAAGGTATAGTTTATATAGACGAAATTGATAAAATAACAAGAAAGTCAGAAAACTTATCAATCACAAGAGATGTTAGTGGTGAAGGTGTACAACAAGCATTACTAAAAATAGTAGAAGGTACAATCGCATCAGTTCCACCACAAGGAGGAAGAAAACATCCAAACCAAGAAATGATACAAATAAATACAGAAAATATCCTATTTATTTGTGGGGGAGCATTTGAAGGACTAGAAAATATTATAAAAAATAGAACAGGTAAAAAAAGTATAGGATTTGGAACAAAAATTGAAAGTTCAAAAGAAATAAATAAATATGAAGTATTCCAAGAAATGTTACCAGAGGACTTACTAAAATACGGTTTAATACCTGAATTTATAGGAAGATTGCCAATCATTGCGACATTAAAAGACTTAGACAAAGAAGCCTTGATAAAAATTGCAACAGAGCCAAAAAATGCATTAGTAAAACAATATCAAAAATTACTAGAAATGGATGATGTTGAACTAGAATTTAATCAAGAAGCATTAGAAGCAATTGTAGACAAAGCAATTGAAAGAAAAACAGGAGCAAGAGGACTTCGTTCTATAATAGAAGAAATAATGAGAGACATCATGTTTGACGTCCCATCAACACCTAATATAGCAAAATGCATAATAACAAAAGAAACAGTTTTAGACAAAAAAGAGCCTGAACTTATTATAAAAGAAAAAACAGAAGAAGAAAGCAAAAATAAAAAAAATAGACATATTCCCCAAAATAGTAAAGAAACAGCATAAACACATATAGTACAAGATAATATAAAAATAAAAGGAGGAATTTATTGTGGAATATTCCAAAAAAACAGACGCAAAATGGCAAGAAAAATGGAAAGAAAAAGAAATATATAAATATAATATGGATAGTCAAAAAGAAAAATTCTATACACTAGAAATGTTTTCATACCCATCAGGAGCAAAATTACATTTAGGACATTGGTTTAATTATGCACCAGCAGATTCATTTGCAAGATACAAAAAAATGAATGGATACAATGTATTTCATCCAATGGGATTTGATGCATTTGGATTACCAGCAGAAAACTATGCTATAAAAACAGGAATACATCCAGAAGCTTCAACTATAAAAAACATAGAAACAATGAAAAAACAGCTAGAAGAAATGGGAGGAAGCTATGATTGGAATTATTCTGTAGAAACATGTATGCCAGACTATTATAAATGGACACAATGGCTATTTCTTCAATTATATAAAGCAGGATTGGCATATAAAAAAGAAGCACCAGTTAATTGGTGTGACAGTTGTAAAACAGTACTAGCAAATGAACAAGTTATAGGCGGAAAATGTGAAAGATGTGGATCAGAAGTACAAAGAAAAAAATTAGCACAATGGTTTTTCAAAATAACAAATTATGCTGAAGAACTATTACAAGGACTAAACACATTAGACTGGCCAGAATCAACAAAAAAAGTACAAATGAACTGGATAGGAAAATCGGAAGGAAGCGAAATAAAATTCAAATGCGAAAACAATAACAAAGACATAACAGTATTTACAACAAGAGCAGACACATTAAATGGAGTTACATATATAGTAATTGCACCAGAAAGTGACTTGGTTAAAGAAATAACAACAGAAGAATACAAAGAAAACGTTGAAAATTATATAAAAGAAACAGCAAAATTAAGTGAAATAGAAAGACTATCAACAGAAAAAGAAAAAACAGGAACATTCACAGGAGCATATGCAATTAACCCAATAAATGGAGAAAGAGTTCCAATTTGGATAGCAGACTATGTATTAGAAGACTATGGAACAGGGGCTGTTATGGCAGTACCAGCACATGATACAAGAGACTTTGCATTTGCAACAAAATATCAATTACCAATTAAACAAGTTATAAAAAGCAAAAATGATGAAAAAATAGAATTACCATACACAGAATATGGAATTCTAGTAAACAGTGGAAAATATGATGGTTTAGCATCAGATGTAGCCAAAAACAATATTACAGAAGACCTAAACAAAGAAGAAAAAGGAAATAAAACTATAAATTACAGATTAAAAGACTGGTTAATATCAAGACAAAGATACTGGGGAGCACCAATTCCAATTATATATTGTGAAAAATGTGGAACAGTACCAGTGCCAGAAAAAGATTTACCAGTATTACTTCCACACAATGTGGAATTTAAACCAGATGGAGAATCACCACTAAAAAAATCAGCTGAATTTATAAATTGTACATGCCCAAAATGTGGAGGAAAAGCAACAAGAGAAGCAGACACACTTGACACATTTGTATGTTCATCTTGGTATTACCTAAGATATCCTAATGCAAAAAACGACAAAGAAGCATTTAACAAGGAAATTGTAGACAAAATGCTACCAGTTGACGTATATGTCGGAGGAAAAGAACATGCAGCAATGCACTTGATTTATGCAAGATTTATGACAAAAGCATTACGTGACTTAGGATATTTAGACTTTGACGAACCATTTAAAAAATTAATACACCAAGGTATGATATTAGGCCCAGATGGAAATAAAATGAGCAAAAGCAAAGGAAACACAGTATCACCAGAAGAATATATAGAAAAATATGGTGCAGATGTATTTAGAATGTATATAATGTTTGGCTTTGACTATAGACAAGGTGGACCATGGGATGAAAAAGGAATAGAATCAATGGTTAAATATTTTTCAAGAGTAGAAAGACTAATTGAAAAATATAATGAACTAAAAGAAATAACATCAAACAACGAAATTGGAACAAAAGAAAAAGAATTGTTAAGATGCAAAAACCAAACAATAAAAGCAATGGGAGACGACATCAATGACTTTAGATTCAACACAGCAATTGCAAGAAGTATGGAATTATTTAACAAAATAAGTGACTACATTAGAGAAGAAAAAATAAATGTAGAAGTACTAAAAAATGTAGTAGAAATATTTATAACATTAATCTCACCTTTAGCACCACATTTTGCAGAAGAACTATGGCAAAAAACAGGACATACAGATTTTGTATATAATGAAAAATGGCCAGAAATAGTAGAAAGCGAAATGAATGGAGGAACAAAAGATATTCCAGTTCAAATAAATGGAAAATTAAAATTGTGTGTTACAGTTGATGCAGAAGATTCAGCAGAAGAAGTCCTTAAAAAAATAAAAGCAGATGCTAAAGTTATAGAACTTCTTGAAAAAAATGAAGTAGTAAAAGAAATATATGTACCATGCAAAATATACAATATAGTAGTAAAAAACAAATAAAAAGCTGAGATTAAGAAAAAGCCGGGATTTAGAGGAGTACATCCTTAATCCCGGCTTTTTGAATGCTAGATGGTGGAACTATACATAGTTCCCTATAAGGGAGCTATTCGTAAATCCGATTGCCAATAGCTCTTAATTCTTGATAGTTAGCTTGACTATCAGTTGTAGAAACATTGACATTTTCCAAAAAAGTGTTTAAAGCACACATTGCATCATGAGCAGACTCAAACTCTGTGTTTAAAAGAACTTCTTTAGTCATAGTGCTTTCCTCCCTTCTAATTAGTATAGTATAAATATAATAACATCAATAAAAAGAAAAGTCTGTCGAAAAGTGTAACAAAAATATAATTTTAATTTTAGATAAAACCTTAAAGTATAGCACCAAATACTAAAATACCCAAATTATCATTATAAATTGAACTAAATTGTTCAATAGGCAAAGGATTTTCACCAATACCAGCTTCTACAGTAAAACCAGGCATATTATAATTTTGAATAAACCAATCCTTAAAACCAGCAAAGCTAGAATTATAAGGAACATCAGCTAAAACATAACCACTAGCATCAGTAAATTTGGTACCAATCTCATAACCATCAGGAGGATTAATATTTTGAAAATTCCAATAAATCTCTTTACCCTGTGTATGAAAAGCAATAATAAGCCTAAAATCATGCATAAGAGTAAAATTATAAATAGCCAAAGATTCTGGCTCAGTCAAAGGACCGGTAACCTACAAAATCACGAGGAGCAGGTCTGTTAAAACCTTGTGCATATTTAATTTTTTTAGCATCCTCCCAACAAGCCGGAAATTGCAAATTTAAGTCAGTACCGCAAAATATTAGACTTCCAACCGATAAGGAAAAGGAATATCTGGAAAACTTTTTGCAATATTTTTAGCAGTTATAAAAGCAGTAGAAGTTTTAGACAATTTTCCAGTTACCAAATCCACACCATCAGGGTTAACCATAGGCATAATATAGATAGAAACAGAATTAAATAAGTCACGCACAGAATATCCATAAAGCTTAGAATTATTGCTATATGCAATACAATAATCTTCAATAAATTTCATAAGTAAAGTACTTGTTATCCATTCATTAGCATGAATTGAGCCAGAATAGAAAACCTCTTTAGAGCCAGAGCCAAGTTTTACAACATAAATATTTTTAGATAAAATACTTTTTCCTGCAACTTGTATTTTTAAAAAAGGATATAAGCTTTTCAAAATAAAAAGATTTTGACTCATTAATGAATAATTATAATTAACATTTGTTTGAACAATAGACATTTTTATCACCTAAAATATAGTATGAAATTTCACAAAAAATATTGATAAA
Organism: uncultured Clostridia bacterium; assembly: GCA_934132805.1. Lineage (GTDB taxonomy): Bacteria > Bacillota > Clostridia > TANB77 > CAG-508 > CAG-269. The sequence goes on along the minus strand of CAKPAB010000003.1, from coordinate 31,481 downwards.
ATTCAGAAAAAATAGTATAATAATAAAGCAATATGGGGATGCAAAGGTTTCGACATATTACCAGAAAAATAGAAAGCAAGTAGTGGATTCTCGTTGGCCACTTAAAAAAACGGGAAATTAATAATAAACGCTAACAACGAAGAATTAGCATACGCTGCCTAGATTGCAGCGTCATCCAAACTAAATAGCCTACTGATTTAGCAAGGGTGTTATAACTAAGTAGGAAACAAAGCCATTTTTGTTTTAGGAATGGTGGGTAACTTATAAAACTATATTTTTAATTAGCGTGTTTATCCGCGAATTAAAAACGAAAATAAAAGATAAAATAAACTTGTAGAAATCTATTTGGAAAGTATTATGGACAGGGGTTCAACTCCCCTCATCTCCACCAATAAAACGAAAAAATTATTGTTGTAATATTATATAGTAGGTGATGGTGCATGAGTTATGTTGATGAATTTATAGATGGAATTACTCCAGGAAATTACTTTTTAACAAAATCAATGGAAATAACAAAAATTAATACTTCAGGAACTCTGTGGTATTTAAAAAAATTTTTAGTTTTATATGACGCAATATTCTTATCAAAAATAGTCAGAACAGCTGATGGCATGTCAAAAATAAAAAACAATTTTGAAAATTATATTAATTCTTTACCAGAATCACAAAGAACTAATGCTAATAAATTTTTCTTCCCAGATAACATAGATATAAGAAAAAATTATAGAACATATATGGAATTCGCTGGACCTATTGAAAGCGAATATTTTACAGACATTAATCAATACATGGCTTTAGTAGACAAATATTATTTTGTATATCTAATGAACATAGGAGGGCAAAGCGGAGTCAAAGCATTTTTAAGAGAAAAAATTTATAATACAAACTTTGAAGTTAAAAATTTAAACAAACTAATTGATGAATACAAATTACAGCACTCAGACGAAAACATTGATAATAATCAGATTATAAATGATTATCATGCAGCACTACGTAATGAAAGACAAATTTTATTCTATTTTGGATTTGTTCATTCTCGTTCAAATGGAACTATAAACGACAAGGAATTTGCGAGTTTGACACCAATAGGTGAACTAGCTATTCAAGCAAATGCAAAAGAATTTGCTCTAATATGGGAACACCAAAAAATAAAGATGGTATCACAACCAGTTACTGTTGAAATTCCATCTATAAAAAATTGTGAATATTGTAATAGCGAAAAATTTAAAATAAATACTAGTCCATATTTAACAATTTTAAAATGTATGTTAGTAAATGGTGATTTATTTCCAAAATTTTACGATTTAGTCTTATCACGTACAAATGATGATAATGTAGATTTAGTAATTAATAATTATGATTCTTTAAAGAAAAAATTAGATACCATTAAAGCAGATATTACTAGATATGGAATCAAAAGTGATTTAGCTAATGAAGACTTTGAAAAAGAAATAAAAAAATATATGCTGGGAATTAGAAGTGACTTATCAAAAGACCATGGGGACAATTATTTTGGATGTGTTAAAAATTTACATAAATACGGATGGAAAATAACAAATTATGACAGACTAAAACATATTGTCAATATTTATTCTCAAATCAATAAATATAAAATACAAAGATATGGAAACATGTTAAAAGAATGTGAAAAAGAGCTAAGAAACAAATATTTAGCTACTGCTACTGGACAAGAATACCATATGAATCATAGAATTAAAATGAGTTGGGATTTGTATAACATAAAAAAAGAAAAAATTATTATGCTTGCTCTAATAGTAAATGACTATATGATGAACAATAATATAGAGTTAAATAACTTAAATAATTATAACGACTTATACGAATATGGAAAAAAATATTTTAGCAATATTTTAAAAAGCAATAATTTAACTAAAAAAAATGAGATAATAAATGCACTAAAAAACGTTGCCGAAAAAATTAAAAACCAAAAACTTTCTGAAATTGAATATGATATTGATTATTCAGTAGAAGAGGTATATGTTAATAGATTTAGCACACTTAATTCTACAGACTTACTAAATAGAATCAAAGAGGTATCAGAAGAAAATGTTAGACCTACTTTGGAAAGAAAAAGAGATAGCAGAATTATTAGTTTACTAAATGCTTATTACTTAGCCAACTATTCTGACGAGAATAATTTAATCAAATGTGAATGTTGTGGACAAACTACATTTATCAAAAATAACGATGAGCCATATTTAGAATATCATCATTTAATCCCATTTAGCATTGCTGATGGGCCAGACCACTATGAAAATTTATTTGGAATTTGTCCAATGTGTCACAGAAAAATACATTCAATAAAAGATACATATAAAGACAAATTATATGACGGATTTGATGAATACAATCATTTCCAAAAAAACATAGTAAATCGTTTAAAAGATTTATACAAAAAACACATATTAAAATCATATCAATTAGAATATGCTTTATCTGAACAAATTATTAACGAAGAAGAATATAATTTGATTCTTGCTTAAACTACAAAGGAGGAACTTATCTTGCCAGAAGAAATTAACAAATATTTAGAAAAAATAAATAAAGAAGACTGCATAAAATTTATGAAAAAACTACCAGACAATTGTATAGATTTAACTGTAACAAGCCCACCATATGATGACTTAAGAGACTACGAAAATAACCTAGTTTGGGACTATAACACTTTTAGAAAAGTTGCCAGACAACTATATAGAGTAACCAAAAAAGGGGGAGTAGTTGTTTGGGTAATAGGAGACAAGACCGACAGAGGAAATAAATCTTTAACAAGCTTTAAACATGCATTATATTTTCAAGAAGTTGGGTTTAATATCTATGATGTTATAATCTATGAAAAAGCAGGATCTGGACCACCACATCCAAATAGATATTTTAACTCATTTGAATATATGTTTATTATGAGTAAAGGAAGACCTAAAACAGTTAATTTACTAAAAGACAAAAAAAATTCATGTGCAGGAATGTCTACATTTGGAGACATTACGAGACGAGAAAAAGATGGAAGTCTAACAAACAAAGGAAAAAAGGTAATTAACGAATATGGAGTTAGAACTAACATATGGAGATATAATAATGGAAAAGGATTTGCAAGCAAAGACAAAATTGCTTATGAGCACCCAGCAATATTTCCTGAAAAATTAGCAGAAGACCATATTAAATCCTGGTCTAATCCAGGAGATTTAGTATTTGACCCATTTGGAGGAAGTGGGACTACAGCCAAAGCTAGCATAAAATTAAATAGAAAATGGTTATATGTAGAAAAAGTCGAAAAATACTGTAAAATAGCCAAAAAGAGAATTGAGAATAAGGAAGGAGATTCGGATGTACAAGACAATAATAATAAAAAATAATATAGATATTTGTATTGAAGAAATCACCTCTAATCTTAATAATTTAGAAAATGACGGAAGCATATTTTGCATAGTTAGAACACAATATAAAAACAAAAAAGTAGAAAAAGATTTTATGGACTTAATAGAATACTGTACAAAATTAAAACTTTTTTATATAAACACAATAGTAATACCTGAAAACACCAACAAATTAGACAATGTATTATATTGCGTATGGCTTACAAAAGACAAAAAAAATTATTATTTTAATAAAGACTCAATTAGAGAAAAATCAATATGGAAAGACGTAGAATGGGGAAAAAGAGAAAAAAATTATAATTCAAAAGGAAAAGACCCAGGAAACGTTTGGATTCCCACAGAAGACGATGGAAAAGCAAATATAACAAATCATATTTTACTAGCACCAAATCAAATTTTAGATAGAATATTATCAACTACATTACTAGAAGGTGATAAATACTTATTAATTAATGATCAAAAAACAGACTATAAATATAAAGAAAATGACTATGATTTAAAAGTTATTGAAAACAATTATGAAGATATATGTTTTGGCGAATTTATCTCAAACTCAACATCAAACAAAGTTGAAGGAAAAATAGTTTTTGGAACATCAGAAAACATGGATCAATTAAAAGATGAGACTGTTGATATGATTGTTACATCACCTCCATATTGGGATTTAAAAGACTATTATAAAGAAAATCAAATTGGACAAGAATCCTATGATATATATAGTAGCAGAATGTATACAGTATGGGAGCAATGCTACAAAAAATTAAAAAATACAGGTAGTATTTGGATTAATATAAACATCAGAAAAAGAAACGGAAATCCTATACTATTACCAAAACTCTTTGTAAAACAATGCACCCAAATAGGTTTTATTTATAGAGGAATATCTATTTGGCATAAATCATCAGGGATTCCTACTAGTGCCAAAAATTTAAGCGACCACCATGAATATGTTTTAATTTTTACAAAATCTCAAAAATCAAAAATTGATATTACAAAATTTGAACAATATTGTGACTATAAAAATGAAAAAATATCTCATAAATTATTTTGGAATATAAATAGAAAAGCTGGTAGTGTTGGAAAAAACACAATACATCCAGCAATATTTCCAACAGAATTAATAAATAGAATTAATATAGTTTCCACAAAAAAAGGAGACTTAGTTGTTGACCCATTTTTAGGAAGTGGAACAAGTCTAATTGCATCAATAAATAATGAACGTAATTTTATAGGATATGAATTTAATGAAGGATTTAAAGAATTAATGGATAGTAGATTTGAAAACGAAATAAAAGAATATCTAAAAAATAAAGAGATTACATATATCCAAAAAAACACTTGACAAGTAAGGAAAATGATGGTAAAATTAATAACTGTAATCCGCTTAGTCAAGGTACATAAAAACTAATTAAATTTAGTTACCTTAAATTTCTCATAAAATATAAAAAATATTTTATGAAGAGTAGAGCAAAGGATTAGCGAGTATACAAATAAGGGAGGTGCATTTTAAATGTACGCAGTAATTGAAAGTTGTGGAAAACAATACAAAGTAGCAGAAGGAGATGTAGTATTCTTCGAAAAATTAGACGTTGAAGAAGGAAAAAAAGTTACATTTGACAAAGTAATTTTAGTTTCAGAAGACGGAAAAGTAGAAGTAGGAAATCCTTATGTAAAAGGTATGAAAGTTGAAGGAAAAGTTGTTTCACATGGTAAAGGTAAAAAAATCATTGTTTTCAAAATGAAAGCTAAAAAGAATTACAGAAGAAAACAAGGACATAGACAACCATACACAAAAGTTGAAATAACAGCAATCAAATCAACAGCAAGAAAAACAGCAGCAAAAGCAGAAGAAAAAGTAGAAGCTTAGTTCTACATATTAATTAAAAAAGATTTTAATTAAGAGAAATATATAAAATTATCATGAACGAAATGAAGGGAGTGAGATAAATGGCTCATAAAAAAGGTCAAGGTAGTTCACACAACGGACGTGAGAGTGAATCTAAACGTCTTGGAGTAAAAAGAGCAGACGGACAATTCGTATTAGCTGGAAATATCTTAGTTAGACAAAGAGGAACAAGAGTATATCCAGGAGTTAACGTTAAAAAAGGTAGTGACGACACACTATATGCAATAGTAGACGGAACTGTAAAATTTGAAAGAAAAGGTAGAGACAAAAAACAAGTAAGTGTTTACCCAGTAGAAGCATAAATTAAAAATTGGTTACAAAAAGTAACCAATTTTTTTTTGGTCATAAAGAATTGGAACAAGTCTCCAATTTTTTTGAAAAATTTACAAAAAACCATTTACATTTACAAAAAATTTGTATAAAATATAACCAATTGAGAAAAAAGAAAAAAACGAAAGAAAATTATCAAAGAAAGGAAGCAATGTTAATGAAGATTTTAATGTTAACATGGGAATATCCACCAAGAGTAGTAGGCGGAATATCAAGAGTAGTATATGACCTATCAAGAACACTACTAAAAGACGGACACGAAGTAACAGTAGTTACTTACAAAGAAGGAGATGCACCAGAATATGAAGATGACAGAGGAGTAAAAGTATATAGAGTAAACAACTATATGATAAACCCAAACAATTTCATAGACTGGATAATGCAATTAAACTTCAACTTAGTCGCAAAAGCAAACGAAATAATAGCCAAAGAAGGAAAATTTGATGTAATACATGCACATGACTGGTTAGTAGCATATGCAGCAAAAGCATTAAAAAACTCTTACAACATACCAATAGTATCAACAATACACGCAACAGAAGCGGGAAGAAACAGTGGAATACACGATGAAACACAAAGATACATAAACGATACAGAATGGATGTTAACATACGAATCATCAGAAGTAATAGTAAACAGCAATTATATGAAAAGCGAATTACAAAGACTATTTGGACTACCATACGAAAAAATAAATGTAATACCAAACGGTGTAAACATGAACTTATTTAACGGAATAGAAAGAGACTACAACTTCAGAAGAAAATTCGCAATGGACAATGAAAAAATAATATTATTCATGGGAAGACTAGTTTATGAAAAAGGAATACAATATCTAATTTCAGCAATGCCAAAAATACTAGAAGGATACCATGATTCTAAACTTGTAATTTGTGGTAAAGGCGGAATGATAGACGAACTAAAAGAACAAGTTAACGCAATGGGAATAGGAGAAAAAGTATATTTTGCTGGATATATGGCAGGAAAAGACGTACAAAGAATGTACAAAGCAGCAGACATAGCAGTATTTCCAAGTACATATGAGCCATTTGGAATAGTAGCACTAGAAGCAATGCTTTCAGAAAACCCAATAGTAGTATCAGATATTGGTGGACTAAACGAAATAGTACAACACAAAGAAAATGGAATGAAATCTTACTGCGGAAATCCAAACTCAATAGCAGATGCAATATTAGAATTGCTATATGACCACAAACTATGTGCAGAAATAACAAAAAAAGCAAAAAATAAAGTTAGAAACGAATATAACTGGAACAAAATTTCACAAGACACACACTTTGCATATCAAAAAGCAATTTGTCAATCAATGGCAGAAAAACAAAAAAGAGAATTGGAACAAGAAAGAGCAAAGAAAACAAAAAAAGCAAGAAACACAGAAAAAGAAATTACAAATTTATTGGACTTCAAAAAAAGACATGCATATGCATAAAATCTGGTTGGGAACATCTATCCCAATCAGATTTTTTAAAAAATTAATGAAAAATTTTTAAAATTCTACAAATTTAGCACAAAAATGGTGTATAATATAAGCATAAAAAACAAACACAAAAAATAACAAGAATGGAGAGAAAAAATGAACAAAGAATTTAAATCAGGATTTGTAACAATAATAGGAAGAACAAACGTAGGAAAATCAACACTAATCAATTTATTAGTAGGAGAAAAAGTAGCAGCAATAGCAAACAAAGTACAAACCACAAGAACAGCAATAAAAGGAATAGTAAACAGAGAAAACTCACAAATAATATTTACAGATACACCAGGAATACACAAGCCAAAACACAAGCTAAACGAAACAATGGTAGAAACATCATTTGCAACAATACCAGACTCAGACTTAGTACTATTTTTAATAGAAGCAACAAGTGAAGACATTGGAAAAGGAGATAGGATAATATTAGACAAAATTAAAGAATCAAAAAGAAAAACAATATTAATAATAAACAAAATAGATTTAGTAAAAAGAGAAAAACTTCTAAACCTAATAGACATATACAACAAAGAATATGACTTTACAGCAGTTATACCAATATCAGCATATCAAGAAAAATACAAAAATATCATTTTAGACGAAATAGAAAATAACCTAAAACCAGGTCCTGCATATTATGATATAGAAGAATATACAGATCAAACACTAAGACAACTAGCAGAAGAAACAATAAGAGAAAAAGCCTTAAAACTTTTACAAGACGAAGTACCACATGGAATTTATGTAGAAGTAGAAAAAATGAATTTAAGACAAAACAAACAAGGAGAAGACATATATGACATAGAAGCCACAATTTATTGTCTAAGAGAATCACATAAAGGAATAATAATAGGCAAAAATGGCGAAATGTTAAAAAGAATAGGAAGAGCAGCCAGAATAGATATGGAACAAAACTTTGGCCTTAAAGTAAACTTAAAAACATGGGTAAAAGTTAAAAACGACTGGCTTGACAATGATTCAATTGTTAGTAAATTCAAACTTAAATAAAATTTATGATTTAGTATAAAAACATAAACTAAATTATAAAAAACAAAAAAATAAATTAGTATAAAATTTACAAAAATGCAAAAGATAAATTAAAGGAAAAACCTTTAAGAATGGAGATGAAGAACATGATTAAAAAAATGGCATGGGATGCATTTAAAAACACAGGAGATATAAATACATTTTTAGAATATAAACAAATACAAAATTTAGAAAAAGGAATACAGGAAATAAAAAATGGCGAATGTAAAGATAAATGGGATAGTAATAGCGGAAAACAATATGGGAGACTATGATAAAATGCTAACAATATTAACACCAAATTATGGAAAAATATCTTGTGTAGCCAAAGGTGCAAGAAGACCACAAAGTGCACTTTTGGCTGGCACCCAATTATTTTGTTTTGGTGAATATATGATGTACAAAGGAACAAACACATATCACATAAACTCATGTGAAACAATAGAAATTTTCTATAATTTAAGAACAGACTTGGACAAGCTTAAATATGCAATACATATAAACAAAATAATACAAGATATAACAGAAGAGAACGAGAACTGTTATAAAATATTACAACTATTTTTAAACACACTATATACAATATCAGAAACAGACAAAGACAAAGACTTTGTACTAAGCGTATTTAAAATCAGACTTCTATGCATTTTAGGATTTATGCCAAGAGTAACAAAATGCGTAAATTGCAAAGAAGAAAAAGAATTAACAAAATTTTCAATAAAAGACAATGGACTAAAATGCGAAGCATGTGGAAGACAAGACAAATCTGCATTAGACATGAGCCAAAGTACAAAAAGTGCTATTATTTACACAATTTCAGCACCACCAAAAAAACTATACTCTTTTAATTTAAAAGACGACAGCTTACGAGAATTTGAGCTAATAAGCAAAATATATTTTAACGAAAAACTGGAAAAAGAATATAAATTAGAAGATTTATTTTAAAAGTATCTGCATATAAAATAACCAAGAATATGCAGATACTTTTAATTATCTGCATATAAAATAACAAAAAATATGCAGATACTCTTAATTATATGCATATAAAATGAGAAAAAATATGCAGATTTTGATGAAAAAGAAAAAAATACTTGCAAAAAACCAAAAAAACCTTTATAATGAGGGTAGGCAAAAGTAAAAAAGAAGGGAGCGATTTTTATGAAAATAAAAATTATAGGAAAAGAACTAAAGATAACAGAAGCAATAAACGATTATGTTGAAAAAAAACTAGACAGAATCGACAAATATTTTGAAGATGCCGAAGCAGACGTTACTTTAAAAACAGAAAAAAATGAACAAACAGCAGAAATCTGTATAATAGCAAATGGAGAAAAATACAGAGCTGTAACAGAAGACAAAGACATGTATGCATCTATAGACAAAGATATAGACATACTAGAAGGACAAATAAGAAAAGCCAAAACAAAAAAAGAAAAAATGATGAAAGATGCAAGCTTAAAAACAATGGAAGTTGAAACAGACCACATTGCAGAAATATCAAACGAAATAATAAAAACATCTTATTATGAAATCAAGCCAATAACACCAGAAGATGCAGTGTTAGAATTAAAAGCACATCCAACACATAACTTTTTAACTTTTATAAATGTAGAAACAGGAAAAGTAAATGTTATACATAAATTAAAAGATGGAAAAAATTACGGGCTAGTAGAACCAGAAGCATAAAAACGTAATTAAAAGGTGATTGATTATGAAAAAAAAATCAAGGATAAAAGACCAAACAGGGTCAATAACTTTATTTGTTTTAGTAAGTATGATATTTTTTACAATGATTGTAACAGCATTATATGTTAACACAAACTATAAAGTACAAGCACAAGAAAGAGAAACAAAAAAAATACAACAAACATATCAAAAAGAAGATATCAACGAAATATACAAAGAACATAAAGAAAGCTAAAAAGGCAGGAAATCATATCCTGCCTTTTTATTGTACATTTGTTATAAAAAAATTAAAGTTTCAAAAATGTACAATAAAATTTTTACAACATAAGTACCTTAATATATATAAAAGCAAAATATAACTTTCTACCTTAATCATCAAGAAAAAATTCTATCAGTCTATCAAAAAATGATACTAATCAAAAATAAAACTATTTCATATTATTTTCAACTTGTTGAATCATTTTTTTAACCATGTTACCACCTATTCTACCAGCATCTCTAGCAGAAATATCACCATTGTATCCGTCTTTTAAATTAACACCAACTTCACTAGCAACTTCATATTTGAATTTATCTAAAGCTGTCATAGCTTCTGGAACTAATTTTTTGTTTGAATTGTTTGCCATTTTGAATTCACCTCCTGCAAATCTACATTTTCTAGAAAAAAACATTTGCTTTTTCTAATACTATCATTTGCAAATTTAGAAAAAATAAACAGGAAATTTTTAGAAAAATAAATTGAAAAAAAAATCTTTTTATGATATAAAAGTTAAAGCTCATATTTTGCAAAAAAAATTATAATATAATGTTTTAAAAAACTTATTGTAAAAAACAATAATAAAAAAGGAAAAGAAGGGATAAAATGTATAAAATAGTAGCAATAGACTTAGACGGAACAATGTTAAACCAATACGGAATAGTAACAGATGAAACAAAACAAGCAATACAAAAAACAATAGAAAAAGGAACAGATGTAATAATAGCATCAGGAAGGCCAATAGACTCAATAAAAACAATAGCAAAAGAAATAGACTCAAAAAATTATTTTATAGCAGGAAATGGGGCATTAATATATGACATACAAAAAGACAAAATAATATATGAGAATTATTTAAGCAAACAAAAAGTGCTAAAAATAGCAAAAATATGTGAAGAAAATAGTATATCATACAATATTTATACAGAAGAAACAATAATAACAAAACAACTAAAATATAATGTATTATATTATTACAAAGAAAACTTAAAAAAAGAAGAAAAAAATAAAACAAGCATAACACTAGTAGAAGATATAATTGAATATATAAAAAATACAGAAAATAACAAATTTTTAAAAATAACAATATGTGAAGAAACACAATCAATATTTAATTCTGTTATAAGAAAAATAAAACAAATATCAGATATAGATGTACTAGATGTTAGCCATATGTCAAGAAAAGTCATTAAGCAGGGAACAGAAGAAATAAATGTAGAATATTATTATACAGAAATATCAACAACAGGAGCTGATAAATGGACTGCAATACAATATCTAATAAATAAGTTAAAAATAGAAAAAGATGAGGTTATAGCAATACGGTGACAATATGAATGACAAAACAATGATAGAAAATGCAGGACTAGGAATAGCGATGGGAGAGAGTAATCCTAAAATAAAGGAAATTGCAGGTTATGTAACAGAGGATAACAACAATGAAGGAGTAACAAAAGCACTAGAAAAATTTTGCAAATAATTTGTAATATTACAGAAATATTACAAAAGTATTATTTTTTTATTACAAGCACGCAATTTGTTGATTTAGATAATAATTTGATGTAAAATAGAATAAAGATTGTAAAAAATAAAAAAATAAGGAGGAATTTGTAATGGCAACAAATCCAATGCAAAGAAAAGCAAGAAATTCATTTTTATTAGGAATGGTAGTTACATTAATACTAACAGGAGCAGTAATAGCATTTTTAATTATACAATTAAAAAACTATAGAGAAAAAGAGGCAGCAGAACAAGCAAACAGTGTAAAAGTTTGGGTATTATCAGAAGACGTAATATCTGGACAAGTAATAACAACAGACATGTTAACACAACAAGTAACAAACAAAAACTACGTACCAAGTAATGCAATAGGAGACATGTCAATACTATCAAACTATGCATTAACAGACAAAGAAGGAAACGAAGTTACAACAGAATACAAAAATAACAATGCAACATTAAGAATAACAAAAGACGGAACTAAATATGAAATAAAAACAGAAGACGAAACAGGAAGTTATTACATAGAAAAAAATGGAAGCAAAGAATACATTGAACTTTCAGAATCACCAGTAATAGCAAAAGTAAACATGAACAAAAACTCTATAATAACATTAGACATGGTTTCAAAATCTGATGAAAAAACAACAAATGACTTAAGAAAAGTAGAATACAATATGCTAGTATTACCAACACAATTAGAAACAGGAGAATACATAGACGTAAGACTATCATTACCATCAGGACAAGATTACATAGTTGTTTCTAAAAAACAAGTAGAAATCCCACAAATAGGTGGAGTAGACTCAGAAGACACAATATGGCTAAAATTAACAGAAAATGAAATCATAACTATGAATAGTGCCATTGTTGATGCATATAAATCATTAGGAGCTACATTAAAAGTAGTTACATATACAGAAGCTGGAATGCAAGATGCTGCAACACCAACATATGTACCAACAGGAGAAGTTATGGAATTAATAAACTCAGATCCTAATATTGTACAAAAAGCAAAAAATGAATTAGTACAAAGATATATGTCAAGCCAAGACAAAGTTAGAGGAACAATAAACTCAACAATAAACAGCAGTGGAGAAGAAGGACAAGAAAACTTAAAAACAAAAATAGAAGAAAGTGTAACAAATTCTAAAGATAATAGAAAGAAATACTTAGATTCATTAAGCGGAGATTATTAAAAGAAGGAGAGTTATATATGAAAAAAATAGGATTCATAGGTGCATATGACAAAACAGATTTATTATTAAATATTGCCAAAATATTAACAACAATGAACAAAAAAACATTAATTATAGATTCAACAATAAATCAAAAAGCAAAATATGTTGTACCAGCAATAGAACCTACAATTTCATATATAACTTCTTTTGAAGACATAGATGTTGCAATAGGATTCAATGACTTTGAAGAAATAAAAAGATATTTAGGAAGAGCAGAAGAATTTTCGTATGACATTGTACTTATCGATTGCGACACAATAGAAAGAATAGAAAACTTCAAACTAGATGAAGCACACAAAAACTATTTTATTACATCATTTGATGTATATTCTTTAAAAAAAGGATTAGAGATATTAAGCAATATAGCTGCAGCAATGAAATTAACAAAAGTATACTTTACAAAAGAAGCATTAAAAGAAGATGATGACTACTTAAACTATTTATCATTAGGATATAAAATTGACTGGGACGAAGAAAGGATTTATTTTCCACTAGAAAATGGAGACTTAGCAGCAATAACTGAAAATCAAAGGGTACAAAAAATAAAATTCAGAAAACTAAGCTTACAATATAAAGAAAGTGTATGCTTTATGGTACAGCAAATACTAGGACTTAACAGAGATACAGACATACGAAGGGCTATAAAAAATATAGAAAAAGGAGCATAAAATGTCAGTAATAACATTTGTTAACAATGGAGAAGAACAAACTGGAAAAACAATGTCACTTGTCGCAATTGCAACACAAATGGCAATAAATTACAATGAAAAAATACTGATAATCTCAACTACAAATAAAGAAGACAAAATAAAATCTTGCTACTTTGAAGAACAACAAGTAAAAAGAATAAGAAAAGGCTTATTTGGAAATAGAACAAGTTCAATATTAGATGTAGAAAGTGGAATTGAAGGAATAGCAAAAATGGCAAGAAGTAACAAACTAACATCTGATATGATAACAAACTATACAAAAGTTGTTTTTAAAGATAGACTAGAAGTCATACTGGGTACAACATCAAAGAGACCAGAACAAGCTACAGAGTATGACAACAAGAGTATAGAGGAAGAATATACAGACTTGATAAACGTCGCAAAAGAATATTATGACAGAATATTTGTAGATTTAGACAATAATTTAAGCACGGAAATAAGAGAAAAAATAATTGATATATCAGATTTGATTATGGTATGCACAAGCCAGAACTTAAATAGCATAAAAAAATTAGAACAAAACAAAGAAAAAAGTCAATTATTACAATCAAAGAAAACATTGTTTTTAATAGGAAGATATGACAAATTCTCAAAATACAACATAAAAAATGTAACAAGATACTTAAATGAAAAAAAACAAATATTAGTAATACCATACAACACACTATACTTTGAAGCATCAAACGAAGCAGGAGTACCAGATTTGTTTTTAAGACTACAAAGAATATCAGACTCTGATGACAGAAACATGATATTTATACAAGAGGTAAAAAGAGCAACAGAAACAATCATTTATAGATTACAAGAATTGGAAACAATGATATAAAAGAAAAGGAGAGTATCAAATGACAATTGCAAATATACTATTAACTCTAGTAGTTTTAGTAGCTGCAGGAGCAGCAATAATGTATTATTTAAAAAAGAAAAAAGAAGCTCCAACAGATACTAAAATGGATGTAGATGATAAGACATATACAATAGAAAAAATGCAAGAATTCATAAAAAGAAGACTAGACGAAATAACAAAAGTAAACTTGTATGATATAGGTCTTTCAGAAGAAGAGTTAAAAAGAAGAAAAAATAAAAAATATGAATTGAAAAAAGCTTTAAAAGGCTGTACATATGGAGATGTCAATGATAAAAAATATGTAAAAGAATTAATATATGATTTATTAGCAAAAGAATATGATGTTAATGAAACAAATATATCAAAAGCAATACCATTTGATATACCTTCATTATTAACACCACAAGACAAATTCGATATTTTAATTTATATGTACAAAAAAGAATTTGGATATGAAGCATTAACAGAATTAATCAAAAAATATCATTTGGCAGAACTAAAATATGTAGAAGGAGAAACAAAACCTTCATATGTAATAACTGCACAAGAAATATCTGATATATTCGAAAAAGAAAACTTACAATTAGACTTTTCTGACAAACTTTCAGTAGTAGTACAAAGGATATACCAATACTACAAAGGATATAGCAGTATAGATGAAGTAAGAGACATGAATATAGACCGGTATATCAGGTGGTGTATCTGGACTTCCAGAAAGTTTCTTAAGCCAAGTAGCACAAACATCAGATGCTGATTATTTATCACAAATATCTGAACACAAAGTTCCAAGAGCCTGTGACAGTATTTGGATATTTTTCCAAGGTAAATCAATACGTTTAGCATTTTTAAGCTTTGGAACAGAATCAGAACTAAAAAGAGTATGTCAAAACATCTATAAATACAACAACCCAGGACAATTATCAGACACAAATGGTTACAAAATTAACGAAATGAAAGACGGATCACGTGTCGTTGTTGTAAGACCAAGCTTCTCAGAAACATGGGCATTCTTTGTAAGAAAGTTCGATGTTAAACGTTCAACACTAGAACAATGGTTTAAAGGAGAGCCAGGATGTGAAGACTCAATAGAATTACTAAAATACTTAGTAAAAGGTGCCAGAATTATATCAATCACTGGTGAGCAAGGTTGTGGTAAAACAACAATGCTTATGGGTATGATAGAAAATATATATGAAACAATGAACATAAGGGTTCAAGAAACAGCATTCGAGTTGCACTTAAGAAAAATATATCCAACAAGAAACATCTTAACATTCCGTGAAACAGACACAATATCTGGACAAGAAGGTCTAGACGTTCAAAAGAAAACGGATGGATCTGTTAACATAATAGGTGAGGTTGCAACAGACCCAGTAGCATCTTGGATGATACAAGCAGCCCAAGTTGCATCTAAGTTTACATTATTTACACACCATGCTAAAACATTCCCTAACTTAGTAACAGCACTAAGAAACTCAATGTTAAGAACAGGAGTATTTAAAAACGAAAAAACAGCAGAAGAACAAGTTGTACAAGTATTAAACTTTGATATACACTTAAGCAAAGACTTTAGAGGAAAAAGATTTGTAGAAAGAATAACAGAATGTATACCAATAGAAGACAAAAATGAATACACATTTGACCACAGAAAAGAAAAAACATTAGAAGGAAAATTTGATAAATTCTTTGATAATGCAACACATTACTTTGAAAAAGTTACAGACAAACAGTTATACACATATAGAAACATACTAGAATACGTAGATGGAGAATATTTAATAACAAATCCAATAACAGATGAAAACTTACGTGGTATGAGAGAAAATATGGATGATGCAGACTTAGAACAATTTGACAATTTTGTGGAAAAACACTGGAAAAAAACTTCTAAAACAAAAAAAGCAATAAGTGAAGTAGAAGAAACAGAAAAACCAAAAAGAAGAGGAAGAAAACCAAAAGTACAGCAATAATAATCAGGAGGTGAAATACAAGTGTCCAACCAAGTTATTTTTATAATAATGGGAGTATCAGTAGCATTAATGGCTATAATAGGAATTGCCTATTATATAATGTCTAAAAAAATGCAAAAATCAGAATATAAAAAGATACAAAAATTACAAAAAGGAACAAAAGCAAATGCATTTTCAACTGAAATAATGTACCAAAAATTGTATTTAACATATTCTAGAATTCCATTTATAAAAAGATACATATTAAAATTAAGAAGAAAATTAGAAATATTAAACATAGATGATGAATACGTAACAAGACGTGACGCCGCAAAAATAATGACAAAAGCACTTGCAATATTAATACCACTTATTATTATTACAATAGTAGTAACAAAGAACAATTATTTATTAATGTTTATTTTGTTAATATTTGAATTATTTATGATAGATATTTTAATAGAAGGGTCTGTAGACAAAAAAGATAATGAATTGCTTACACAACAATTAGACTTCTTCTCAGAAATAAGACATGCATACCATGAATTTAACATGGTAGAAGAAGCAATATATCAAGTATCACAAGACGACGAAAAAGAAATTTCACGTCAAGGAGAAAAAATATACGAAATATTGACTTCAGATGATCCAGAAACAGAACTAGAAAAATATTATGATGTTGCACCAAATAACTATTTAAAAGAATTTGCTGGACTTTCATATCTAACAAAAGAATTTGGTGATAGAAAAATAGATGGTGCATCATTATACTTGAAAAATGTTGATAACATAACACAAGAAATGCAAATTGAAATATTAAAAAGAGATAAATTAAACTATGTATTTAGAAGTTTATCATTTATTTCAATAGCACCAGTATTATTACTAGAACCAATAAAAAGTTGGGCAGTATCAAACTTCTCATTTGTTAAGAACTGGTATTATGGTAAATCAGGAATGATAGTACAAATATTAATATTAGTAATAACATTTATATCATATATACTAGTTAGAAAACTAAAAGACAATGGCTCTGTAAACATGGATACAAGAAACACAGAAAACCCATGGCAAGCAAAATTATATAAAAACAAAGTTGCAAAAAGAATAATAGACCTGTTCTTACCTAAAAATGGATCAAAAGAATACAAAAAGGTAAAAAACCTATTAATAGATTCTGCATCACCATTAAAAATGGAATGGGTATATATAAATAGAATAGCAATTGCAATTATAACATTTATAGCATCAATATTTGTATTTATGTATTTACATCAAATAGCCATAGATTATGAATATACACAACCAACTACAGATTACAACTTAATAAGTATGTCTGCAAAAGACGAAAAAAAGGCTATGGAATTAACAAAACAAGATAATGAATTTTTAGACATGTTTAGAGGAAAATTAAACACAACACAACAAGATATTCAAAAAGCATTAGTAAGGTCAAAATATTATCAAGAATCAACAGATGAAGAAATAGAGACAGCAGCAGAAAGAATTTATGGAAAATTAAAAGTTATAAATAGTGAATCATTCCAATGGTTTGAATTATTGCTAGCATTTGTATTCGCAATTGTAGGGTATATGAGCCAAATATGGATATTAATGTTCCAAGCAAAAATGAGACAATTGGAAATGGAAGACGAAGTAATGCAATTCCAAACAATTATACTTATGCTTATGAGAATTGAAAGGGTAAATGTTGAAATAATACTAGAATGGCTTGAAAGATATTCAAATATATTTAAAAGCCAGATCGCAAGATGTGTTAACAACTATGAAGCTGGAGCATGGGAAGCACTAGAAGAATTAAAAAATGAAATATCTTATGTACCTTTAATAAGAATAGTAGAAAGTATGCAAGCAGCAGTAGAAAAAATACCAATTAAAGATGCATTTGATGAACTAGATTCAGAAAGAGAATATTACAGAGACAAGAGAAAAGAGTCAAACGAAAGATTAATAAAAAGACAAGGTATGATAGGAAAAGTTATAGGTTTTGCACCAATGGTATGCTTATTTGTAGGATACCTAATTATACCATTAGTATTTATAGGATTAACATCTATGTCTAGCACATTCTCAAGTATGTCATCAAGTAGTTTATAAGATTTGATATAAAATAAAAAAGTCTAAGTTGAATGAATTCAACTTAGACTAGAACTTAGAAAGGATTAAATAATTATGGAAAATGCTTCAAAAGCTTTGCTAATGGCAGGTGGAATGTTAATAGCTCTAGTAATTATTGGAGCATTGCTATTAGTATTTAATCAAATAGGTGATTACGAAAAAGCACAAACATCAAGTGAAAAAGCATCACAAGTTGCGGATTTTAACAAAGAATTTGTAAGATTTGCAGATGATGTACATGGATATGATTTAATTACAGCTATTAATAAAGTTATAGACTTTAATTTAAAAGGTGGAGAGGCTGGAAATACAAAAGATATAGGAAATTCAGTTGATTATAGCAAAAAAATAACTGTGAATATTACAAATATGAAAGCTTTTAAAAAGAAATACGGAATTAATGGAAAGTCTGTATTGCTCAGTGGAAATGCAGATACATATGTAATAAAAGACTCAAATAATGAATTAACAAAATCAATAGCAGAATTTTCTGCAATGGAAAAAACATATACATTAGGAGTAATGAGCAAATTATCAGCAAATTATGATGCTATAAAAAGTGGTGATAAAACAATAAAAGAAATAGCAGGAAAAGATATAGATATATCAACAGATAAAATAGAACAATATAGAGAATATTCAGAATTTAAAAGTTCAAAATTCAAAGGTTCAGATACAAAATATGATGGTGACCAAATTGTAGAATTAACATTTGAATTTAAAGAATAAAAGCAATTTTTTCCAATCGGACTTATATCCGTAGGAAGGAAGAGAGTAATTATGGAAAATGCGTCAAATGCACTAATTATGGCAGGTGGAATATTGATAGGTGTACTAATTATATCATTAGCAGTATACTTGTTTATATCTTTTGGATCAACATCTGCAGAAATAAATAAACAAAATGAAAAACAGCAAATAGTACAATTCAATTCAAAATTTACAGCTTATGAGGATAAAAGTGACTTAACAATTCATGATATTATTACTGTTGCAGGTTATGCACAAGAAAATAATAAATATTATGGTGATGATGATACAGATCAATATTACATTAATAATTTAAGAATAAGAGTAAATGTAATAAGCTCTAGAGGTAATACACAAGATGTTCAAAAAAATGCAATATCTAAATATAATGAAATGATAAAAGATGAACAAGAAAATGTAGAAACATTACCAGAATATACCTGTTCAATAGACTATTATGAAAATGGCAGAGTTAAGACAATAACTTTTAAACAAAAATAAAATAAACAATAAAAATATTGCAAAAAAAATAAATAAATAGTATAATAAAAAAGGACAAAATATGAAAAAAATCGTTTTATTTTTTATAACAATAATTATTATAGTTAGTGGGATGTCATATATGTTTTTAAACTATAAAGCAAATTATAATACATCAAAAAAAGCTAACTTAGAGTTTGAAAATTATTTAAATGTAGAAGTATATGGAACAGATTTAATAACAGTAATGAACAGAGCAATAGATAACAATGAAAAAAATGAAGTAGAAAAAAACAGCAAAGGAATTTATATAGATAATGGAACAAACTCCATAAGTATAGAAGTAAAAATATCTGATAATGATACACTATATCAAATGGAAACATTTAATAAAAATGGAATGCAACAATTTTTGACATATTATAGTGGAATAAAATTTAAATGTACAAATATAGAGTATCATCAATCAACAAAAAAAGTAAAATACATGTTATTTGAACAAATAACAGATTAAATTAAGTTATTAACGTTACTAATTATTTTTATTAGTATTATTATAAAAAAATATAACAAAAGAAAGGAGAAAAAACAAATGGAAAACGCATCAAAAGCATTAATTATAGCAGGTGCTATATTACTTGCAATATTACTTATATCTTTAGGTATAATGATATTTAACCAAGCCCAAGACTCTGTTCAAAACTCAGGAATGTCAAAAGCAGAGGTTCAAACATTTAATAGTGCATTTACAAAATATGAAGGAACAAAAAAGGGGTCTGATGTAAAAGCATTAATACAAGAAGTTAATACAAGTAATGTAGCAGATGTACAAGAAGGAAACAATAGAAATATCCAACTTGTAGGAGCAGGAAATGCTGCAGACGGAGCAAATGGAACAACTAAAGCTTATACATACTCAACAAGTTCAATCGCATCATCAGCACAATACACAATTAAAATTGAGTATGACTCAGGAAGTGGATATGTAAACAAAATTACAATTACAAAAAAATCATAAAATAAGGAGGAATAATAATGGAAAACGCAGCAGATGCATTAAAAATGGCAGGAGCCGTATTACTATTTGTATTAGCATTATCCATTATTATTCCGTTTTTTACATTAGTAAGACAAACAACGGACATAATATTGGATGCTAGAGACAGAGAAACACTATATATAAACGGAAAATACTATTATGAAGCAACAGGAACAGAAAGACAAGTAGGGTTAGAAACAATAGTACCAACAGTCATGAGAGCATACTTAGAAAACTACAAAGTAGTTTTTGAAGGCTTAGAAGATCCAATATATACAATAAAACTAAGTGATGGAACAGTAATAGAAAAATACACACTAGACTTAGAAACAAACAATGGAACAGAATATAAAAATGTAACATTAGCAAATGATGAACAAAAAGCTGAATTTTTATGTGGAATTTTATACCATAAATTTAAAACAACAGAAGCAGACTTTAATAAAAAATTCAATGTAACAATTGGAAGCACAGGATTATATCAAGCATTACAAGGAAAAAAAATAACAGAAAAATTAGGAGTATATTATCAAGATGATAATGATGACGTACCTGATGTAAACAAAATACAAAAAAGAATTATAACATACACAATAACAAACTAAAAAATATAAAAGGAGGTTAATTATGAGTGATTCATTAATAACAGTAGTAGCAATTTTATTAGCAGCAGTACTATTAATAGTAATACCATTGCAAGTAACATCACAAAGAGTAGATACAATGTCAAAAACAGATGTAGATACATTAACTTCCAAATTTATAGATCAAGTAAAAGTTAAAGGAAAAATAACCAGGGATGATTATTATGCTTTTCAAGAAGCTTTAACATCAACAGGAAACACATATGACATAAATATGGAAATTAAAATTCTAGATGAAAATCCAGGTAAAAAGACCACACAAACAGCAAGAGACAAAATAGGAGAAAACGTATACTACTCTGTATACACATCACAAATAGAAGATTACTTTAAAGACAATGATGTATACATGTTAAAAGAAGGAGACATGGCATCAGTAACAGTAAGAAACACAAACCTAACAATAGGGCAACAACTAAAAAACTTTGCATATAAAATAGTAGGAAATGATACATATACAATTGCAGCATCTAAAAGTGGGCTTGTAACAGCAAATGGCTCAACAGACACAGTTATAAATGGAAATGATGTAGAAGAAGCAAAACTAACTTATATTTTAAAAGAAAATGATGCAAATGGAAAAGTATTAAATTCTTCTACATGGACAAATCAAGATGTTTATGTAGAATTTTCAAGTAAAAACAACTATAATCTTGCATTAAATTACTATTGGAGAAATGTAATAGGAAATGAAAATGCAGAAAATGTGGCATATACAAGTGGCTTTAACCAATTAGAAAGCAACTATGTAGTAATACCAAATAGAACAAAAATTTTTGCATATTGGAAATCAAGTGGACTAGAAAAATATTCACAAATAGAAAAAATAGATATAAAAATAGACAAAGAAGCACCAGTAATAAACTCTGTAGTAGCAAGTTCAGCAATGGAAAATACAGGATCAGTAGTAGTAAGTGCAACAGACACAGGAGGAAGTGGAATAGCTGGATATTATTATGCATGGACAGAACAAAATCAAACAGCAACACCACCAACTATAAATTCAAATGGATGGACAACAGAGTCCAGAATAACAATAGGACCTGAAAAAAACAATAAAAAATGCACAGTATGGGTAAAAGACAATGCAGGAAACATCTCAAAAACAGGAACAAGTGCAATACCAACAAATATAGTACCACCAATAACTGGAGTAAAAATGAATGGAGTGCTAATACAAATAAACGAAATGCCATATATTACTGCAACACTTGAAGGTGGAGAAAACTATAAAGACATAAAATTTGAAATAGTAAAAAATGGAGATGTAGCACAACTAATAGGAGAAAATGGAACAACAGCTAGAGTAATAGGCAAAAAAGAAGGAACAGCAACACTAAAATGTACAGTAACAAACTATAATGGAACAACGGTAACAGCAGATTGTTTAATAACAGTAGTAAGTGTAGCATTTTCACCAAATGGTGGAAAATACGAAATATCATATACAGATAAAAATGATGTTGTAACATTAAGGTCAACAGTAACAATATCAGGAGATCCATCAAAAATAGAATATGCATGGTCAGAATCAAGCACACAACAACCAAATAATTGGCAAGGATTTACAAGTGGAAATGAATTAACTACAAATGTTACAAAAACAGGCGAAAATTATTTATGGGTACGTATAACAGACTCATACAATAATATACTTACAAAGAGAAGTGACAAATTCCAAGTAAATTACAAAGTACCAAGTGCAGAAGGTCTTATAGAAATAGAATATAGTACCAAAAATTGGACAAACCAGGTTGTAACAGCAACAGCAAAAAATACAATAGGACATTTTTCAATTCAAACAAGTAAAGACGGAACAACATGGGAAGATACTCCAACACAAAAATTTGAAGAAAATGGAACAATATATGTAAGGCTATGGGATGGAACAAAAGGCGGCGAAGTCTACTCAGAACAAATAACAAACATAGACAAACAACCACCAGTAGTAGACTCCGTTGTAGCAAGTTCTACAAAAGGAAACACAGGAACAATAACAGTAAGTGCAAGAGATGTAGGCGGAAGTGGAATAAACAGTTACTATTATATATGGACAGAACAAAATGAAACACCAACACCTCCAATAGCTAGTATGGGAGGATGGAGATCAGATTCAACAATAACAATAGGAGCAGACAAAAATAACAAAAAATGTACAGTATGGGTAAAAGACAATGCAGGAAATGTATCAACAACTGGAAAAAGTGCAATTCCAACCAATATAGTACCACAAATAGAAAAAGTAACTTTACCAGGAACACTATTAAAAATAGGAGAAAGTAAAAAAATCACTGCAACACTTATAGGTGGAACAGATTACAAAGATATAAAATTTGAAGTATTAGATAACTCTTTAGTATCAATAAGTCAAAATGGAATACAAGCTACACTAACAGGAAAAAATGCAGGAAGCACAACCTTAAGATGTACAGTAACAAATCACGATGGAGCAGTTGTAATTGGTGAAACAACAGTAACAGTAACATCAATATCATTCGCACCAAATGGTGGAACATATGAAATATCATATGTTAACAGTACAGACTCAGTTACTATATCATCAGTAGTTACTTTGCTAGGAAATGCATCAAAAATAGAATATGCATGGTCATCATCAAGTGCTCAAATGCCTGGTAATTGGCAAAGATTTACAAGTGGTAGTAAATTATCAAAAACTGTTACAAAACCAGAAAACAATTATTTATGGATAAAAGTAACAGACTCATATAATAATTACAATGTATACAGAAGTGAACTATTTAAAGTTAAATACAAAGTTCCAACAGCAATTGGAAACATAAATGTAAGTTATAGCACAAAAAACTGGACAAACCAAGATGTAACAGTAACAGTAACATCAAAGTTTAGTGACTTCCAAGTTCAAACAAGTAAAGACGGAACAACATGGGAAAACACAGGAACGCAAACATTTACAAGTAATGGAACAATATATGCACGATTATGGGACGGAAGCCAATATGGAGATATATATACAGCAAACATAACAAATATTGATAAAACCAATATAGACATAGTTAAATTTTCTGGAGCAGGATCAAACACTATAGCAACATCAGCAACATTAACATCAACAGTAAATGATAAAAATAGTGGACTTTCAAAAATAGTATATGAATGGGGAACTAGTACAAGCTACGGAAATGAAAAAACAGTAGTATATACTACAATGAATGGAACTGCAACAGGTACTACAGGAGAAGTAACAAAAACACTTTCTCTAACAGATTTAACCTACAATAAAACATATTATGCAAGAATTACTGCATATGATGTTGCAGGAAACTCAAGAATAGCAACAACAACATTTACAACAAAAAATGCAGTAGCAGTAACAAGTGATGTATATTATACAAGTGCCCAAAATGCAATAAACTCAATTACAAAATCAGGAACAGTAAAAATGATAGCAAACTCTACAGAAGAAGTTGAAGTTGTTGACGGTAAAACAATTACATTAAACCTAAACAGCAAGACTATTACCGGAAGAATGAAAAACTATGGAACATTAACAGTATATGGAGGAACTATAGATGCATCATTAGTACAATATGGACATGCAATAGAAAATAATGGAACATTAACAGTAACAAGTGGAACATATAATGGATATTATCAAGGACTATATAGTTATAAAGGAACTGTAACAATAGACAATGGAACTTTTTACGGAAATTGGTATGACGGTGTAGCAATAGGGACAGGAAAAGCTACTATAAATAATGGAAATTTTAAAGGTGGACATACAGGAGCATATGCATATAAAGAAACAGCTGAATTAATAGTAAATAATGGAACATTTGGAATGAAATTTGCAAATGAAACTAAAGGAACATCACTAGGAGCAATAGCTGTAGGCGCTGGAAAACTTACTATAAAAGATGGAACATTTACAGCTGCTGAAAGTAAAAATGGATGCTGGATATCATCTAATACCAAAAATGCTAAAGTAGAAATATCAGGCGGAAAATTCAGTTCACCTCAAGGCTCAGCAATTTATTTTGGAGATGGAAATTTAAAAATAACTGGAGGAACATTTACATCTTCTAATCAAGCATCAATCTTTCAAAATGGTGGAACACTAGAAATGTCAAATGGAACTGTTAATGTTGGCAGCGGAGTAGGAATTTACGTAAGCGGAACAGCTAAAATAACAGGCGGAACAGTCAACGGAAGTAGTGGTGGAGCAATCTATATGCCAAATGGAGATTTAACCGTATCAGGAGGAACATTTAAATCAACAAGCTCAGGAGCAATTTATATGGAAGACGGAAAATTGAGAGTACAAGGAGGAACATTTACAACAACAGAGGTAGATGCAATTTGTATAGCTAAAGGATCTGTAAGAATAACAGGAGGAACAATAAGAGGGTATTTCTCTGGAGTTGCAGTTTATGGTGGAATGACAACTATAACTGGTGGAAGTCTTAGAGGAGATTATCACAATGGATTATTCGTTTCAAGTGATGGATCAGCATGGGTAAATGGCGGAAAATATAGTGGCAGAGAATGGGCAATATGGGCAACAGGTAAAATATGGTATACCAAAACAGAATTGCAAAATTCAGATCAAGGAAACTCATATAATGGATGGCCTGGAGTATATGCAACAAACTTAGAATTTTACCAATAATAATAATTAAATACTTGAAAACTCAACCTATAAATGGTATAATACTAATAGATGATTAAATTTAGGAGGAAAATAAAATGAGTGACACACTAGTAACAATAGTAGCAATAGCACTAGCAGCAATATTAATGTTTGTATTCCCATTAATGACAATGTCAGACAGAACAGACGACGTATCACAATTAACAGTAGACACAGCAACAACAGAATTTGTAGATGAAATAAGAACAACAGGAAAAATAACACAAGACAAATATGACCAATTCTTATCAACAATAAACTCTACAGGAAACACATACAATGTAGAAATGGAAGTACAAGTATTAGACGAAAACCCAGGAAAGAAAACAACACAAGTAGATAGGGAAAAAATAGGAGAAAACGTATATTACTCAGTATACACATCACAAATAGAAGAAAAACTAGAAAGTGACAATGTATACAAAGTAAAAGAAGGAGACATAGTTTCAGTAAGTGTAAAAAATACAAACCAAACACTATCACAACAATTAAAAAATTTCTTCTATAAAGTAATAGGAAATGATACTTACACAATAGCAGCTTCACATGGTGGAATAGTAACAGCAACAGGAAAATAAAATACAAAAGTTTCAGTATAAAAGCTTGTAATATCTCTTATTACAAGCTTTTATTCCACATAAAAATACATAGCACACTAAAAATTCAACATTTAGAGTGTGCCAAAAGAGAAACGAAAGGAAACAATAAAGATGAAAATACAAAGTTTAGCCGTAATGTTTATAATAATAATTTTACCAATATCATTAGTATTATCAACATATGTACAAAACAGAGTAGAAACTTTAAGCATGCAAGCACAATATGATTCAAGACTAAAAAGTGCTACATATGATGCACTAAAGGCATATCAATTAAACTCATTTAATAGTGATACATCATACTTAACAAACTCGAAAATTAGAGATATAGAAGCATCAGTAAACACATTTTTCAGTTCACTTGCTACAAATTTTTCTACTGTAGGATACACAAAAGAAACATTACAAAATTACGTGCCAGCAGTAGTATATACAATGTATGATGGATATTATATATATTCACCTTACACAAACACATGGGATAAAGAAACACAAGAAACGCATGGACGAGACACTTCATATAGCGATGGGGAAAATTTATATGGTTTAAAGCCATATGTATACTATAGTTGTAGATATATAAAAGGAAATGCTGATGTAGTAATAACATATTCAATGGACAATTACATTTCAATACAAGGAACTATATCAGGAAATCCTGTAAGCAAATATGGGTATTTAATAAGTGGTGTTTCAGAAAATAATGGAAAAGTTACATACAAAGGAGTTACAATAGACCTAGAAACACCATTAACTGAAAATGTATGTGTAGATGGAGAAATTAATAATTATCCATATATAAAAAAGAATGGAACAAAATACTATAAAAACACAAATAATGAAGTGTTTACAGTATTAAATGGTCAAAAACAAATACAAAAAGATTTTCAATTTCCAAACACAGATGATAGTGCAAAAAAATACTATCAAGAATCAATCGAAATGAGACAATTTATAAAAGCAAATTTAGAAGATTTAACAATAAATGATGCAGTTGATGTAAACGGAAATAAATTTACAAAAGAAAACAGTCCATTTACAGAGCTTACAAGTGACAATGGAAAAATATTTGACTTTGACCATACTGGAGGAATTGAAACAGAAGATTCAAATTTTAACACACATAGAGTAGATATCATAAAATATTCAATAACAAGAA
Organism: uncultured Clostridia bacterium; assembly: GCA_934132805.1. Classification (GTDB taxonomy): domain Bacteria; phylum Bacillota; class Clostridia; order TANB77; family CAG-508; genus CAG-269. Next base: position 3,664 of record CAKPAB010000003.1, on the reverse strand, counting down.
ATCTTTCTGTAGCCATCTCAAATTATAACAATTATTCAACAGCTAGCACAGACTTTCAAATGCCAGAACTAAAAGACACAGACTGGGAAAAAATTATAGACAACATTTCTATAATAAGCTTTTTACAAGGAATTAATGTTGGTGGGAAAATATATAATGGATATACAGTAATAACAAATACAAAAAATACAGATGTTATTGCAGAAGACTCAATTTATATAAAAACATCAGATGGTATAGCTCATAGACTAAAAGAAGATGGCCTAGAGGCAAATACTACAGGAGCAGTTGGCATCTTTAATATAGACATAGAAAGAAGAACAGGAGAAAATGCAAATGGCAACACGATATATTATTATCCAAAACAAGTAACATTGTCATATGACTCAATTGTTACCCAAAACAAAGTTAAACAAGGAGGAGTAACGGATAATACTTTGTTGAAATTATATTATACAGCACTTGGAAGAGAAAGATATAGCATGTACAGAGAAAAATTGGAAATAAATTAAAATATAAAAAGCATAAAAATTTTAAAAAAGTAAATACTAATAATAGCAAAATAAAGGAGAATTTATATGAAAAAAATTTTCAAAATGTTATTATTAGTATTTTTCCTATTAACGATATTAATATACACACTAGTAATAGAAAAAATTCCAAACAAAATTACATTATTCGAAGGAGAAAACATAGAACTAAAAACAATACTAGGAATACAAATAAAAGGGCTAGAATCAATAGAAACATCATCAAATATAGGCAAACAGCAAAATCTACAAGTAAGTCTATTTGAAAACATAAACCTAAAAGAAGTAGATGTAAGTGTAATACCCAAAACCAAAGTTATACCAATAGGAAATATTGCCGGAATAAAACTATACACAAATGGAGTATTAGTAGTAGGAATGACAGAAATAGAAGGAATAGACAACAAAAAATACAAGCCATATGAAAACACAGGAATAGAAGAAGGAGACAGAATAATATCAATAAATAATAACAACATACAAAATACAGAAGATTTAGTACAAAAGGTAAACTCATCTAATGGAAATGAATTAAAAATAAAATATGTACATGAACAAAAAACACTAGAATGTTCAATAAAACCAGTAGAAACAGCACAAAAAGAATACAAATTAGGGCTATGGGTGCGTGACAGTGCCGCAGGAGTAGGAACTGTAACATTTTATGAGCCAACATCAAAAAGCTTTGCAGCACTTGGACATGGAATAACAGACATAGACACAGAGAAACTTATAGACATTTCTAAAGGGGAATTTGTAACAACAAAAATACTAAATGTAGTAAAAGGGGAAAGTGGAAATCCCGGAAGAATACAAGGAACAGTAGATAATCAAAAAAATATAGGGACAATATATAAAAACTCAAAATTTGGGGTATATGGAAAAGTAGATAATATTTCAAGCTTAAATATAGACACTTCAAAAGAAATGGAATTAGCATTAAGAAATGAAATAAAAAAGGGAAAAGCAACTATTATGTGTAGTTTGGAAAATGGAAAAATAGAAGAATATGAAATAGAAATAGAAAAAATTTTTAAAGATAATAACTATGATAATAAAAGCATGTTGATTAAAGTTACAGATAATAGATTACTAGAAAAAACAGGTGGAATAATTCAACGGAATGAGTGGCTCACCAATTATTCAAAATGGAAAATTTGTTGGTGCTATAACACATGTACTTGTTAACAACCCTGAAGAAGGCTATGCAGTTTTTGGAGACATTATGCTTAAACAAATGAAAATGGTAGAAAATTAAATTATGGATTAAGAAACATAAAAAGACACAACATAATTCTAAAAAAGGAAAAGGGGTTGAAGGGGTGTCCCTCAATCCCTGAAAAGAGGGAAAAGAAGGAACGTCCCTCAATCCCTCAAAAGCATTGGACCTATTTCGGTAACAGTTCCAGCACCTAAAGTCAAAATTAAATCATCTTTTTGAACATTATCCTTTAAATAAGAAACGCATTCATTAAAATCAGGAATATATTTTGCATCTTTACCCAAAGAAATAATTTTATCAACCAAATCTTTAGAAGAAATATTATAAGTATTAGTTTCTCTAGCTGCATAAATATCTAAAACAATAACATTGTCAAAGTTTAATAAGCTATTTGCAAAATCGTCTAAAAGATTTTTTGTTCTGCTATAAGTATGAGGTTGGAATACAACCCAAGATTTATTATGTTTTTTATTAGCAACAGATTTTGAAGTAGCTAATATTTCAGTAGGGTGATGACCGTAATCATCATAAATACTAGCTCCATTAACTTTTCCTTTAAATTCAAATCTTCTATGTGCACCAGTAAATTTTTTTAGTGCAGATTGTAAATCTTTTTTAGCTATTCCATAATAATCACATAAAGCTATGCAAGCCAAAGCATTTAAAACATTGTGGCGACCTGGAACTGATAATTTGATATTTTCAAAAAAACTATTATTTTTATAAACGTCAAATTCAGGAAAGCCATCATTATCAAATTTAATGTTTTTTGCATAAAAATCAGAATTTGTATTTTCAATTCCATAAGAAATGTTTTTTGCATGTGTATATTGAGGTAAGTCTAAGCAATTTTTATCATCACCATTAATAACTAATAAACCGTCATCTGGTAATAATTTTACATATTTAACAAAAGCATTTTTAATATTTTCAAATGTTTTAAAATAATCAAGATGGTCATTATCAATATTTAGTATAATCTCAGCTTTTGGACTAAACTTTAAAAAACTTTCTACATATTCGCATGCTTCAATAACAAAATGTTCACTATTTCCGACTCTATAATTTCCGTCAATAGCTTTCAAAAAAGCACCTACTTGAATACTTGGGTCTTTTAATGCTTCTAAGAAACATAGTGAAATCATAGATGTTGTTGTTGTTTTTCCATGTGTGCCAGAAATACAAATTGTGTCTTTATAACATCTTGTAAGTTCACCTAAAAAATCAGCTCTTTCTATTGTTGGAATATTTAATTTAGAAGCCTCTAACATTTCAGGGTCATCTTTTTTAATTGCAGCAGAATATACTACAACATCAGAGTTTGCAACATCTTTTAAATTATGACCAATTGTAACTTTTATTCCCATAGATATTAATTTATCTGTTGATTCGGATTTTGACCTATCTGAGCCTGTAACATTAAAGCCCCAATTTGTAAGTATTGCTGCAATACCGCTCATGCTTACTCCACCAATACCAATCATATGTATATTTTTATATTTTTTTATATTTTCTATATTCGGCATATTTTTCACTCCTTAAAGTTTTTTTATTGACAAATTTTTAACAGATAAATTATATAATTATATAATGCAAAATTCAAGTGTTTTTTTAAAATTCTATAAAATAATTATATTATAAAATGGGAAAGTTATGCAATTTTTTTATATTTTGGCGCACAAACAAATTTACTTAAAAAATCAAAGATTTTTTCATATGTATTCTTTTATAAAATTATAAAAATATTTTAATAAAATGTAAAAAAAAGAAGGAAAAAAATTTTTTATGGAGAATAATAAGATTAAGTACATAAGAATAAATTATATGTACAAAACAATAAAACTTAAGGAAGGACGGTGCACTAAAATGCAAATCACAGATGTACGTTTAAGAAAAGTAAATTCAGAGAACA
>CAKPAB010000002.1 GCA_934132805.1 uncultured Clostridia bacterium | reverse complement strand
TATTTTGACAATTCAATTATACTACTTGAATCACTTTTTTTCTATATTTTTTGTTTCACATCAATTGTAACACTACAAAATTAATAATACGCAAAAAGAGAAGCTTGGCACTTCTCTTCTTACATTTTTCATCAACAACTTTTAAATTTATAATATCTAAATCTAGGTGATAGGATTCCGCATTTCACATAGTCTAATATAATTTTCTGAACTTCTTCTATATTAAGTTGAAGTCCATATTTTTCCCGTAAATCCTCTTTTAGTTGTTGCTCTGTTACATTTTCCTGTGATGCAATATAATTATATATTACAAAATCACTTTCTTTTTTTATTTCTTCTTTTGTCATTTTTACATACACGTTCATTTTTCTACCTCCAAAATCTTTGTTGATATTATAAGTTTACATGTTTATATATTTCAAATTATATAGAAAATTATATTATCTGTCAATGTTCAAATATTAATTTTTGATATTTTACATTATCTTTACTATAACAAAAAAAGATAGTAGCACTATATAATCTAGTTCTACTATCTTCTTATGCGGTTTTATTGTCCAATAAATTTTGCCACTTTTTCTTCAACAAAAATTTCTGGCATCAGAAATGTTCCTAAGTCTTTCTTGTGGTTATATTCTTCATACACCTCTTCTCTTAAGATCTCCATTCCTGCTCCTTCCGGCAGTTCCATTTTGAATAGTCTTTGTTCCTTGTACTGTCCTTTACTCCAGAACTTTTCTTTAACATATAGTCTTTCAAATCCTGGATATACATTTGGAATAACTATTCCCTGGAAGCCTTTTCCTTACTTAACTGTAACATCTATTTATGGACTACTCTGTTTGAGACATATTTATATATTATCATTTCTAATAGTTTCAATAATATTTTGTTTATTAATCTTACTCATAGAATATCTCATAATAATGCCAATAACGACAGCCACAAATATCACAGCAACCGCAATTGATTTATAAGGTAATACATATTCCATTTCCATACTATTTCTAAAAACATTATACATACCATAAGATAATACTAGTCCAATTGGTATACCGATAATCAAGGATTTAACACCATAGAAAATACTTTCTAATCTAATCATTCTATTAAATTCTTTTCTTGTCATCCCTATTGATTTAAGCATTGCAAATTCTTTTTTTCTTAAATTCATATTTGTTGTTATTGTGTTGAAAATATTTGTTATTCCTATTAATGTAATTACTCCAATAAATCCATATAAGAATATTGAGATAACTAATATAACTGCATTTTCAGCCTTGACTGATTTTTCCATATTAAATGTATTCAAATTAGAATTAGTAAGATTATTATCATTTTTATATTGTTCAACTTCTTCATCTAATTTATAAGCATCTTTTGATTGTGCATATAATGAAGCAGTTTCATACCCAGTTTTGTTTATGAATTCTTCACTCACAATAAAAAATGCATTGGAGTTATACATAATGTTTACTCCCTTAGGTCTCTCTTCTGTTCTTGCTACTATTTTAACGTTATATTCCTTGTCTCCTATTTTTCCAGTTACAATGTCTCCTTTTTTCCAAGTATACATACTTCCTTGAATTCTCTTTCCATTTTCATCCATATTTATATTATTATCAATTAAAATTACTCCGTCTTTATATGTTTCATAATCTCCGCCTATTTTTTTCAAATAGTTTTCATATTCATTTTTGCTTAATGAAATAATATTTATGGTATCTATTTGTTCTTGGTCAGAATCGGAATCCGAATATCTTGCTTTAATATCTTTTCCATATTCAGTTAATTCTGCTTTGTGTTTTTCATCCATATTCATTTCGAATGAATTGCTTTTATTTATTGATACCTCTCCTACATCTGGCAAGTTTGATATGTCTGTTAACATTTTTAAATTTTTTGCTTGTTCTTTTGCAAATTCTTCTGTATCTTCAGGTGACGCACTTGTGTACGCATATACTACATAATTATAATCTTTTTCTGTATAATATGCACTTGACATTTTGAATCCATATTGTATAAAACTTGATATTGCAATAAATATTACAACACTTACTATTATTGAAATTACAGTTGTTCTATATTTTTTCTTACTTCTTTTCAAGTTTTTGTATGCAATTTCTCCACCTGTTTTAAATATTTTTGTTATGATTTTTGGACATTTTATTTTCTTGGCTTTTAATTTTACATCTTCTGAACTTCTTATTGCTTCAATTGGTGTGATTTTTGATGCCTTTTTAGCTGACCTTCTGCAAGATAGCCATATTGTTACAACTGATACAATTATACTTACAACTATTGCAGCCCATGATATTCCATATGTTAATAAAGTTCCACTTGATACATAATCTTTTAATATGTAATTTACTACATTTACTAATATATAAATTGCAAATATTCCACTTAAAATTCCTAGCGGTATTCCTATAATTCCTAATATAAAGCCTTCAAAATAAACACTTTTTTTGATTTGTTTTTTTGTTGCTCCTATGCTTGAAAGCATTCCATATTGTTTTAATCTTTCTGTTATTGATATTGCAAATCCATTTCTAATAACAAATACACTTGATACTAGAACAATTCCCATTACGAATGCTCCTAGTCCATAAATTGTCTTTAGTGTTTCATCATCTAAGCTTGCCCCTTGATATGCTAATAATTCTTTATTTATTTTTACCTTATATTTATAACTTTCATATGTTTTATTTATACCATTAATTGTATTAAGGTCATTTGCTTCAGTTCCAGATTTTGCTGTTACCATTTGGTTTATACTTTCCGTATTTTTTACATAATCATTGGGTTTTGTATATAGAACTGCTACATTTGCTTTTTTATTTATTGTTTGCATTTTTGTAACAACTGTAAACCAGTCTGCTTCATAAGGTTCAATTGCAACAGTTGGCCTTTCTATTATTCCAACAATTTTATATGTTTTTGAAGTTGTATTTATAATTTCATTTCCAGTTGTTTGTTCCTCTTGTTCTGTTTTTTTGATTTGTTCTTCATCATAATAATTAACGTTTTGATTCTTTGAAGTTCCTTTTAATTCTCCAATGTTTAATGTTATAGTATCTCCAACTTTGTAATTTGTCTTATATTTTTCATTTATTCTAGTTGAAATTGCAAGTTCACCATCATTTTCTGGTAATCTACCATCTTTTATATTTATGGCCATATTTTTTAAAAACTTGTCATTCATTGAAATAACATTAACAAGTGGCTTTTCTTCTCCTGTTGATGTTTTTTCATTTTGCAGATAACTATAACCTAATTCTTCTGATAGATAATAGTCTTCAACACCTCTATTTTCTTCAATGTATTTAAGTTCATCTTTTGGAACATTATATAGTATTGCATGATAATTTCCTTGGCTATTTTTTGCAGTTTCTACAAATGTATTTTGAAAACTTGTTATAAGCCCTGCTACTCCACAGATTAAAGCTGTTGATAAAATAATTCCAATTATAATTACAATTGACCTTTTTTTATTTAGCCTTAAATCTTTTACACTCAATTCATTTAAAACTTTCATTATTTTCCAGTCCTTTCATCTTTAATTATTTTTCCGTCATCAATTGTTATAACTCTATCTGCCTCTAATGCAATTTTTTCGTCATGTGTTATAACTATAACAGTTTGATTATACTTTTTATTTGAAAGTCTTAATAATGAAATAATCTCTTCACTTGCCTTTGAATCTAAGTTTCCAGTAGGCTCATCTGCAAGCATTAATGCTGGCTCATTCATCATTGCTCTACCAATAGAAACTCTTTGTTGTTGACCTCCTGATAATTGATTTGGCAAATTATATTTTCTTTTTTCTATTCCTAATGTTTTTAATAAGTCATTTAATCTTCTTTCATCAACATTTCTTCCATCTAATTTTGTTGGTAATGTGATATTTTCTGCAACATTTAGTACTGGTATTAAGTTGTAAAATTGATAAATTAACCCAATTTGTCTTCTTCTAAAAATAGCAAGATTATCATCATTTAAAGTGTAAATGTCTTTTCCATCTATAAAAACTTTTCCTGATGTTGGCCTGTCTACTCCACCAATTAAATGCAATAATGTTGATTTTCCGCTTCCGCTTGCTCCTATTATTGCAACAAATTCTCCTTTTTGTACTGAGAATGATATGTTGTCTACTGCTTTTACTTGATTTTCTCCTTTTCCATATGTTTTGTTTAAGTTTTCTACTCTTAATATTTCCATATTTTTCCCCACTTTCTTTTTTATGTCCTTCTGCTTTCATTGTCGTTGTCCAAAATTTTGATGTCTAACACTGAAAGCTTTGTTATATTTAGTATAATTTTCGAAAGTGACTTTTAGGTGACTTTTTAACTATAAATTTTGTCACTTATTATATTTATATTCTCTAACTTCACAATTTCCCATTTTTGCACTTTGAACATGCCCATCTTCGCCTATTCCGTTAAAATATGCATTAATTGCTCTACAAGTGCCTCCATGAGTAACGAGCAGTATATTTTTCTCTGTATGATCTTCTTGTATTTCATCTAATAAATTCCATACTCTTTTGCAAATATCTTGTATTGGCTCTATATTTTGATTTCCCCAATTCAAATTATAATCACTTAATACTTTCTTGTCTTCGCCAATTACTGTATTCCATTCTTCATATTTTTTTCCTTCGATATCTCCAAAGTTTCTTTCTATTATTCTTTTATCAGTTATAATTTTACAATTTGTAACTTCATTTATTATCTCTGCTGTTCTTCTTGTTCGTTTTAATGGCGAGCATATTATTAAATCTATTTTATGATCTTTTATTTGTTCGCCTACTTTTTTTGCCTGTTCTATTCCTGTACTATTTAAATCTATATCTGTTATTCCTTGACATTTTCCTGCCACGTTCCAATCTGTTTGTCCATGCCTTATTACATATAATTTCATTTTTATCACGTCCTTTCATTATCTAATAAACTGTTACTTCATATATTTAATTACAAATTCTGTCCCTTCCCCCAATTCAGATTTACAACTTATTATACCATTATTTTTTTCAATGATATTCTTTGCTAATGCAAGACCGATGCCTACACTGTTCTCGGAAGAATTTTGTCCTTTAAAAAATCTTTCAAAGATATGCTTTAAGTCTTCTTTTGGTATTCCTTCTCCTTCATCTTTTATTATTATTTTGGTAAATAGGGTATTTTCTTCATATTTTATATAAATTTTTCCATTTTCTTTGTTATGTTCAAGACAATTTTTAATAATATTTGTAATGGCTTCTTGTTGCCACTTGTAATCTCCTATAAATGTGGCATTTTCATCTCCATTAATAATAATTTGCTGGTTTCTTATTTCTATTAGTATTTCTAAATTTTTTATAATTTCATTTATGAACTTTTTCAGATTTATTTTTTCTTTATAAAATTGTACTACATTTGCATCTAGTTTTGATAATTTTAGCATTGATATAACAAGCCAGTTTATCCAGTTAATTTGTTTGCTAATTTCAAATATAAATTTTTGTTTTGTATTTTCGTCCATATTCGGATTATCTTTTAAATTATCTAACATGATTGTTATTGATGTTAATGGTGTTTTTAATTGGTGTGATATATCTTCAACTGATATTTTTATATTTTCTTTATCTTTTTTTGATATTTCGCTTTCTTCTTTTAACATAACGGTAATTTTATATAATTCGTTTTTCAGATTGCTTAGTTCATCTTCACTGTTTTCGTTTATATCTAAATCGTATTTTTTGTTTTTTATTTGATTTATGTATTGTGTAATTTGGTTTATTTTTTTGTCTCTTTTTCTCAGATATACCAATATTATGGCCATCCATAAAATACTAAATACTATGATTAATATAATGTTTAATATTAAATTTTGTTTCATTTGCTTCTGTACTGTTATTATGGAATTTGTTTCATTTATATTAATTCCGTATTTTTTAAGTTCTTCCTGTCCTTTTTGATATTCTTCTGTGTTTTTGTTTGTGTTTAATGTTTTTATTATTGTTCTTGTATCTATTTCTGGCTCTTGTTTTATAATTGTTCCTATTATTTCTGCTATTTTTTGATTTGCTGTTATTGTTACTTTTTTGTATTGGTTATATGTTTGAATTGTAATTAGTATACTTGTTATTATTGTTAATATTATCATTGGTAATATTAGATATTTTATATTTTTATTTTTTAGATGTTTCATTATTTAGTCTCCTATTCTATATCCAAGCCCTCTAACAGTCTTAATAATTGCTTCATCTCCCAGTTTTTCTCTAATTCTTTTAATATAAACTGTTAAAGTATTATCATTAACAAAATTCCCAGCAATATCCCATACTTTTTCTAGCAATTGTTCCCTTGTAATCAATTTATTTTGATTTGAAAACAGCATAAGCAAAATTCTATATTCCAAACTAGTGAAAGTAATTTCTTTATTATCTTTATAAACCTTTGCTGATATTGTATCTATTTTAATATTTTTATATTGAATTATATTGCTGTTTTCTTCTTTCTGGCCATATCTTCTTAAAACCGATTTTATTCTTGATATCAATTCTCTTGTTCTAAATGGTTTTACTATATAGTCATCCGCACCTAAATCTAATCCTAATACAACACTTGTTTCTTCATCTTGTGCTGTTAAAAAAATTACTGGTATATCATGTTTTTCTTTTATTTCTTTACATATATCAAACCCATTTCCATCTGGTAATGATACATCTAATAATACAACATTTATTTGTTCTTGTTTTATTTTTTCTTTACTTTCTGCCACATTTTTTGCTGATATTACTTGAAAGTTTTCTTGCTCTAATGAATACTTTAGTCCCATTACTATTGTTTCATTATCTTCTACTAATAATATTTTTTTCATATTTCCCTCTTCTGTCAAAAGGGACGCCCCTTTTTGACAGAAATTTAAATGTCAAAAGTTCAAAAGGGGCGCCATTTTGGCAAATACTTATTTTTTTATATTCTTTTGGTCCATTTAGGCCAAATTAAAACAAATATCTTATTTTATAAATAAACTTCTTATTTTTTTAATTACATAATGGCTTCCACCACTACTGTTATTTTGAGTATTTTCAACCATACCTATAATAAGCATATCGTTATTATTATAATCAACTGTGAAACAATCAAACCACCCTAAAGTACCGCTTTCTGTATCTGTGCTTGTTGTTTTTAATTCTGCAGTTCCTGTTTTTCCAGCAATTGTAACGCCTGGTACTTTCATATCTGTTGCTGTTCCTTCCGGATTTTCTACAACTTGAATCAAGTCATTTTTTACTGTATTTGCAGCATCAGATGTAAATGCATTTTCTTTTAGGTATTCTGTATTTTCTGTTTTATATTCTATATATGGTTTTACCATATTTCCATTATTTGCAAATGCTGAATAAATTGATGCCATATGTATTGGGTTTACAAGTATATCACCTTGCCCATATCCTGAGTCTGCTAATTTCTTTTCATTCATATCTGCGTTCTCTGAATTTGAGTATTGTGATTTTTTAAATGCTAATGGAAATTCTATTGTTTTGTCAATATCTTCATTAAATCCTAATTTGTCTAATCCTGAGCAGAATGTATCTTTCCCTATTTGCATTGCTGCTTGACCGAAAAATATGTTGTCAGAGTGTATTAATGCATTTGCTATATTTTTTGGTCCATTGTATGCTGTTAAAGTTGTTATATAAACATCTCCCCAACTTGAATTTTTTTGCCATTTTAGTCCTGAATAATTAAATGTTGTATCTGTTGTTAATTTTCCACTTGTTAAACCAATTGCAGCTGTTATTGGTTTAAATGTTGAACCTGGACAATAGCTTTGTAAAAATCTGTTATATAATGGTTTGCTTGCATCATTATTAAGTTCATTCCATTTGTCTGTTGTCATTCCTAGTACAAAATCATTTGAGTTATATGATGGTGTACTTACTGTTGCAAGTAATTCACCTGTTGTTGGATTCATTACTACAAAAAATCCTTTGTCTGTTTTCATTTGGTCATATAAATTTTTTTGCATTCCACTATCAATTGTCAACTTGACATCTGTTCCGTCTTTTTTATCTTGTTTTGCTAATGTTTTTAATTTGTTTCCGTTTTCATCTGCTATATAAATTTCTGTTCCATCAACACCTCTTAAAGTGTCTTCATAGGCTTGTTCTAAGCCTGCTTTTCCAATTATGCTACTTGAATTATATCCTTTTCCTTCTTTTTGTTTTAGTTCTTCTGCACTAATTGCTTGAACATAACCAATTAAATGTGCTGCTTCTTCTCCAAGTGGATACACTCTTGCATCAACACTTGTTATTTTTATTCCTGGTATTTCTAGTAATTGACTTTTTAATTCTGTATTATCTGCTGAAACTTTTTTAATTGGAACAAATGTGTCGTCTTTAACATATGAATCAGATATTTGTGTGTTTATGTAATCTTTTGAAACACCTGTTAATTCAGATATTTTACTAATATTTTGTTCTTTGTTTTCTCCTAATTTGCCTGGTACAATACCAACACTTGAAATTGTACCGTTTTCTGCAAGCTTTTCACCATTTCTATCTAAAATTTCTCCTCTTTTTGCTGACAAACTAGAAACTCTTACTTTATCTGCTGCTCTTAGTTCAGGAAAAATCATGCTAGATGCCCAACTTATTTTGTATTCTTTATCTTCTTTTACCAATTTTGCTGTATTTGTAAAAGTTATTGTTCCTGCTGATGTAGACATACTTTCATCATATTTGATGCTATATGTTTTACCGTCTTTTGTTGTCTCTGATGGTGTGATTTTTATGTCATATGCATCTATTCCCTCATATATGTTTTTGTTTCTCTTTATAAAGTCTTCTTGTGATATTTGTGTTTTTGAATTTTCTGAAATCATATTGTACATTTCTTCATATTTTTGCTCGTTTAATAATGATATGTATGCACTTAATGTTTCTTCAGGCTTTGGAGCATTTTTGTTTATTATAAATATTGCTCCTGCTATAATTGCTATTGCTATTATTATTACTATTGCAATTATTATTGTTTTTTTGATTTTCATAAAATACATCTCCCTTCTTGTCAATAGGGACGCCCTTTATTGACAGAAAATTTTGTCCATGTCAATGGGGACGCCCTTTTTTGACAGAAAATTAATATTAAAAGTTGTCAAAAAGGGGCGTCCCTATTGACAAAATTTCCTCTTTATCTCTTATTCCCACAAGTCTTTTTTCTTCTTTTCCTTTTTTAAAAATTATTAATGTTGGTATACTCATTACATTATATTCTACTGCGATGTCTGGATTTTCATCAACATTTATTTTTCCAACTTTAGCTTTTCCTTCTAGTTCTGTTGCTAATTCTTCTATTATTGGTCCCATCATTTGGCAAGGTCCGCACCAGTCTGCATAAAAATCTACTAATACTGGTTTTTCTGATTTTAATACCTCTTCTTCAAAATTTTCTGATTTTAATTTTAGTTCCATTACAATTCCTCCTTTATATTTTATATTTTTTATTTTTTATTTTTATTTTGCATTACTATTTGTTTGTTCTTTTGTTTTTTCTATATCTTTGTTGTTTAACACAGCAAGTCCTGCTTTTGTGCCTTCATATACGGCTTTTGATATTTGATATAGTCCACCTGTGCAGTCTCCACAAGCAAATAATCCTTTTATTGATGTTTCCATGTTTTCATTGACAACAATTTTGTTGTCATTTATTTTTGCTCCAAGTCTTTTTGCGAAGTCTGTGCTTCCTGCAACACCTTGAGCTATAAATATGCCGTCTATTTTCATTTTTGTGTTGTCTTTAAAGTCTATTTCTTCTACTTTATCTTCTCCGTCTTATTTCTTGTATTTCTTTTGTTTTTATATCTATATTTTCTGATCTGTATTCTGGTGCCGGCTTACCATTTGTTAGAATGGTTATTGATTTTGCGACATTTTGTAAATCTAAAGCTTCTGATATTGCATAATCTCCATTTCCAATTACTGCCACATCTTTATTTCTGTAGAAAAAACCGTCACATATTGCACAATAGCTAATTCCTTTTCCCTCATATTTTTCTATGTTTTTTATATTTGGATTATTTTTTTTATTTCCGGTTGCTAGTATAATTGATTTTGCCCAAAATTCATTATTGAGTGTTTGTACTTTAAATGTTTTTTGTTTTTCTTTTAAATAATCTATTTGAATGTTTGTAACTTCGTCTTTAATGCTTTCTGTTCCAATGTTTTGTGCTTGTTTTATTCCTATGTTGTATAGTTCTTTACCGTTTATTCCATTTTCAAATCCATAATAGTTTTCTATTTTTTTTGTTTTTTCTAATGATGATTTTTCTTTATATATTATTAGTGTTTTTAAGTTTCTTCTTGTTGTATATAAACTTGCTGATATCCCTGCTGGTCCAGCTCCTACAATTATTACATCATACATTATTTGCTTCACCCTTTTTATTATTTAATATTTATTTTTTGTTATAATATTGCAAGTATTTTTGGAATAAATATAATTAATCCAATAATTGCTGATGCAATTGCTGATATTAGCACAGCTCCTGCTGCAACGTCTTTGGCAATTTTGGCTTGTTCGTTTTTTTCTTTTGTTATTAAGTCAACTGTATTTTCTATTGCTGTGTTTATTAGTTCCATTGATATTACTAAGCCAAATAATATTATGCATATTATCCATTCTGCTTTGCTTATTTTGAACAATATTCCAAATATTATTACTAATACCATTATTGTTATATGTATTTTCATATTTTGTTCTTCTTTTATTCCGATTTTTATTCCTTCAAATGCATATTTAAAGCTTTTTAAAATTTTTTTCATTTTTATTTCCTTCCATTAGTGTGGTATAGTTCAACACAATTATACTATATTTTTAAATTACATACAATAATATGCAAAAAAATTGTAAAATACTTCCTAATACTATAAATAAATGAAATATTGAATGCATATATTTTTTCTTTTTTCCAAGCCCATATAAAACTGCTCCAACTGTATATGCTATACCTCCTGCAACTAAAAGCACTACTCCTGTTGTTCCTAATAGTTTTGGCAATAAGTTTGCTGTAAATATGATGCACCATCCCATTCCCAAATAACAAATCATTGAAAATACTCTGAACTTTTTTATATCTATTGAATTTAATACAATTCCTAAAACTGCTATGGCCCATATTACCCCAAATATTGTCCATCCTAAAACTGTATTATATTCTCTAAATGTGACTAGACAAAATGGTGTATATGAACCTGCTATCAATAAAAATATTGAACAGTGGTCTAGTATTTGAAATACTTTTTTGGCTTTTCTTTTTGGCTTTAGACCATGATATATACTTGACATTGTGTATAAAACTATCATGGTTATTCCATATATTGTACTACTTACAACTGCATATCCATTATGATGGATTGCTGAAAATACAATGCAAAGTACTAATGCTACTATTCCAAAACTTCCACCTACAATATGTGATGTCATATTAAAAATTTCTTCACCTTTTGTATAGTTTGGTAATACTCTATCTTTTAACTTTGTTCTTACCATTTGTCTCTCCTTTTTTATATTATTTTTTTATCCAGACAGATACACTTCTTGATTTGACTCCAAAGTTTCCACATCCGTCTTCTTCTATAGTAACTTCTTCTTCACAGTTTCCGAGTCCATCTATATATGTTTCTCCTATGTTTTGGTTTCCAACATACATTCTTTTATATCCATCTCCTGCATTAGAAATTACTACTGCTATTCCTGAATTTATGTGTTCATCGTCTCCTTCTTGAGTCCATCCTATATAATTATTATTGTCAAAATAGTCATGTTGTAAACCATATGACTTGTCTTTTCTTATTATCATTAATGTTTGTAGATTTTTATCAGGTTGTATTTTGTCATGTGGTATTCCATAATAGTCACCATAGAATACACATGGGTATCCCTCGTTTCTTAACAATATAATTGAATATGCTATTGGCTTAAACCATTCTTGAACATAGCTTTGTAATGCCTGGCCTGGCTGTGTGTCATGGTTGTCTACAAATGTTACTGCCATGCATGAATTTTCTTTTACTAGTGTATGATCTAATATTTGTGACATGTTGTAATTTGGCTCATTTGATGCTGTGTAAAAATTATAGTGTAATGGTACATCAAATAATGATATTTTTCCTTCTGTTTCTGTTATGTATTTGTGTAGTTTGTTTACATCTGCTGACCAATATTCCCCTACTGCGAATAGTTCTTTTTTGCTTTCTTTTCTTAATGTTTGTATCCATTTTTCATAGAAATCAGCATCTATATGTTTTACTGCGTCTAATCTAAAACCATCTACTTTTGTTATGTCTAAGTACCATTTTCCCCAATCAATGCATTCTTTTACTACTCTTGGGTTTGAAAAGTCTAAATCTGCTCCCATTAAATAGTCAAAGTTTCCATATTCTTCGTCAACTTCTTCTCCCCATTTTTTATTGATAAATTTGAATATTGCATTTTCTCCTGTTTTATTATTATAGTCTATTCCGTCAAAGTCTGTCCAGTTCCATTCGAAGTCTGAATATTTGTGTTTTCTTCCTGGAAATGTGAATTTAGTTGCTACTTGTACTGTTTCTTTTTGTGATGTTTCTATATTGTGGTTTGACCAGTCGACTTTTGTTGCTGGTATTGTTTGTAGGGCGTCTGCTCCCATTTTGTGATTTAGGACGATGTCTGCATAACTTTCTATTCCTGCTTGTTTTAATGCTATTATTGCTTCTAGATATTCTTCTTTTGAGCCATATTTTGTTTTTATTGTTCCTTTTTGGTCGAATTCGCCTAAATCGTATACGTCATATACTCCATATCCTACTTCGTCTTTTCCTCCTGCTCCTTTGTATGCTGGTGGTAGCCACATGGCTGTTACTCCTATTTTTGCTAGTTTTTCTGCTTCTTTTTTTACTTGTTTCCATAGTGTTTGGTTGCTTTCCATGTACCATTCGAAATATTGCATTATTGTTCCGTTTATTTTTTTCATTTTTATTACCTTCTTTTGTTTTTTGCTATTATATCACTTCTTGTTTATAAAATCTAGGCTATTAGAATAATAAGTCAAATTTAAATTTACTGGATATTAATTTATACTTTTTTGGTAAGTGCCAAATAAAAAGCGAATTGTATAAAATTCGCTTTTTGTAATAACTTTAAAGTTCATTAAATAGGTCTCATGTCTGATAACCATGTATATATTTTTCCATCTTTTGTAAGAATATTTATTGTAGTTTGACTACCGCCGCTAATATAAAATTTATTCACTTTTTGTGTATTGCCATATCCTTCTATCTTTACTGGTGCACTTTGGTTTTCGGTGTTTCCTATTCCTAATTGTCCTTCGCCATTTCTTCCCCATGCATACATTTTCCCATCTGTTGTTTTAACATATAGATTATAACCAGTATATATTTCATCCAGATTTGTTATCCCCTCTATTTTTACTGGTATAATTTGATCTGTTGTATTTCCTATGCCTAATTGTCCTTCATCATTTCTTCCCCATGCATACATTTCTCCATTTGTCATTTTAGCATATATGCTATTATTATAAATATATATTTCATCTACATTTTCTAAACCTTCTATTTTTACTGGTGCACTTTGGTTTTCGGTGTTTCCTATTCCTAATTTTCCACCAGAATTCCATCCCCATGCATATACTTCTCCACCTGTTGTTTTAGCATATACTGTAATAAACCCCATATATATTTGTTCTACATTTGTTAGTCCTTCTATTTTTACTGGCCTACTTTGATTTGTTGTATTTCCTATGCCTAATTGTCCATCATTATTGTTTCCCCATACATATATTTCTCCATTTGTCATTTGGGCATATATAGAAGAATTTTCAGCATATATTTCTTTTACGTTTGTTAATCCTTCTATTTTTACTGGCCTACTTTGATTTGTTGTATTTCCTATACCTAATTGTCCATAACTATTGTTTCCCCATGCATATACTTCTCCATTTGTCATTTGGGCATATATAGAAGAATTTTCAGCATATATTTCTTTTACGTTTGTTAATCCTTCTATTTTTACTGGCACACTTTGTTTTTCTGTATTTCCTATTCCTAATTGTGCATTGTTGTTCTTTCCCCATGCGTATATTTCTTTATTTGTTGTTTGGACATATATACTATCAAAACACATATATATTTCCTCTACATTTGTTAATCCACCTATTTTTGCTGGTGTGCTTTGGTATTCTATATTTTCTATTCCTAATTGTCCATTATCATTATTCCCCCATGCATATATTTCTTTATTCGTTGTCTTCGCATATACTGTATCATCATTAACATATATTTTTTCTACATCTTTTAGTCCTTCTATTTTTACTGGTGTGCTTTGGTATTCTGTATTTCCTATTCCCAATTGTCCGTTAAAATTATATCCCCATGCATATATTTCTCCATTACTATTAATTACATACCAGCTTTGATTATTGTCATACATCTCTTTTATTTTTCCTACTTCAGATATTTCTTCCCCAATTTCAGTTTCTCCCCAAGTAAGAGGCTCCATGCGGGGTTTTCCTATTTCTACAAGTTTTTTGCTTTCTGTAATTCCATAGCCTCCTATCAAGCTTATAACTTTATCATCTGTTCCTTTAGCAGTTGTTGTTATATTGCCATTTTTTTCTATCTCATATTCACCATAATCCCCTGTATATGTCCATGGTCCATTTCCTGTTAATGGACCATTTAGATTGCTTTTTGTAAATGCATCTTGTAAATTTTCTGTTGTTAATTCTCCTTCTCCTTCTATTAACGCACTTGATACTGCCATTTTTACACTTTCATCTTCTTGCGACATTGCTGTTTTTGTTTTTGCATCATTTGCTCTTGCAAATATTCCTGTATGTGTTAATGCTGATATGCTTATTCCTGCTAGTATTAGCAATATAATAATCGTGATTACTAATGCTATTAGTGTTATACCTTTTTTATTTTTAAATATTTTTTCATTATTTTTTATTTCTATTTTTTTATTCATCTGCTAACCTCCTAGTATAAATAATATTAAACTTTAAAATAATTTTTGATTATATTTATTTTTATGTTTAATTTTATATTATCAGTTTTCTTAGCTCTATTACGCTGTACGCTTTTTTATAGCTTTCTAAAGTGTAGCGTGCGCGCTCTCTCTACAGCCCCAAGAGTTCTAACGTACATCTTTTTCATATGTATCACCCTTTCTTGTGATTAGAGTATGTGATTAATCTACATTGGCTCTCCATAATAGTATCTATATATTTTTCCATCATTTGTCCATATAATATTGCTATTTCCTGCTAATTCCTTGTTTGAATATATATTCGTTATTTTTTGATTATTCCAAGATATTGGTTTATTATTTCCTGATGTATCTTCTATTCCTAACTCACTATCGTCACCATCCCACAAGTATATGTCTCCTGCTGTTGTTTTTATATAGTCAACTCCTTCTGTAGATAAAAATAACATTTCTTCAACATTATTTACTGTATCCCTTTTTACTGGTGTACTTTGGTTTTCTGTACTTCCTATTCCTAGCTGTCCATTTTCATTATTTCCCCATACATATATTTCTCCTGTCTCTGTTATTGCACTAATGCTATTTCCTCCGCTTAAATATTTTATGTTTTTTATTGTATTCATTTTTACTGGTGTACTCTGGTTTTCTGTATTTCCTATTCCTAATTGGCCATAGTTATTATATCCCCATGCATACATTTCTCCTGTTGTTGTTTTAGCATATGCATTAGATCCATTTGCATATATTTCATCTATATTTGTTAAATTTGTTATTTTTACTGGTGCATTCTGATTTTCTGTATTTCCTATTCCTAATTGGCCATAGTTATTATATCCCCATGCATAGACTTCTCCTGTTGTTGTTTTAGCATATGCATTAGATCTATTCACATATATTTCATCTATATTTGTTAAATTTGTTATTTTTACTGGCGCATTCTGATTTTCTGTATTTCCTATTCCTAATTGGCCAGAATAATTGGCTCCCCACACATATATTTCATGTGCTGTTGTTATAGCATATGTGTTAGATTCCTCTGCATATATTTTATCTACTTTTGGTAAGTTTGTTATTTTTACCGGTGAATATTGATCATCTTCATTTCCTATTCCTAGTTGGTTACTGCCATTGTCTCCCCACGCATATACATCTCCTGTTGTTGTTTTTGCAAATCTTGTATAATTACTTGTATATATATCCTCAACATTTGATAACTCACTTATCTTTTTAGGTGACTCTTGGTCGTCCATATTTCCAATCCCTAGTCTTCCGCTAAAGTTCAATCCCCATGCATAGACATCTCCTTTGGTGTTTATTACATAATATGAACTTCCTTCTTGATACATCTTTTTTACAGTCCCTATTTCAGTTATTTCTTGTCCAATATTTACTTCCTTCCACGTGTTTGTTTCTTCGTTGTTAAATATCAATGAAACAATTTTTTCTTTTTTAGTAACTCCATAATTTCCCATTACTTTTACTACTTCGTCATTTGTGCTTTCGTCTTTTCCGTTAGCTGTTAAATTTCCATTTTTTTCTATATCGTATTCGCCATATTCACCTGTATATGTCCATGGTCCATTTCCTGTTAATGATCCATTTAAATTGCTTTTTGTAAATGCATCTTGTAAATTTTTTGTTGTTAATTCTCCTTCTCCTTCTATTAACGCACTTGATACTGCCATTTTTACACTTTCATCTTCTTGCGACATTGCTGTTTTTGTTTTTGCATCATTTGCTCTTGCAAATATTCCTGTATGTGTTAATGCTGATATGCTTATTCCTGCTAGTATTAGCAATATAATAATTGTGATTACTAATGCGATTAGTGTTATACCTTTTTTATTTTTTAATATTTTTTCATTATTTTGTATTTCTATTTTTTTATTCATTTGCTAACCTCCTGATATAAATAATATTAAACTTTAAAATAATTTTTGATTATATTTAATTTTTTATGTTTAATTTTATATTTTTCATATGTATCACCCCTCTTTTCTTGTGATTAGAGTATATCATACTCTTAATATACTTATCAATATTTTTGGTATTTTGATACAAAATTGTAAAATATTTGAAATATTTTTGTAATATAAAAACCAACTCCTACTTTTACAGTATTTGTTGGTTTTAGTTTATAACTTAATATATTCTATATATTGAAAAATCATTTATTTGCATTATTTCTTCATAATTTGAAAATTTTTCTATTTGATTTATTATCATCATTGCTCTTTTATTTATTTTTTCTTTGTAATCTATAAAAATGATTCCATTATCTGTATTTACCTCTTTTAAAATATCTTCTACTTTAATTGGTAAAAATAGCTTTTTATCCATTATATAAACTTTTTCAAATTGTCTTACATAATTATAATCATTCAAGAATCCATTGTTTAAAACATCATAACCTCCATACATATAAATGCATGGTATATCTTTATATTCCTGTATTTGTTAATGCTGATATTGATATTCCTGCTAATATCAACAAAATAATGATTGTCAAAACCAATGCCACCAATGTTATTCCTGTGTTATATCTCTTTTTCATATTTTCCTCCTTTGTAGATACCTCTTTTTATGACATTAAATGTCGTATTTGCAATTATATTATAATATACCACATTTTCTTTTGCAATACTTTCCAGCATTTTTCTTATGCTTTTTGCATATGTTTTTATATACATTTTGCATACATTGTATTCCTTATCTTAAAATTGATTTTCAAATTATAAGAATACTATTTTTTGAATTTCTCTATTTTCTATTAATTCATAAATTTTCTTATTATTCTTTATATCTTCAATATTCTTTCCATGCATCGTAAAAATTCCTTTTACACCTGAATATAACGCATAATGAATAGCTTCAACATCATCGCTACTCCCAATCTCATCACAAGCAACAATTTCAGGTGCCATAGTTCTTACAAGCATACGAATTCCTTGATTTTTACTAACATTCTCAATTACATCTGTTCTTATTCCAACATCATTCTGAGGAACACCCTTATACATAGACGCAATTTCTCCTCTTTCATCTACAACACCACAGGTTTTTCCTCTAAAATTTATCTCCTCAATGCCATTGCTCAATCTTCTTATAACATCACGTAACATCGTAGTTTTTCCTCTTCCTGGAGGAGCTACTAAAATTGTATTGTATATTGATTTATTTTCTATGTCTATTATTTCTCTTAGTACTCTTGTACTACAATTTAAAACTTCTCTAGCTATTCGTATATTTAAGCTTGATATGTACTTTACATTCGCTATTTTTTCATTTTCTATAACGCATGTCCCTGTTAATCCAACACGATGTCCTCCTTTTATTGTTATAAACCCCTCACATATTTGATTTTTATATGCATATATTGAGTTTTCACATAATCTTTCTACTATTTGTAATATTTCTGTTTGTGGCACATTATATTGTAATATTAAGTCTTTTTCACGTAATTTTAAAATTACTGGTCTATTTGTCCTAATTCTAATTTCTTGTAATTCATCTATAATTTTATTATTCTCTTGAAATAAATTAAAAAAAATTTGATATATTTTATTTGGAAAATATCTTAAAATTTCATCTATATTTTTCATTTACTTTTCTTCCTTTCTTTAAATATGCAGATCTATTAAAAATGTCAAAAGGACATGTTATATTATATTCATTTTTCTGTATTTTATAACTTTTTTTGGTTAGACTAATTTTTAGAAAGGAACATGATAAAATGAAAAATAATAAAATATGGTTTTGGGTAATTCTTATAGTTGTTATATGTATTGGAATAGGAATATATTTCTTTTTTAAGAATAAAAATTCGAGTGATTCAAACTATTCTGCAAGTAAAATATCTGCAAATGAACAACAAAATAATACAGATAATACTTTTTCTGAAAATTCAGAAAATAACGTGGTTAATAACTCATCAACAGAAAATAATGAAATTGAAAATAATTCTTCTGCTTCAAATACGCAATCTGAAGTGCAACCATCATCCGGAACACAGCCACCATCTGAAACGCAGACACAAAAAAAAGAAGAAGTTCTTGCTTCTTTTTCTACAAAAATTTATAATAAAGATTCCGCTAGGCAAAATAATATTTCTATAACATGCTCTACGTTAAATAATACAATTATAAAAAATGGTGCCACTTTTTCTTTTTGTAATACTGTTGGTCCTTCGACTTCTGCAAAAGGATATCAAAAAGCTGATATTTTTGATAAAGATGGTAATAAGAAAAAGGGGCTTGGTGGCGGTAATTGTCAAGTGAGTACTACTTTATATAATGCTGCTCTAAATGTTTCTAATTTGAGTGTTACTGAGAGGCATGAACATAGTAACAAAGTTCCATATATTGCCCAAGGTAAAGATGCTGCTGTTGCCTATGGTAGTTATGATTTAAAGCTTAAGAATAATACTGGCTTTGATATCAAGGTCGTAGCTTCTTCTTCAAAAAATAATGTGTCTATTACTTTATATAAAATTAATTTTTAATTAAGTTTTATTTTTGCAATTAATAGTTATAATGCAAAATTGGTGTATATGCTTATAATTTTTGAATGCTTTTATTTAATTCTGCTCCTAAGAACAATGAATAAAAGCATGAATATGTCCACATCATAATAAGCATCAAAGTGGTTAAACTTCCATATGTTATGGAAAATCCCTTAAAAATATCTAAATATTTAGAAAATACAAATGATATCACATTAAGTGCAAGTGCTCCAAATATTGCGCCTGGAATTTGACTTTTAAATGTAACTTTATGTTTTGGCATAAATCTATATAAAAATAAAAATATTATAAATGTTACTATTATAAAACTAATTTCGGTTATTATTTGTGAAAATGTATTAAAGTTTTCTAGTGCTCCAAAATGTTGTTGTGCTAGTGATTTTAGACTGTTTCCAAATACAAGCAATACCATTCCTATCATTATTAATACTATAAATACTATTGTTTCTATTAATGCCATTATTCTTAGATATAATACTGACTTTTCATTCTCTTCGTCAGTATTATATACTGCATGTAGGCCTTTTGTTAATGCAAATAGGCCTTTTCCTGCAGACCACAATGTAAATATAATTGATATTGATATTGTTCCTATCGATTTTGAATATACTTCTCTTACTATCCCAATAACAAACTCATTCATACTTGATGGTATTATTTTTGATATTACATCAAACAGTGTTTGTTGCTGAATGTTAGTATATTGTATTAGTGTTATTAGTAAAATAATAAATGGTATAAATGATAATATTGTGTAGTATGAACATTGTGCTGAATATTCGCTTACATGGTCATCTCCACTGTTTTTTAAAATTGTGTTGAATTGTTTTATCATTTTAGAAATTTTCAATTTCAATTTTTCCATTGCCCTTTTCCTTTACTTTTATTTAATATCTTTTTTGTTTTTTGCTTTCTTAGGTAAATCTTTTAAATTTCCAACTTTATCAATAATTTCTCGTTTTTGTTTATTGATATTTTCCTTAAGTTCATCTGTTTGCTCTTCTACTTGTCTTTTTATTTCATCTTTTTTCTCTTTGATTTTTACTTTTATAGATTGTACTTTTGGATATGCGTCTAACAACCTTTTATATAGTCCAGATTTTCCTAAAAGCGCCTCTTTTACTTTTCTTGTTATTTCTTCCGTGTTGTCTAAATGTTTTCCAAACTCTTTTGTGGTTTTTCCAACATAACTAATTACGTTTGCTGAAATAATATTGTCTAATACGCATACTGCTAGTAATGCCCAAAATAGTATATTTAATACTAGTTCTGGTAACGCTTCAAATTTTCCAATTAAAAATGGGTTTGAAACATACATTATAAACATTCCTAATAGACCAAATGGAATTATTGTATTTAAACATACTCTTCCATTTATGTTGAACTTTCTTTGGCTATAGTCCCACCATCTTGCATGAAATATCTTTTCCATAAAATAACTTGTTAAATATTCTAGTGTTCCACAAACTAAAATTGCCATGATAAATAATACAAATGGGGCTGGTATGTATTTTTTAAGTAAAAATGTTATTAATATTGCTCCTGTTCCATATATTGGACAATATGGACCTATTAAAAAACCTCGGTTTATAAATTTCTTTTTCTCTATTAATTTGCCTACTACTTCCATGCACCATCCTACAATAGAATATGTTAAAAATAGTAGAAAATATACTCTTATATCTATTCCAAATATTATCATCTTTCTCCTCCATTTTTGTCAAAAGGGCCGGGCTTTTTTGACCGATTTTCTTGTCAGAAGGGACGGGCCTTTTTGACAGATTTCTTTTTTGGCAGATGGGCCGGACTTTTTGGCAGTTTTCTTTTTTCTGTCAAAAAAGGGCGGCCCTTTTGACAAGTTTTAGATTTCAATTCTATCTGTGAATTTATTTTTCACAGTCATTTTTAGCAATTTATTTTCTTCTTTTTCTAATTTTGGGTCATCAGTAACTATTTTTACAGCCGCTTCTTGAGCCAATTTTAAAATGTCCATATCTGTAAACAAATTGGCAATTTTAAAGTCTGGAATGCCATGTTGCATTGTACCAAAAAAATCTCCTGAGCCTCTTAATTCCAAATCTTTTTGTGAAATAAGAAAACCATCATTTGTTTCACACATAATCTTCATTCTTTCTTTAGTATTTTGACCCTTTCCTTTAAATTTTAAAACACAATATGATTTATATTCTCCACGACCAACTCTTCCACGTAGTTGGTGTAATTGTGCTAAGCCAAATCTTTCTGCATCTTCAATTACCATTATATTTGCATTTGGAACATCAACTCCTACCTCAATTACAGTTGTTGAAATAAGTATATCTATTTCCTTATTCTTGAATCGTTCCATAATGTTGTCTTTTTCTTTTGGTCTCATTTTTCCATGTATATACTCAACTTTATAATTATGAAATGTTTCTTCTTTGCATTTTTCATATAATGTTGTAACTGCTTTTAAGTCGTTGTCCTCTTCTTCGCTCTCCTCAACTAATGGACAAACAATATATGCCTGTCTGCCTTCGTCTATTTGTTTTTTTATAAAATTATTAACTCTTTCTTCCATCCTGTTTGTAACAGCAAATGTTTCTATTGTTTTTCTGTTTGGTGGAAGTTCGTCGATTATTGATATATCCAAATCTCCGTATAAAATTAGTGCAAGTGTTCTTGGAATTGGCGTTGCTGACATTACTAGTACATCTGGATTTTGACCTTTTTGTGCAATTTTTGTTCTTTGCTTTACTCCAAATCTATGTTGCTCGTCTGTAACAACTAGTCCTAGATTTTTAAATTCTACATTTTCTTCTAGCATTGCATGTGTTCCAATTAATATATCAATTTCTCCATTTTTTAGTCTTTCTAATATATCTTCTTTTTTCTTTTTACTGATTCCTGATATTAGCAATTCACATTTTATATTAAATTGATTTAGCATTTTTTCAAAATTGACCATATGTTGTGTTGCAAGTATTGCTGTTGGAGCTAAGATTGCTGCTTGATATCCAGATTTTACTGCTTTATATGCTGTAATCATTGCAACAACAGTTTTCCCAGAGCCTACGTCACCTTGCAATAGCCTATTCATTGATTTTTCTGATTCCATATTTTCGTCAATTTCTTGTAGTACTCGCAATTGTGCTTTTGTTAATTTAAATGGCAATGTGTTTATTACATCTGACATTTTTACTTCTTTATTAAATGTTATTCCTTTTTTATCTGTTAAATTATTATTTTTTAATTGTAGTAATGCCAGCTGAGTTGATAATAATTCTTCAAAAACTAATCTTCTTCTTGCTTTTTTAAAATCTTCAAAGTCATGTGGAAAATGTATATCATAATTTGCTTTGTTTATATTTTCTAACTTGTATTCATTTAATATATAATCTGGTAAAGTTTCTGGCAAGCCACCTTGTTCATTTACTTTTTGCAACCCATTTTCTATTATTTTTCTTAAAGTGTTTTGGGTTAAACTATATGTTAATGGATAAATTGGTATTATTTTTCCAGTATTATTTGAGTTTTCTATTTCATCAAATACAGGTGCATTCATGCTTATTTTTCCATATTGAAATTCGATTTTTCCATAAAATCTATATCGTTTTCCTGTTTGAAATTTGGATTTTAAATATGGCTGATTAAACCATGTAATTACTGCTTGTCCTGTTTCATCCATAACTGCAAGTTTTTGCATTGTTCTTCCCTTGCTTATTCTGCTGTCTATAAGTCTTGACATTGCTACTGCTTCTATTAATGCTACTTCTCCATTTGCGCATTCACATATATTTTTTGGCTTGCTTCTGTCTTCATATCCTCTGGGATAGTATGTTATTAGGTCTTGGATGTTGAATATTCCTATTTTATTTAAAAGTGTAACTCTATTAGGTCCAACTCCTTTTATATATTTTACATCTTCTGTTAAATTCATCATTTCTTCTCCATATAATTTTCTAGGATTAGGTACTGCCACAATAAATTTAGATAATTTATTTTTGGTATTATGTGCCCACACCAAATTTCTTTTTTAAATTTGTAATAATTTAAAATCTAGTCCGTCACTACTTACTAACTTATATTTAATTCCATCTATATTTCCTTCTATTGCTTCTAAAATTGAGTTTGCATGTAGATGTCCATAATAGCATTTTTTTATATTGTATTTTTTCATCATTTTTGTATATCCTGTATTTATATAATTTTTTGTTAATGGCGGATAATGCATAAATACTACTATTTCTTTATTATTTCCATATTTTGATAGTCCATCTTTTATAGATATTTCTAATCTTGCTACTTCTCTGTTTGTTAGCCTAATGTCTTCTTGGTCATCAGAAATGTTCCATCCTCTTGTTCCTGCTATTATTTTGTCTTCTATTTGATAGCTATTGTTGTATAAAAAGTCTATGTTTTTAAAGTCTTTTTCTTCTATGTATTTTCTCATGTTTGTTACTGTTGTCCACCAATAATCATGGTTTCCTTTTAGTAGAATTTTTTTACCTGGTAAGTTGTTTATAAATTCAAAGTCTTTATATGTTTCGTCTAAGTATGTAGCCCATGAGAAGTCTCCTGGCAATATTATTGTGTCTTCTGGTTTTACTTTTTTTTGCCAGTCTTGTTTTATTTTTTCTTCGTAGTTTTGCCAGTTTTCTCCAAATATGTTCATTGGTTTATTTGTGTTGAATGATAAGTGCAAGTCTGCTATTGTATATATTGCCATTTTTCTCTTCCTTTCTTTTTCTTTTATAGTTTACAATATTTTTAATTAATTGTCCATATTTATAAAAATAAATTATAAAAAAGTTGTTAAATAAGGGTTACAATTTTAAAGCATGAAAGAACAAAAAAAATAGGATGATTTTACTCACCCCATTTAAATTTTATACTTGTTTAAATAACCAATCAATGTCTTTGCTGTTAATTGTCTTTTTATTGTATGCCTTTGCTTCAACATTGTCAGCCCATAGATATGCTAAAAATGTAACTAATAAAAATGCAAAGTCTATAGCCATATTTGCTGTTAAAGTTCCAAATAAATATGAATATTCAGCATTTAAAGTTAAAGCTTGAACAGTGTGTATTATTAGGTCTATCACAAATGCAAATAATGGTATCATTGCTATCACACTCTTTTTTAGTTCTTGTGATAAAAATATTAATAATACTGTTACAATTGTTGCTAATACTAGTATGATTAAATTTGTTAAGTCGAAAATAAACATATTTCTCCCCCCTTTTCTTTTGTACTGTATTTATTTTAATTTTTCTTCTATTAAATCTGCAATTTCTTTTGCTTTTTTAGTTATATATTCTTGGTCTTCTCCTTCAATCATAACCCTTACTAATGGCTCTGTTCCAGAAGGTCTTATTAGTACTCTACCATTTCCTGCAAATTCTTTTTCTAGTTTTTCTATTGCACTTTTTATTTCATCATCTTTTTCGTAATCATATTTTTTCTCTGAGTTCACTTTTGCATTTATTAATACTTGTGGATATAATTTTATTATTTCTGCCATTTTTGATGCAGTTTCTTTTTCTTCTAATATCGCTTGTATTAACATTAATGATGTTAATATTCCGTCTCCAGTTGGGTTATAATCTAGTAAAATTACATGTCCTGATTGTTCTCCTCCTAGATTATATCCATCTTTTAGCATTTCTTCTAATACATATCTGTCTCCTACTTTTGTTTGAACAAGTTCTAATCCATTGTCTCTAGTATATTTGTGTAATCCTAAGTTACTCATTACTGTTGCAACAACTGTGTCTTTTGATAACTTTCCTTTTTTCTTTAGATAGTTTGATACAATTGCCATTATCATATCTCCATCTATTTCGTTTCCTTTTTCGTCAACTGCTAAACATCTATCTCCGTCACCATCATATGCAACTCCAAGGCTTAGTTTGTTTTCTATTACGAATTTTTTTAATGATTCTAAATGTGTTGATCCACAATTTTCGTTTATGTTTATTCCATCTGGATGGTTATTTATTATTTTATATTTTATGCCTAATGCTTTAAATACTTTTTCAGCTACTACTGATGTTGCGCCATTTGCTGTGTCCACACCTACTACAAAATCATCTCTATTTAATTTTTCAAAAATATCATCAAAGTTTTTTCTAAAGAAATAAACATATTCGTCTAGTAAGTCTGCTCTATATTCAGATATGCCTATTTTGCTGCTTACTGCTGTTAATTCGTCGATTTTGCCTGAGTCCATTACTTCTTCTATTTCTTCTTCTAGACTATCTGGAATTTTCATACCTTTATTGCTAAAATATTTTATTCCATTAAATTCAAATGTATTATGTGATGCTGATATTACTACACTTGCATCTGCTTGTAATTTTCTTGTTAAATAAGCAACTGCTGGTGTTGGTATAACTCCTAATAATTTAACATTTGCTCCATAACTTAAAAATCCTGCTACCATTGCACTTTCTATTAGTGTTCCTGATATTCTTGTGTCTCTTCCTATTAATATTGTTGGTGCATGATCTGTGTGTTTTGATAATACATATGCACCTGCTTTTGCTACTTTATATACTAACTCTGGTGTAAGTTCTGTGTTTGCAATTCTTCTTATTCCATCTGTTCCAAAATATTTTCTCATAATTATACTTCCCTTCTAGATAATTTTTTTAAAGTCATTATTATCTTTTCTTTTAATGTTAAACTAAATTCTATTGGGTCATCAATATCTATTCTTTTGTTTTGTAAAACTAATTTTGGGTTTGTTGTTGTTAATTCTTTTACTTTTTCTTCTCCTATAATTGCACTAATTTCTTCAATTGCTTCTGGTATTTTTTTGTATATTGTATTTGCTCTGTGAACGTCACTTCCTAAAAAATGTATCATATTGTTTTCGTAAAATTTTCTTACTATCATTTCGGCATTTTTTCCATATTGTCCTAAAATACTTCCATAATTTGCTTGCATTAATACACCTTTTTCTATTAAATCATATATTAATTCTGGCTCTTTTTGTACAAATGAATATCTTTCTGGATGTGCTAATACTGGTATTAGTTTATTCTCTTGCAAAGAATATATTACATTATATAAATCCATTGGCTCTGCATTTAGTGGCATTTCAAATAAAACATAGCAACTATTATTTATAGTTGATGCTTTTCCATCTATTAATAATTGCATCATATTATCTGATATATAAATTTCATTTCCTAAATATAAGTTTGTTTCTATTCCTTTTCCTTTTAAATTATCACTTATAGCTTTTACCCACATATCTCTTTCTGGTACGTCTGTTTCATAGTAATTTTCGATGTAATGTGATGTTAGTATTATTTCGTCAAAGCCTGCTTCTTTGGCTTCCTTTATTAGTTCTATTGTTTCATCTATATTTCTTGCTCCGTCATCTATATTTGGCAATATATGTGTATGAAAGTCTATCATTTCTGCTCTCCTCTTTCTTCTGTTTCTATTATAAATTTTTCTTTTCATTATCTAAATATGAATTTATTTGTTTTAATATATCTTGTGCTTTTCCTAGTTCTGAGTCTGTTCCATTATTTACAAAACTTGGTCTTTCTAAATCATTGTTTGAATTGCTTTCTTTTTCGATGTTTATATTATTATATTCTTTTTTTCTTTCATTATTGTCTTTGTCATTTTGTTTTAAAATATTGTATGCTTTTTCTTTTATTTCATTTCTACTTGCTTGGCTAAGTGATGCTCCTGTTGATCCATAATAATAATATTTTTCATTATATTTTTTTACAGATACAGACATTTTGTTTAATACAATTCCTGCTAAATGTCCACCTACGTTTTGTATGTTTTTTATTACTCTTTCCAAATTGTCTTTTTTTGTTTCTTTGTGTGCTGTAACTATTAATGTTGAGTCTGCTATTCTTGATAAAATAACTGAATCTGTAACTAGTTCACATGGTGTTCCATCTATTATTATTATGTCACAAGCTTCTTTTAAGTCGCTTAATAATTTAGTCATTTGTGGTGACACTAATAATTCTGATGGATTTGGTGGTATGTTTCCAGCTGTCATTATTAATAAGTTTTCTATCTCTGTTTTTTGTAGATAATTTGTGATATCTGGCTCTTGACCTTCTGGAACATCCATTCCTGATAAGTAATTAGAAAGTCCTGGGCGTGGTGATACTCCAAATATTGAGTATTGTCTTCCTTTTCTCATGTCTGCATCTATCAATATTACTTTGTTATCTGCTTGTGCAAATGTGACTGCTAAATTTGCTGCAACCCAACTTTTTCCTTCACTTGGGAAAGTTGATGTTACTAGTAATGTTTTTAATTTTTTGTTTGCATTCATGAATTGTATGTTTGTCCTTAGTGTTCTAAATGTCTCTGATACTGGCGATTTTGGGTCTCTTTGTGTTATAAGTTCTTTTTTTATTTTCATTATTTTGTTTTTCCTCCTTTGTTTTTAGCAGGCTCAAAGTTATATAATGGTATTGTTGCAAGTACTGGTATTTTAAATTCCTTTTCAACCTCTTCTGCTGATTTTATAGTTGTATCTAACATATTTGCTACTAATACATATCCTATTGCTACTACTATTCCTACTAATGTAAATATTATTACATCTTTTGTATGATTTATATTTGATGGTGCTGTACTTACTTCTGCTTCGTCAACTATTTGTATATTTTCTATATTGTATATATCTTTAATTTTGTCAATAAATACTTTTGATATTTCGTTTGCTATTTTTGAAGCATTACTTGGATTTTCGTTTGTTACTGTTATTTCTATTAATTCTGTGTCTTTTACTGAACTTACAGTTACATGTTTTCTTAATGCGTTTTCATCAATTTTTATTCCTAGATTTGAGATAACTTGTCTCATTATGTTTTTGCTTTTTACTATTTCACTATATGTTGATACTAATTTTGAGTTTACTGTTATGTCTGTTGCTGTTATTGTATTTGCTGTTGCTTGATTGCTGTTAGATGATGCTAATACTAATGTTGTAGATGAACTGTACATTGGTGTTACAAAACCTATTGTATAAATTACTCCTAATATCATAAAAATTAGTACTATCAATATTATTTGTGTTTTTTTGCTCCAAAATAAGCTTAATAATTCTTTTAAATCTATTTCTTCCATTTTTCCCTCTTTCCTTTTAGTACAGATTGAGCTATAAAACAATCGATTTTTCTAAAATTTTATATGTTTTTTAGTTCTTTCATATTACTTTTGCATTTTTTCTTCTTTAGAATTTTTATAATAATGTATTAGACTAGGAATTATTATAAGTATTATTCCTATTAAAGTAAGTATGACTGCTTCATTTTTTACTGTGTTCATTATTTCTTGTAAAATATTTCTAACAGTATCTGAAACTGCATCATTTAATATTGTAATTGTCTGTATTTTTATTTTTGATGTTATATACCAATTGGTTATTCCAAATAAAATCCCACTTGATAACATTGAAATCCCTGCCATAGCAAAGACTTTATATATTTTTGTCAAGCTTAATACTATTAGTAAAATTATTAGAACTGCAATTGATATCAACAATGCTTTTTTTAATATATTAACATATTTTATTCCTTTTGAATATATGTTATTTATTTGTTGTTCATAGTTTGTGTGTGACATGGCAGTTTTATATTCATTTGTTATTTCATCTATAAATGTGTCTATTGCTGTTTTTTGTGTTGTATTGAGTTTTTTATTTCCTAAACTTTTATTTATATTTGCATTTAAGTTATCTTTTATTTCTTGTGTGTCTATTTTTTCGTTTCTGCCGTCATATATATTTCCTATAATAATTTTGGTGTCTTTTTCTATCTTTTCTTTTGATACTATATCTTCTAGTACGTTTTCGTCTAATCCTGATTGATAAATGTAATTTTCGAAACTTGATTCTACATATTGATACATTTTATTATAGTAATCTGTTTCTTCTAATTTGCTTAAAATATATTGTTCACTTAGAATTGTAGAAGATAACAAATTTATTAATAAAAATGCTATTATTACAATAGTTAGTAGAATTGCTATTATATATCTTAGAATCTTTTTCAATTTTGTATCTCCCTTCTACTTTTCTAATTCTGCATATACTACATATCTTTGTGTTGCATATCCTATATTGTTAAATGGATAGCATGTATATATCATTAAAATTTCTTTTTCTTTTTGAATTGGTAATTTGTCTATTTCTGTTTCTTTTATTAATTGCATGTCATAAATTTTGTATTTATATTCTCCGTAATCTGTTTTTACGGTTATTTCATTTCCAATTTGTAGCTCTGAAAATCTTCTAAATACTTTTTTTGAATTATGTCCCATGTAAATAATGCTACCACCTTCTCCTGGGAAGTAGCTTCCGCTTGAGTGTCCTACGCCTTTTTTTAATATTTCTAGTGTGTCTCCAAAATAAACAGGAAGGTTTATGTCGATTTTTGGTATTTCTATTGTTGCGTATTGTGTTCCATATTCTGGATAGTTTTCTATTTTATTATCGTTATTTATGGTTGTTTCTTTTATTTCTTTTTGGTTTAAGTCTATTGCAACCTTGTTTACAAGTGATATTGTTTCTTCTATTTTTGCCCCAAAAAATAGTTGTATGCTTACTATTATAAGTGTTGCAATTAATAAAGCAACTATTACGTCAATAATAGTTGCTTTTATTGTCTTTTTAATGAACTTAGGCATTAGCAATTTTCTTTCTTGCTACAAATCCGGCAGCTAGGGCTACTACTGCAACTGAAGAAACAACTAAAATAATGTTTGTATTATTTCCAGTGTATACTAATTTTCCATTGCTATTTGATCCTAATGTTTCAATTAGCTTTCCATCTTTGTAAACTTCAACATTTCCTGATTTGAATGTTAATGTTAATCCTAGTACACTTGCTGCTTCGTTAGCTATTGTTTTTAATTTGTTCTTTTTGTCTGCTGATAATTTGCTGTAATTTGTTATTCCAGCTTCATCCATTATTTTTGCAGCTTCTTGTGCTTTTGCTAATACTTGGTTAGCTTGTTCATCTGTTACTGCATTGTCTGCTAAATATCTTTCTATTTTTACTTTATCTGCTGATGTCATTCCGTATTTTGCTCCTATTGTGTATAGTTCATTTGCTAATGTTGAACTTGTTGCTGCATTAACAGTTGTTGCTACTAGTACTGCTATCATTACAAATATGATTGCTACTGATAATAATTTTTTCATTTAAAATCCTCCCTTTCTTTGAACTGATATCATTATAGCATTTAAGCTTTTTTTGTGCAATAGTTTTTGTAAAAAAAATTTTGTAAATTTTTGGATTTTCTTTTTAAGTTTTTCTAACTAAATCCATTTTTCAAAAATATCTATTATTTCTTCATCTTTTTTCTCAATATAATCAAATAAAATATTCAAAATTCCCCCATAAACTTTGCATCTAAATTTTCTATCATATCATTGTTTATATTTGTATCTTACTTTTAAATCACTATATTGATTATATTCAATTTTTTTGTCTTTTTGTAGTCTTCCAATAACAATATATGGTTGAACTTTTTGATTCTTTGAAAATGCGATTATACTTTCTTTTGAAAAATCTGATTTATTGATATAACTATTATAATCATCTTTGTTAATTAAAAGATTCTTTGCAAATTCATCCGCTTCATTTTCTTTTTCTTCATTTTCCACATAATAATCTATTTTGTTATATTCTATGTCACCATTCAAAATATGTCCAATTTCATGAAATAATGTAAACCAAAAAATATCTGCATAAGATTGTCTTATTGTCATACATAAAATCATTCTATTTTCTTTTTTTTCTATAAATCCTTGTACTGGTGCCCCTGTGAAATGTTTTACTAATTCAAATGTTATTCCACATTCATTAAAAATATCTTTTAATTTTTTTATCATCTCATTTGGGTTTTCTTCAAACATTAATTTTTTGATATTTTCTAAATTATTAATTAGTACTGTTTTGTTATAATAATTTGCATTACTCTCTTTTTTTGCCAATAATTCACATACTCTTTGCCATGTATATAATATATATGGATTTACTTTTTGCTTTGTAGCCGTTCTGTATGCTACTTGATTACTTAATATTTTTTCCATATAAGTTAAGTTTTGTACTCCACATATATTTCTTGATACTAATACACCTTCTGTATCATTTGAAATCTTGTCTATTAACTTTAGTTTTACTGCATATTCTAATACTGGCCTTATTTTTTTTGCTATTTCAAATTCATTTTTTGATATGTTGTTCTTTTCCTCAAATTCTACTATCTCCTTATCATATATGCCTTGTAAATTAATCCAAAAAGTTGCTGGAATTCCAAAAACATATTCTAAGCTTTTGGCTAGTTTAGGTGATATTCCTTTTTTCCCATTTACAACTTCACTTATATGTTTTGGTGAAAATCCTGTTCTTTCTGCTAGTTCTTCTTGTAGCATATTTTTATCTTCTAGTATTTCTTTTAATGTTTCACCTGGATGTATTATAAATTCAAGGGATAATCCATTCATTTTTGGTTTCATGATAATCTAACACTCCTTTAATAATAATTTTTTTGTTTCCTAATGTCTCTGGTTGAACTACTAATCTATAGTTTCCGGTTATTCTTATTGCATAACACTCTTTCAAGTTGCCATTTAGTGGATGCGGTACTCCTAAACCAGTTTTCATGTATTGTTCAAAATTTTCACATGCTTCTAATTGATTATATCTCTGCTTCACAGTTTTTGCCATTGATAAACCTATTTTTGCAGTAAGTTCTTTCATATTGCTCATACTCTTTTGTACTTTTTGATTTTCAAATTGTATTTCCAATTTTTCACCTCTTTTTGTAAATTACCTAAAAGGTAATTTTATTATATCATATATTTAACAAATGTCAATATATTCAAATAAAATTCAATGTATCTTAACTCAAAATTATTGGTATACTAATTCAAAAACTCATTTAAAAAATTTAATTTAAAAAACAACCCAAAACTAATTTTGAGTTGTTGAATATTTATTTTAATTTTATCATTTTATATCTAATTAAGCTAAATGCACCTGTAATTACAATAATCAAAGCAGTTAAAATCACAATATTTTTTATACCTGCTTTAGGAATACTTCCTTTTGCTTGACTAGGATCGCTTGTATTATTATTTTTATTTGATACTTTATCTATAATATTATTTTCATCTTTTCCTGTTACAGTATTATCATCTAATGTATTATTATTCTCCTCTTGTTTTTCATTAGCTGTAACAGTAATCGTTTTATTAAACGTAAATTCATTTGTTTCATCTGTTAGTACTACATTATTAATTTTGATTGTTCCAGTTGTTCCTGATGCTATATTGTCTTTTAAAGTAAATGTTAATTTTGCAATTGTTGTATTGGCTTTGGCTGTTGTTGTATCGCCTATTATTTTTTTAGTAGTTGGTTCATATATAGCTGTCCAATCGTTTTGTCCTTGTACAGTTACAGATTCAAACATGTTTGTGTCATATTCTAAAGTACCTTCGTATGCTAGAACTATGTTATTTCCTGTTTCTACTAGTCCACTAATGTTTCCTAATGATATTGTTACTTCTATAGTTTTATCTGTACTTTCGATTGTTGTTTTATTCGCTGTTGCTGTTATTTCTGCTGTTGGTGTTGCTTCTGCAAATGATATGTTTGCTATTAATAATATTATTATCATAAATATGCTTAAAATTATATTTTTCTTCATCTTTCATCTCTCCAATATCAATTTTTTATTTGTTTTTGCAAATTATATTAATATTGTACCATTTTCATTTTTTGTTGTAAATATAGTTTATATTAAGTTTTGATTACATTTATGTTACATTTGTGTTACTTGTTAAAAGAATTATTCTCATTTTTACTAAGTCTCTAACACTTATTTCTTTGCCATCTAAGTTTGTGTCTGCTGCTATTTTTTCGTTTTCATCTAAATTGTTTCCTAATAACATATATCTTCTCATTTTTACAAGGTCTTTTACATCAACTTTTCCATCTTTGTTTATATCACCTTTTACTATTAGTGTATATTGTGTTCCGTCTTCGGTTTCTAATATGTCTCCTGTTGCTATATTTTCAGTATCTTCTATTTCTGTGTTTTGCCTTTTTATTGTGTATGCTGTTGATACTTGTAGTTTTTCTTTTAGTTCGGTGACTTTTGTTTCTCCTTTGATGTTTTTTATTGTGTTGTTTTCTATTTTTATTTTTTCGTCTTCTGGATATGCTATTACGAAGTTGATTGTTGTTTCGTTTCCGGCTTTGTCTTTTGCTATTAGTTGATATATTCCTTCTTGGGTTATTGTTGTGTTTGCTTGGTAATTTTCTACTTCTTGTCCGTCTTTTATTAGTTTTAC
Source organism: uncultured Clostridia bacterium (assembly GCA_934132805.1). GTDB lineage: Bacteria > Bacillota > Clostridia > TANB77 > CAG-508 > CAG-269. The sequence continues at coordinate 25,445 of CAKPAB010000002.1, read as the reverse complement.
TTCTGATAGGTTTTCGTCTGTTATTTGCGGTTTTACGCTTTGTTTGTATCGCCCTTCTGGCTCTATTCCTGTTATTTCTGGCGGTTTTTTGTCTATGTTTGTTACTTTGATTTCGTAGTTGTATTTGTAACCTCTTATGCTTATTTCAATGTTTTTTGTTCCGTTTTCGGCAAATGTGTATTTTTCATTATCTGGGTTGTTTTCTATAACACATTTGCTACTTGATAATTTTATTTGTACAGATACGTCTTGGTTTGTTAATGTGTTTTGATTTGCGCTGTATTCTATTACTATTGATTGTGATTCTTGTTGTGCAGTTGTTTTTATTTTGTTTTCTAACATTTTTGATATTATTGTGCATGTGTTTTGGATTCTTCTTTTGTTTAAATAATTTTCTGCTATTGTTTGATTTTGTATATTGTTGTTGTAAATATCTTTAATATTATTTATTAATTTTACACATAATGACATATTTATGTCGTTATTATCATTGTATATATCAATTATTTTATTTATATCATCTTTTATTTCATCATTTGGAATATCATCTTCAGTTATGTATGCATTAAATAGATCTTTGTATTTATCTGAAACTTCTATAAATTCTATAATTGTCGTTTCATATTCACTTTCAGTTATATCTAGTTGTTTTGTATTATATTCATGCTCTATTATGTTTATTAGCTCAAATTGTTTTTCATAAATATTATTTATTGTTTCATTTGGTATATCTGTTTTTGTTTGTTTCACCAAATCATTTAAATTATCTATCAATTCGTTATATCTTTCATTTATTTTTGTACTTGTACTTAATTTTTTATTTTCATTATATATTTTATAATTTTCTTCTTTGATGTCATTAGTCTTAGATTTTAACCAATCTTTTACATATATTTCACTAAATTCTTTTGACCACTCTGCTAAGTATTTAGCATGTATTGCTTTTGAATTTATTAAACCTGTCTTTATGTCATTTTCTTCTTCTAAATTTAACACATAACTAGATGCTTCTAATAAATCTTTGGAAAATTTGTATATTTTATTTGGATATACTATATCTACTTTTGAGTTATTTTCTATAACATTTTTGGTTTCTTCTACTTTACTAGTAATGTCTGACAAGTCTGTAATTCTTGTTTTTGCAGATACTGTTATTAAATCTTCATATGCATTTCCTATTGTATTTAGATAGTCTAGCATAGAACTTAATTTTACATATTCAATATTTAATTTTTCATTATTATATGCATTTATAATTGTACTTCCTAAGTTAAAATGTTCTTCCGTTTTTAATTCTGCAATATTTTCATCTAGGTTTTCTGTTGTTGTAAGTTTTTCTGCAAATGTATTTAAATTTGCAATTTCTGTTTTTAATTCAGGTATTCTTTCTATTTCATTAGAAAACTTTTCGTTAAATTCATTATATCCTATTGTTATTGTGTTTGCTATAGCTTGGTAAAAGTATTTATTTGATATGTTGTCTAAATATATTGGTGCTGTCGTTATTTCTAACTTGCCATTTGTGTTTTCTATTTCTTTTCCGTATAAGTCGCTTGCTTTAAAATCGGTGTAATCTATTGTTGACGTGCTATTTGTATCAGTTGACCATACTATTATCTTTGGCTTTCCGTCTTTGTCGTATACATGTGCTTCTAGTCCTTCTTTTATATTTATTTGGCCAATATATTCTGCACCATTAGTATTTTCATAATAATTTTTCATAACATAATAAGAAACTCTCGGTTTATAATCACATGTTATTAACCCAAAATTATTTTCAGAAAATGTTTTATCATTCCCCGTTGACCAAAAATTATACTGAATAACTTTTGTATAATTATATTTATCTCCTAATACAGTTTGTTGTAATATTTTTTGTGCTTGCGATATATCATCAATTCCATTTGCTGTATGAATTCCATATTCTGTTAAATATTTATTTACAAATCCCCCATTGCTATTAATATTATTTTTAAAATTTTCATTTGTTTTTATAAATTTTTCATTTTGCTTATTTTGATTTTCGTAGTCATAAATATGGGTTGCTACATTAAAAATATTATTTGAATATTTAAATAATAAGTCATAATATTCTTTATTTTTTATATTTGCACTGCTTGAATTAGAAATTCCTCCTATAATAGTGTTTTTCTTTCTAATAAAAATATCATCAAAAGTCTTTGCATACCATCTTATTTTCTCTTCATTGTCATATCCATTTAAATCCGGTTCATTTATGAATTGATAGTCGTTGATGAAAGGATATCTACTTATTAAATTATCGTAAAACTTTAAAAAATGCTTTTCTTCTTCCTCATTGCTAATAATTTTATCCTCTCCTGAATAGTTTGTTATTCTATTTATTGATGCTATTATATTTATATTATTATCATTTAGCTTTTTTATCCATTTGTCATAATATGAATAATCATAATTTCCATACTTTACTTCTATATCATTCCATGAAAAAGTTGTCCTTATATTCTTGATGCCTGAATTTATTAATAAATCGCTTGTTTCTTCATACTTTTCCCATTGTCCATTTAAATAATGAACTACTGTTCCTTTATTTGTATTTTCATCATTAAATTGCTTTTGATAAGGTATAATTGAAAATATTTTATAATTCTTTTCTAGTATTTTTTTTTCATTTTCTAATAAATATATATTTATTTCATTAATTCCTTCTTTTAAATCATAGTTTTCATTTCCGTTCCTCTTCATTTATGCTATATCTTTTTTCATTTATTACCAAGTAATATTCTTTATTTGTATCATTTTTTTTAATTTTGTATTTTATATTAGCTGTCAGACCATATATTACATCATTATCACTTTCAATTAATATTTCATTATCATTTAAAGATGCTAAAAATGCTTTAATATTATAACTTAAATATTTCTTTAAGTTAAACTCATCTTTGTAATCTATAATTTTTCCGTTCTGAAACAAGACTATATCATTATTATTTAATGCTGTAATAAATGAAATACTTATCTTAAAGATTAATATAAGTATTATAACTATAATTATTTTTTTCTTATTCAACACTATTCTCCTTAATTTTCAATATATTTTTTCTTAAATTATTAAATATTTTCTCAATGAAGTCGACATATTTTTTAAGAAGTGTTTTATCTACAATTTTTTCTTTCACTATATCTATAATTATTGCCATAGTAAACGTTAGGCTTATGCTTATTAATATATAAATTATAAAAAAGAAAATATTATTAAAATTTCTTTCATAAAATATATGTCTCCATAATAATTCTCTAATGAATACGTTATCTGTTATAATATAAACTGCCAATGTATGTTTTGCTATGTAATTTATATACTTATTTGTTTTTAAACTTTTATTTATGCACATACAAAAGATTTCTAATGCTAGTATTATAGTTGTAACTTTACTAATTCCTCCTAAATATGTTGTAAAATATTGAAGTTTTGTATTTCTTGTCGCTATAATATTAAGAATAATAATATAAGTTATCTCTAAAATACTAACATAAAGAAATATTTTTTTACTTATATACTTATTAAAAATATTCTTTTTTTTATAAAGACTTACGTATCCACCCAACATATACCCATAAATTAAATATATCAATTTGCTTAATCCATAAAAGTTATTTGTAATAGTAGGAATTATATATAAAATAACTCCAAACATTATTATACCTACTTCTAATTCTTGTTTTTTTAAATTTTTCAATAACATATTTATATATGGAATTATAAAAAACAAAATGCAATAATATGTTATAAACCAATATTGATTAAAAATTATTGGAAAGAAATTATGCATGCATTCTTTTAATGCAATTTTTTTAGTTATAGCTATATAAATAATATAAATACTAATAGAATAAAATTCTGTACTAAATATTATTTTTAGTATATTTTTTTTACTATATTTACTATTAATCATAAAGTATCCTGTTATTAATGAAAATATAGTAACTCCTATATTTCCAACATATCCAATGTCTAAAATAATATTATTTAATAATTCATCTGATCTATTTCCGATGAATACAAAAATGGCTTAAAACAATCATAAACATTGCTATTAACCTTAAGAATTCAATTCTTGAATTTCTACTTTTCATTTTTCAAAACTCCTAATATTTTTTTAAATAATTTTTTTAGTATTTCTTTAAAATATTTATATTTGTCTGTTTTGTGGTAAACACAAAACAATAGTATATTTGGTAAAAATATACCTATAATTGCATTATATATTAAATTTATAAATATATTTGAATTTTTTATCAATAATGATATAAAAAATGAAACTGTAGTTATTATGATAAATATAATAAAATATCTTAAATTATCATAAAAAAAACTTTTATAGCTTCTATCAAAAATTTTGCTATATACAAATTTAGGATAACTATAAAACCATATTACTAATCCACTAATAATTGTTCCTAAAAAAATTCCTGCTATTCCTATTATTTTTAATAATACTATCGAAGCAATAATGTTTATGAGTGATTCTATAATTGGTATATTTTTATCTTCATACCATATTCCAGCACTTTCTTTAAATGTATCATAAGCTGATCTCATCATTTTTTGATAGTAATTTAAAGTTAATATTATTACTATAAAAATATTTAATAAGTATTCTTCTCCCACCCATACTGTTATAAATGATTGTACAATAGTTAAAAATGCAGTTGCAGAAAATGTGACCAACCAAAAATTCAAAAAATTTATCTTTTCGAAGATCAAATAATTTTTCTTTTTATCATTTTCTATTAGTAGGTTTCCAATACTTGCGGTATTAGCAGATATAAATTGATACATCAAATTATTCATAGCATTTAATATCATATTATAATTTGAATATATTCCAACTTGTATCACACCAAAAAAAGTAGATATTAGTATATTATCTGTTCCCCATACTAGAAAAGCTCCAATCTTATGAAAAACCAGCCCTTTTATTCTAATAAAAATATTTTTTTCTGTCTCTTTATCTATTTTTTTAATGTTTTTTTCATTTATAAATTTATAATGTCGATCAACATAAATGTTTATCAAAATATTTTCTAGTACTTGAAATATAATTTTTAGTACTAAATATAAGTAATAATTATTTGTTAAGTATAAAATCAATAATTGAGCTATATTTAAAAACACTAAATATAATATATGTATATAGTTAATAATATATTTCTTTTGATCAGCATATAATATTGATCTCTTATATGTTAATACATACGATGCCAATGAACTTCCTAAAAACAATGCATAAATTATATATATGTTTATAGATATTGTTACATTTCCAACAATGTATTTTAGAAAAGGTAAAATAAGTATTCCTAGGATCAAAACAATCAAAAAAATAATTCTATATGCTTTTTTGTAAAATTCCATTAATGACTTTATTTTCTCAATATTTTTATTTGCTAACGGTTTATATAAATTAAAAATAATTGCATTTCCAATTCCTAGTTCAGCAATTGCTAACATTGATACAATGTTGCTAAATAATCCATTTAATCCTAGATACTCTGCTCCTAATAAACGTATAAAAATTGCTTGTGCAATAAATCCTATTAACATTGTAAATACATTTACAATTATTGCTGAAATAGAATTTTTGATTGATTGCTCTGTCCTCATCTTTCCTCCTAATTATTACAAATTTTTTTTATTATATTCCAAAAATTTTTTTGATATTTTTCTAATGAAAAATTTTTAGATTTTATTATAGCATTTTTTTTCATATCTTTTATATCTAGTAAATTATTGTCGATATCATTAAATACTTTTAGTAGGTTTTTAGTAAGTTCTTCTCTATTTATAATAACCCCACAAGTATTATCTATAATTTCAGGCAACCCACCTGAATTTGTTCCTATAACAGGTAGCCCCATTGTTATCATCTCTATTGCAGTTAGTGGGCATGCTTCATTTACTATTGATGGTAAACATCCTATGTCTGAAATATTATATAAGTTTATAATTTCACTATAATTTATATAACCAGTAAAAATAACATTATTATTTTGTGCTCTTTTTTTAAGTTTTAAAATAAATGAATTATCTTTGTTTTCTCCATAATTGCACCCACCTACTAATATTAATTGATAGTTATCATTATTAAAATCGCAAAATGCATTTACTAAATTTTCAATTCCCTTGTCTTTTACCATTCTACCTGTGTAAATTATATTTATTTTATTCTTTTTAATTTTATATTTACTATATATTGTTTCTTCATTTTGTAGCTTGGTTTGATTTAGTTTTATTCCATTATATAATGTATAAATTTTATCAGTTGATGTATTTATAGTTGACACTCTATTTTTTATAAAATTACTCACACATATTATATTATCATATAATTCCAATATTTCTAGATCTTTAAAAGTATTTTTATACAAATAATCATTGTGTAAATGAAGTACTTTCTTTCCATTTCCTAAAACATTATTTAATTTTAAAATATATTTTGGCATATTTTCAATTATAATAATATCATATTCTTCCTTTGTAATTTTTAATGATTTATATACCTTATTTACAAAGTAATTTCCAATATATACATTAAAAAATTTTCTGTATATTTTTTCAGAATATTTAAAAATCAACTCCAAAAACTTATTTTTCTTTATGAATTTGAATTTTATATTATTATATTCCTTTAAACTTGTTTCGATATTTTTCTCATATATTGAGTATATAGTAATTTCATTATCTATATTGTCTTTTAATATAAAATCAATCAGGTTTTCTACTGCTCCTCCTTTTACTGGTGGTACAGGATGAATTCCTGGAGTTATTATTAAAATTTTCATTTGTCCTTTTCTCCTCCTATATTAAAAAAAGCATAATTACAGCAATAAATTACAATAAAAAACATAGGCATCGTTGCATAAGCTTCAAAAATAAAAGTAAACATATATATAAATAATATTAATGAAAGTATTTTCGCTAATTGGGTCCCATTATTTTTTAATGTTTTAAATGTTTTGTATAATATTAAGCAGAAAACTATTAATCCTATAATTCCTGATTGAAACATAATGTTTAAATATAGATCATGAGCATGCCCAGCTCCTACAGTTTCAATTAACTTAAAATTATCAATAATACCATAACCTAGTAATGGTGCCTGTTTTATTTTGCTAATAAATAAATCCCATATTAGTGTTCTTCCTGTGAATGTTAAATCCTTTTTTAAAAAATCCACTATAAAGTATTCAAATATGTTTTGTATTCTAAGAATAACCAATAATATTACTATAGTTATTATTACTGCAAATGATTTTTTTATGTTGATTTCTTTTTTTATTAATCCTAATTTACTCGCTATTAACATAATGGTTAATAATATAATAGCAAATACAGAAGTTGCTGACCATGTAATAAAAATGCTTAATAATGAAATACTGTATAATATTATTGTTCTAATGTTTATTTTTTTCTTTTCTTTATATGCATTAATAAAAGAAATACATAATGCTGGCAATATAAAAGTTATCATATTATTATCATATCCTAAAAAATAATTACTAGAATAACCCGATGAATTTTTATAAAAACCATTTGGAAAAATTATTATAGTAAGAAAGTTAATAATTATAATTATATCAAATGTAATTTCTAATGATTTCCAAAAAGTTTTATTATCTTTATTCTTGTAAAGTTCAAATATTGTTCCCCAAGTTACTACAATAATAAATTCTACTATTAAATTATAATATGCTCCTCCATGTATTATAGTAGAAAAAAACAAAATACTATAATATACGATAATGTATATATATATGCTCATTATTTTTTTTTTCTTTGTAATCAAAATTAATGAAATTATTAATGTACATCCGCATATAACAGTTCTAACTATATTTATTATGTCTCCAAAACTTTTCCAAGCAATATTCTCAGAAAAGCTTCCTGGCTTTATTAATATAAAAAATACTAATATTAATATTAATTTATTATCAAATAGTTTTTCGATATTTTTCATTTTTCTAATATTTCTCCATATATCCTTTCTAATTTTTCATAAGTATTATTTATTTCATAGTCAGTATTTACTACATTATTACTTCTTGTCATATTATTATCATTTTTTAATATGATATTTTCCCATATATTTATCTCAAGTTTTAAAAATACAACTTTATCACATAATTTTATTTCTTTTGGTACATTATTAGATGCTATTACATTTAGTCCATTTGCTTGTGCTTCAATGCTAACAATTCCTAGCCCTTCATATAATGATGGCAATGCAAAGATATCAAAAGCAGAATAATAATTTTCAATATGATTATTGGGTTGTACTAAAATGACTTTATTCTCTAAATGATATTTATATATTATATTTTTTAATGAATCTTTTTCAGTTCCATCTCCAATAATCATAATTTTTATATTGTTGATTTTTTTTGAGTTAATAATGTCATTTAATACTTCTAATAAGAATATTTGATTTTTTTGTTTTTCCATTCTACCAATATTGCCAATTAGTATTTCATCATCTTTAATATTATGGTCTTCCCTTATTTTTTTTCTGATTTTCTCATTAAAAGTAAATTTGTTTGAATCAATTGAATTTTTCAATATATATGATTTTTTTATATTTTTTCCAAATCCTGAAATTAAAGCTTCTTCACTGCATGCAATATATATATTAGCATATCTTTTATTTAATTTTTGAATTATTCTTTTTAATAATTTATTTTTATATGTAAGTATGTTATGTGAATGTGCTATTCTTATTTTACAGTTGTATCTTTTTCCATAAAATAATGGAATATAATTAGTCTTTATCATATTTGAATGGATTATATCAAACTTATTATCTTTTATAATTTTTTTTGTTTGTCTCAAACTTTTTAATAGATTTTTCTTTCTAGATTCTAAAACTATCACTTTACATCCAAGTTTTTCAAATTCTTTTTTAACTTTTTTTTCCGGTTTAGAATATACTATAAAAAATATTTCATATTTTTCTAAATTCATTTTTGATAGATAATTTAAAAAAAATTGCTCCACTCCTCCAAATTTCATTCCGCTCATAAATATGCCTATCTTTTTCATTTCACACCTCATAAATCATATTTCTCTGTTTTTCTAATACTTCTTTAGAATATTTTTTAACTTTAAAAAAATTGTTTGTAGCCATATTTTTCAAGTCTTTTTTATTTATCCTTGTTAATATATTGCAAAGTTTTTTATAGTCCCTTTTATTAAAAATATTCTCTTGATCCAATAATTCAGGAATCCCTCCTGCATTAGATCCAATACAAGGGCATGCTCTGCTCATTGCTTCTATTAGTGCTCTTGGTAAACCTTCTTGTAAACTTGGTTGAATATATATATCTATGTTATTAATAAAATCAAATACTTCTTTATGTTTTAAAGATCCCATAAATATTACTTCATTTTCTAATCTGTATTTTTTCACAATATTTTTTAAATATTTATTGTCGCCATTTCCGACTAAATAATATCTATAATTATTTTTTCCCTGTTTTTTTAGCGTATATAGTGCTTTGATTACAAATTCTTGTCCTTTATATTTTAAGCCTACATTTGCAACTGTACCAAGTTTTATTATTTTATCGTTATTTTCAATATGTTGTAGTCTTTTTTCTAAAATCATATTATCTGGTTTTTCTATAATTACATCCGAACATGAATATCCTTTTCCTTTTGTTGGATATCTTTGTTGTAAAAATTTTTCTGTTACATATAATACTGTAGGTGCATTTTTAACTTTTTTTCTTGTTTCTAAAAACATATATGGTGCAATTACCTTTCCAAATTTATTATGATGGTTAACATATCCGTCCCAAGCACATGCAACCATTTCTACTATATATTTTTTATTAATTTTTTTGCAAACTTCACATGCTAAATTTCCAATCATGCTTGGCAATCTAATGATTGCTATGTCACATTCATCAAGTATTTTAGTAATTTCTTCTTTTATTTTTTTTCTTTTTATAATTCCATCTAATATATTGTTATAACTTTTAATTGGTTTAACAGTTACTTTATCTCCATTAGTTATTTTATAACCTGTAATATTTCCATTTTCGCTATTTATCTTTTTGCTTCTTGTAGAAACTAAAATTTCATCATAATATTTTAAATATCTTTCCTTAAAAAATTCATATGTTAATGTCATTCCATAATAGTTATTATTTTCTTGTATTAAAAATGTATCAAATAAAAAAGCCGCTTTCATTTTATAACTCCTTCATATGTTTATTTAATTTTTCTAATATTTCTTTTCTTATTTGTTCTATTCTTTCGTTTAACTGTTTTTTTATATTTTCTGAATTTTTAATACCTCTTTCAACTGTTTCTATTAGTTTTTCTTTAGTAATCGTATCAATTTCGACGACATATTCTTCTAGCCCTACTGTTTCCATTATTCCATTTGTTTTCTTTTCATATGCTATTGCTGTTGTAGGTATTTTCATACTAGTTGCAAATATATTTGAATGCATACGTGTTCCTATAAAATAATCACAATTCCAAATTAATTGTTTAATCTCTTCTGGGCTATAATCATCTTCATAAATAAATACTCTTTCTTTTACTTTTTTTGGCAATTGTCCTTTTATTTCTTTTGCCACATCTATATCATTAGCATAATTTACTATAACTTGTGGAACAAAAATAAAACAACAATTTTGTTTTTGTGATAATTCAATAATTGTTTCTTTTATTGTTTTTATGTATTGTTTCATTAATTCTTTTGAGTTGTTTGAATTTGGAAAGTTCCATTTTCTAACTGTTAACCCAAAAATATAATCGTATTTTTCTCTTATTTTTTCTATTTTTTCCATTTTTTGTTTTTTGTCTTTTATCATAAATGCCATATCTGGTATCAACTCTATTTTTTCATTTGGCATAAATTCCTTTAAATATGTATATGTAATTTTTTCTCTTGCATAAACTAAATCAACTTTATTTAATATCTTTTTAGTATATTTTTCAACAATCATATTTTTTATTGGTTCTATAGAAGTTCCCATAATTATTACCGGTTTATTAAATTTGGTATTTATATTTATTTGATATAAATGCATTAAGCTGTCAAGTTTTTTTCCTCCCAAAAATCCTCCACCACAAACAATTATTAGATCACTTTCATTTAAGATTTTAATTGAATCATTTGTATCTGCTAATGATTTCCTGTCAAACAACATTTTTATTTTAATTTTTATAGCATTCTTAATTAATTTTAATATAGCTACTATTTTTCCTATCTTTGTATGTATATATGGATGTGGATTTAAAACATTACTATAAACATTTTTTATAGTTTTATCTTTACAATACCTTTTTTTATCTTCTTCTGGAGTAAATGACAATATATTTATTTCTATATTGTCTTCTCCGTATATATCTTTTAATGAGTCTACTATCCCCAATAATATTCCAGCATCACCTTTATTGTACCATGTATATGCATTTGTTATTACTATTTTTTTCATTTTATCTCCTCATATTGTTTTCTATATTGTTCTATCATAACTTTGCTATTATAGATTTGTTCAATTTCTTTTCTTATTTTTTTTGTAACTTCATCATATTTTTTCATGTTAATCTTTTGTATTATTTTAACTGCTTCATCTGTTTTATTGAAAATAAAGCCATTTTTACCATTTTTTATTACATCTTTATTTCCAATTACATCTGTAACTATACATATTTTTTTCATATACCCTGCTTCAAGCAATGAAATTGGCAGTCCTTCCCATAAACTAGTTAAAATAAATATATCATTTTTGTTAAGTTCTTTTAAAACTTCTTCTTCTTTTTTCCATCCTGTAACAGTTATATTTGAAGAAGTTAATTCCTTTTTTAATTCGCCATCTCCAATCCATGTAAATTTATTATCTGGCAGTGCACCTGCAATTTCATTAAATAATTTAGGGTTTTTTTGATATCCTATTCTTCCAACAGTGCATATTTTTAAATTTTCAAAGTCTATTTCTGTTTTTTGAAATTTTTCTGTTTTTTTTGTTAACTTTTCTATATCAATCCCATTATTTATACATACTGCATTCTTTGATATTTTCTTTGCTTCTTTATATTCTCCTTCTGAACATCCAATTATTATACATTTCATATTAATAATTGCCATGATTTTTTCTATAGTTTTATAGCATAATCTTTTAATTTTTGAGTCATCTTGTTTTAAAAAAGAAAATCCATGTGGATTATATAGCATTTTGTATTTTTTTCCATTTGCTGCTATCCTTCCCAATACTCCAGCTTTCGAAGAATGAAGATGTACTATATCTGGTTTTTCTTCTTTTATAACTTTTTTTAATTCATTTAATGCTTTTATATCCTTTTTTAAATTTAATTTTCTTCCAAAATTTTTTATTTCTATAAGTTTGATTTTACTATCAAATAATTCTCTTAAATTCTCTGGTGTTTGCTTTCTTTTTCCATATGCAATGACTATATCATATTCATCTTTCAAACCATTTGTTAGATCGTTTATCATAGTAAAAACGCCTCCACCAAATGCTTCTACTATATGCAATACTTTTTTTTTCATTAGCTAGCTCCTTCTTTTTTTATTACTTTTAATACTGTCTTTATTAGAATCTTAATATCTTTATTTAAGCATCTATATTTATTATACATATAATCCATATCAAGTCTTTCATCAAAAGTAACTTCATTTCTACCTGAAATTTGCCAAAAGCCTGTAAGTCCTGGCTTTGATTGAATTATATATGGATAATAATACTTCATATCCTCTTTTTCCCTTGGAAGATATGGTCTAGGTCCCACCAAACTCATATCACCCTTCAAAACATTTATAAGTTGTGGCAATTCATCTATAGAAGTCTTTCTTATAAAAGCCCCAACTTTTGTGATTCTTGGGTCATATTTTAATTTTTTATATTTTTTATATTCTTTTCTTGCCTCTTCATTTTCCTGTAAATATTCTTTTAACTTTTCATCTGCTCCCAAGACCATTGAACGATATTTGTACATTTTAAAAGGCTTACCATTTTTACCAATTCTTTCTTGTGTAAAAAATATTGGGCCTTTATCCTTAACTATTAAGTTTGCTATGTATATTAATATTGTTGTAGGTATTAATGCAATTACTCCAACTATCCCTCCAATAATATCTAATGCTCTTTTTATTACTGCTTCTATTTTTGTTTTAAACTTGTTTTTATATTTTATTGATGTAATTGGAACTAAGTCTGTAGTAGCATTGTTCATTTCATACTCACAGTTTGATACTCTTATTTCCACTATAATCCCCCTATTTATATATTTTAACATCCTTGTTTTCTACAAAATGTAGACTACACTTTTATTATACTATTTATGCCTATTTTTTTCAACTGCTTTTAGTCATTTTTTATAGTTATTTTTTACCTTTTCTACAATACTTAATATCCCTAGCATTATAAAAGAGCCTGTTGTGGTCCCTAATGTATCTATGTAGACGTCAAAAACTCTTGGTGTTCTTCCTCCTCCAGTGTTTTTTTGATGTATTTCGTCTGTTATAGCATAAATTAGACCGGCACAACACAGTTATTGCCAGTCTTTTATCCCATTTTAAATTATATGTACTGCATAGCCCCATTAGCATTATGCCTAGTATCATATAAATAGTAAAATGTGCTGTTTTTCTTATAAATGGTTGTGATTCTTCTATTATCTCTTGCTTTTCGTTTGTAGTTAATTTTCTAGTTCTTGGGTTTACCTCTACTATTTGTGTTGTTACTCCAACACTTACTGATTTTGATTTTTCTCCGTTCTTGACTAGAAAAAGTGAATATTATTGCCATTGTTAGTATTGTTAGTGCTAAAAATATTCCTCTTGCTATTTTGTTTTCTACCATTTATTTTCTTTCCCTTCTATTTTGTTTGCAATTTTTTAGTTTGATGCCCAACGTAGCATTTTTATGTCATTGTATTTTTTTAATACTTCTTTGTATTTTTCGTATTCTTCGTCCCATAGTTCTTTTGGCACTTTGTCAAATGCTATAAATATTTTTTCTGCTTCTGCTAAATATATTATTTGTTCTTGCGGCGACATGGATTGGTATTGTCTTGCAAATCTGTCTAGCTTGTCTAACATTTGGTTTGCTTCTATAAAGTCCCAAAAGTCTTTTACTTTCATTCCTAGTAATTTTATTTGTGTTATTGCAAATAATATTAATGCTACTATCATAAATATTAATATGTATATTGCTACTAATAATGTTTTCATTTTTCCCACCTTTATTTTTTCTATTGTACTTTTCGAATTATAACATATATATTGTTTTTATGCAATTGTTTTTCTTTTTTTACATTATTTTACAATTATTGTTTTTGTAGATTTTTTTAAAATCACGCCCCCTTCTTTTACGTTTGAATTTTTATGGAAATTCTGCGTGAAAAATACCTCCTGCTTTGTTCTAGAAGGAGGTATTTTTGTTATTATACTACATATCTTTTTAGGTTATTTATTTCATATTCGAACATTCTATGTTCTTTTTCGTTTTTTTCTTGGTATTCTTTCATTTCTTCATGAATTTTTATTTGTTCTTCAAGTATTTGTGCTATGTTATTACTCATGTAGTCTAATTTTGTCATAATGCTGTCTGATCTTTTTGTTTGTTTAGCATCTACATAGTCTATTTTTTTGTTTAAGTTGTCATTTACTGCATCAATTTTGTTATTTAAGTTTTCATTTACTGCATCAATTTTGTTATTTAGTTTCTCCTCTACTGCATCGATTTTTTCATTTACTTCATCGATTTTTGCATTTAAATTGTCATTTACTGTATCAATTTTATTGTCTAAGTTTTCATTTACTGCATCAATTTTGTTATTTAGTTTCTCCTCTACTGCATCGATTTTTTCATTTACTTCATCGATTTTTGCATTTAAATTGTCATTTACTGTATCAATTTTATTGTCTAAGTTTCCTAACTTACCACTTATCTCGTCAAATTTTTGCAATACAACTTTTTCAAATTCACTGCTCATATATATCCCTCCTTTCCTTTTTTGCCTTTTGAATTAGTTTTCAAAATAGGCAGAATGTGATTTTTGGTACTCTGAAGGAGTTTGAATTAAAAAGTGTTAGACTATAAAACAATATGGATAAAAAATTTTTGATATAAAATACTAAAAATAAGTATGGCATTATAATACCACACTTATTTGTAAAAATCAACTATTTATTGTAATTTTTTTTATTTTTTTATCAGATAAAGTATAATTTACTATCTTCAATTACTTTTGGCTTTCTTCAATATAGTGCCAACTGTCTTTGCACATATCATCAATATTTTTTTCAGCAATCCATCCCAACTCTTCTTTTGCCTTAGTTGGATCAGCATAACAAGTAGCAATATCTCCTTCTCTACGTGGTGCAATTTTATATGGAACTTCCTTGCCTGTAGCCTTTTCAAAACCTTTTACCATATCTAAAACACTATATCCATGACCAGTTCCAAGATTATAAATGTATAGACCCTCTTGTTCCTTTTCAAGCTTTTCTAGTGCTTTTATGTGACCTTTAGCCAAGTCTACAACATGTATATAATCTCTTACACCTGTTCCATCTGGTGTGTTATAATCATTGCCAAATACTGATAGCTCTTTTAATGTTCCAGCGGCAACTCTTGCTACATATGGCATTAAATTATTTGGTATTCCTTTTGGCTCTTCTCCAATCAAACCACTTTCATGTGCTCCTACTGGATTGAAGTATCTTAATATGCATATATCCCATGTGTTATCTGATTTATAAATATCTTTTAATATTTGTTCTATAAATAATTTTGTTGTTCCATATGGGTTTGTTGTTCCTCCTGTTGGTGTATCTTCTGTTATAGGCATTTTCTCTGGGTCTCCGTAGACTGTTGCTGATGAACTGAATATAAATTTTTTACATCCATATTTCCTCATTGTATCTAGAACTACTAATGCTCCTGAAATATTGTTTGTGTAATATTCTATTGGTTTTTGTACTGATTCTCCTACTGCTTTATATCCTGCAAAATTTATTACTGCTTCTATATTGTTCTCTTCAAATACTCTTTCTAGTTTTTCTCTGTCCATATAGTCCATTTCATAGAATTTAAAGTCTTTTCCTGTTATTTTTTTAATTGCCTCTAGTGATTTTGGTGTACTGTTTGAGAAGTTATCTATTATAACTATTTCTCTTCCTTTATTTAATAATTCTACTGCAGTGTGACTTCCTATAAATCCTGCTCCTCCTGGTAATAATATTGCCATTTTTCATTCCTCCTAATTTGTCAAAAGGGCCGCCCTTTTTTGACAACTTTTTGATTTTCTGTCAGAAAGGGGCGTCCCTTTTGACAATTTTTTTATTTTCTGTCAATAAGGGGCGTCCCTTTTGACATTTCCATTCCATTTTTTGTGTCTTTTACATTATATCCTTTTTGTTTTATTAAATCTCTTAATTCATCTGCTTTTGCCCAGTCTTTATTTTCTCTTGCAATTTTTCTTTTTTCTACTAAGTCTAATATTTCCTGTGGAATTTCTTCTTTTTCTGAGTTTATTTCATCAATTTTTATTCCTAAAACTGTATCAAATTTTGCAAGTATTTTTGCTACTTTTGGGTTTTTCTTTTCAAATCTGGCTGCTTCCCAAACGAAGCTCATTGCAAGTGGCATGTTTAAATCGTCATTTATTGCTTTATGAAAGTTTTCTTCTATTTTTGCTAATTTTTCCTTGTCTTCATATGTTAATTCGTCTGTTCCATTTATATTTGATTGATAGCTGTTGCGCAGTCTTTCTAATGATTTTGCTGCTGCGTCTATTCCTTCCCAAGTGAAGTTTAGTTTGTTTCTGTAATGGCATGAGTAGCTGAATAGTTTGTATACTATTGGGTCATAGCCTCTTTCTTTTATGTCTTTTACTAAATATACATTTCCTAGTGATTTTGACATTTTTCCACCATTTATTAACAAGTATTCTCCATGTAACCAGTATCTTGCTGGTATTTTTCCACATTTTCCTTTGCTTTGTGCAATTTCATTTTCATGGTGTGTTGGTATTAAGTCTATTCCTCCTGTATGTATGTCAAATTGGTCTCCTAAATATTTTTGCCCCATTGCAGAGCATTCTATGTGCCATCCTGGGTAGCTTGGTCCCCAAGGGCTATCCCATTTCATTAAGTGATTTTCTGGTGCTTTTATCCATAGTGCAAAATCTTGAGGATTCTTTTTTTCTGGATCTATTTCGACTCTTGCTCCTGCTTTTTGTTTTTCTACATCTAAGTTTGATAATATTGGATATTTGTCTAATTTTGATATGTCAAAATATATTGCTGTTGATGTTTCATATGCATATCCATTTTCTATTAATTTTTTTACATATTCTAGCATTTCACTTATGTGTTCTGTTGCTTTGCATACTATTTCTGGTGTTTCTATGTTTAATGCTTTTAAGTCGTCAAAAAATAGCTTTGTGTAGTGTTCTGCTATTTGTAGTGGTGTTTTGTGTTCTTCTCTTGCTGATTTTAGCATTTTGTCTTCACCTTCGTCACCATCTGATACCAAATGACCTACATCTGTTATGTTCATTGCATGTTTTATTTTGTATCCATTATAACGTAATGTTCTTCTTAGTATGTCTTGGAATATGTTTGTTCTCATATTTCCAATTGTTGCATCTTTATATACTGTTGGTCCACATGAATATATTCTTATTTCTTTGGCATCTAATGGCTCAAATTTGTCTTTTTTTCTTGTAAGTGTATTATAAAAATATATATCCAATATCCTTCCTCCTTTTTATATTAGAACAATTCTGAAAAAATCAAAGATTTTTTCAGTAAATTTGTTCATATGCCATTTTTTGCTTTTATTCGGTTGTTTCATCTGTAGTTTCGTTTTTTTCTGGCTTAGTTGTTGCGTTGTTTTCTGCTGGCTTATTTTCTATTGTTTGGTTGTTATCTATTTTGTTTTCGTTGCCTGCATTTGTATTTGTGTTTGAGTTTGATGTGTTTGTATTTGTAGCTGGTTTTTCTTCTTCTACTTTTTTAGTATGTATTGTACATACTTCATCTATTTTTTCGCTAGATAGTTTTGAAGGTTTTAGTGTGTTCCATAATTTTAGTTGTTCTTTTGGTATTACTCCTCCATATGATACAGTTTTTACTTGGTCTTCTGGACAGTATTCATTTGCAAGTTTTCCAGATGCTGTACATATTCTTTGAGTTCCATGTCCTTGGCATGTTTCTGGCACATTGTCTGTAGTAAATGTTTCTGTGTATGTGTTTGTACATGTTGTTGTTGCTATACATCCAGTGTCTTTACATACTGTTTTTGTTACTATTCCTGTTGATGGTACATTAAAGTTTTTATTTGATAAGTTTTTATGAATATCTTTCATTATTGCTGACCATAATTGTCCTGCTGGGTTTCTTCCATCTACACTGTATACTGTTCCTTTTGAATTTTTTAATGGCTCTTGACCTTTGTCATATCCAAACCAACATGCTGCTGTATAGTATGGTGTCATTCCACAAAGCCATCTATCTACATAATCATCAGTTGATCCTGTTTTAGCACATGTTTCCATTCCTGGAATTGAACAGTATGTTGCTGTACCTCCACTTTTTACTGGCTCTTCTATAATTGATCTTGCTATATAAGCATTTTGCTCTGATATTACTCTTGTTTTTTCTTGATTTGCTGTTAATACTGTATTTCCACTACTGTCTACTACTTTTGTAAAGAATATTGGTGTTGTGTATACTCCGTCATTTGCTATTGATGCATATGCTCCTGCCATTTCTAGTGGGCTAATTCCTTTGCTTAAACCACCTATTGATAGTGCTGGGTTGGCATCTGCTGTATCATCAAGTGTTGTTATTCCCATTTTCTTTAAATATTCAATTGATTTTTTAGGTGTTAATTCCATCATTAATTTAACCATTGGTATATTTTGAGATGTTCTTATACAACTTCTTATATTTATTAAACCTTTTGGTGTGTTGTAGTCTCCTGGTTTGTATCCACCACCAAAGTCTGTTGTTGCATCATCATATATTGTTGCTGCTGTTATTACTTTTTCTTGCAAACCTGGCACTATATCTGCTAATGGTTTCATTGATGATCCTGTTTGTCTTGTTAGCTGTGTTCCTCTGTTCCATCCTGCTGCTGATTGTTCACCTAAGTTTCCTCCTACTGCTACAACTTGATTTGTTTGGTTATCTATTATTACTATTCCTGCTTGTGTGTGGTCATTTTTTAGTGTTCCATCTGCATTTTTTTCTCTACCTACAATTTGATATTTTTGCTTAGAAAATTCTTCTTCTACTCTTGCTTGAATTGTTGAGTCTTCTGTAGAGTATATTGTTAAACCGCTTCCATATACATAGTTTTTGGCTAAATCTTCTGAAATATTTTTTTCGTCCATTACTTGTTTTATAACTTGTTTTACTGTTTCATCTGTATGATATGAGTAGTTTGATGTTGCTGTGTATCCTTTTTCAAATGTTAAACCTGCTTCAACTTTTGCTACTGCTGCATTGTATTCGTCTTCGTTTTCTATCATTCCTTGTGATTTCATTTCTTTTAGGACTGTTAGTGTTCTTTCTTTTCTTAATTTAGCTGTTTTTTCTTGGTCTAATGATGTGTCATATGGACTGTATGCATTTGGTGAGTTGTTTATTCCTGCTAAAAATGCACATTCTGCTAAGTCTAAGTCTTTTGCACTTTTGTTAAAATAATATTGTGATGCTAGTTCAACTCCATGAAGTTCATTTCCTCCTACAAATATTATGTTTAAGTATAGTTCAAGAATTTGGTCTTTTGATATCATTCTTTCTACTTGTACAGCTTTTGACCATTCTTTCATTTTTCTTACTACACCTGCTACCCCTGACCTTGCTTTGTCTTTTGTTATGTTTTTTACTAATTGTTGTGTTATTGAACTTCCTCCATATGATGAGTTACCAGTTACTGCTCCAATTATTGCTCCTGCTGTTCTTTTTATGTCTACACCATTGTGTGAATAAAATCTTTTGTCTTCTATTGCAATATAAGCTTTTGGTAAATATGGTGACATTTCACTTAGTGATATGGTTTTTCTTTTTTCGTCACTACTTAAGTTTGCTATTTCTTTTCCGTCTTTGTCTACTACTATTGTGTTTGAGCTTCCTACTATTAGCTCATCTTTGGTTATTTCAAATTCGTCTCCAAAGAAGCCAAACATCATTGCTGCTATTACTCCTGCTCCTACTACACATATTAACAAGAATATTATTAATAATATTCTTAAGAACATTTTGAATTTTGGGTTTATTTTCTTTTTTGTTCTCGTTTTTTGGTTTGTGTTGTTTGTTTTGTTTCTATTTTGTTTTTTTCTTGTTGTTGTTTGTTTTGCTCTTCTACCATTATTACTACTATTTGGCATTTTATTTTCCCCCTTGCAATGTTTTGCATTTTAATATCTTTATTATAGTATACTTTTTATAAAAAGAAAAGCTTTTCGTGAAATTTACTGAAAAAAATCTTTGCTTTTTTAGATTTGTTCTAATTCTCCATTATTTAAAAATAACTTGCTAATACTTACATTATCATTTTTTATTTTTCTTCGTAAATCAATAAATGGGCTTTTTTTATAGATGCTTGCTTCGTATAAGTCTTTCATATCATATTTTTTATTAAAAAATTTTTCGTCGCACACTTCGCTATTAAAATTAATTTCATAATCATTTACAGTAATGCCTTCGAATCTTTTTTGCATAATTTTCATTGGTCTTTTTACATTGACAATTGTTGCACTTTCATTAACCCTATATTTATTAAGCATTTCTTTTGGAAAATCTATATTTATAATTATCTGTGATTTCATTAAACTCTTTTTTTTATTATTTGTAATTGTTACTATTATTCCTTCATTTTGCAAATCATTTTCTAGTTTTTTGAATTTATTAATATGATTTGTAACTATATTTATTGTAGAATATTTTTGAGCCAATAATTTTATATTTTGAAATTCAATATCATTTAAATCGTTTATAAGTACTGATATATTAACTTTTTTCATTTCTTGTTTTTTTACTATAAAATCTATAATGTCTACCAACAGAATATTGAAAAGCCACCTTCCATCTGATATATCCATTCCATAAGAGTTTAAATAGCTTATGTATTTACTATTTTTTTTAATCTTTCTACTTATTATTATTTTTTTGCTGTTTGAAAGTTTCTTTATTATTTTTTGTGTCTTTTGAGCGATTTTTTCTATATTTTTTTCTTCCATATCTTCTTCTATAGGAACTATTATTGTGTTTTTCTGGATTTTTATTTTTAAAAATATCTTTTCTATAAATGTAGGCTTGTCATTTTTTTCTATATAAACCATTATATCAACTCCATTTCAAAAAATGCATCATATATTTACTTCTAATATATGATGCATTTTTCTATTTTATTATATCTCTTTTTAATAAATTGTTTTTTATTGTTCCTGTTCCTATAAATTCATCTTTTTCATTATATATTTTGTAAACTCCATCTTTATTTGCTTGTGCTAGCATTACTCCATTTAAGAATAGTCTTAATTTTCTATTGTCTAATATGATTGTGGGAGTGTTTTCAAATATTTTCTCTATTGGTATTATTTGTTTTTTTAGTTCACTATTTTCAATTTCAGTATTTTCAACTATTTTTTGTAATTCTTCTATTGTGATGCTATCTTCAATTTTAAAGTCTCCAACTTGCATTCTTTTAAGTGATTTCATATATCCAATTGTTCCAAATTTAGTAGCAATATCTTCACATAAACTTCTTATATATGTGCCTTTACCACAAAATACTTCAAATTTAATTTGTTTTTCTTCTGCCGAATAGTCTATCAGTTTTATATTATAGATTTCTATTTGTCTTGGTTTTAATTCGACTTCTTGCCCTTTTCTGGCATATTCATATAGTTTTTTTCCATTTATTTTTATAGCTGAATATATTGGCGGTATTTGTTCTTGTTTCCCTATAAATGTTTGTAATGTTTTTGTTATATTTTCGGTGGTTAAAATGCTTTTGTTGACTTGTTGTTCTTCTATTATTTTCCCTTCAGAATCAGCTGTGTCTGTTTTTATTCCTAATTGTAATTCAACAATGTATTTCTTATCATGATTTATTAGGTATTTTGAAAGCAATGTCCCTTTTCCTATTAGTATGGGTAGCACTCCTTCTGCCATTGGGTCTAGTGTTCCTGTATGTCCTACTTTTTTGTTTAGCATTTTTTTGACTTTATATACAATATCATGTGATGTGCATCCATTTGTTTTATTTATAACTATTATTCCGTCCATATTTTCCTTTCTAAAAAACCGGGACTAATGAGCCACTACACAAAATCCCGTTTTTTTATTTTAATACTTTTTCTAATTCTTTTACTATTTTATTTTTTACTTGTTCGATGTCTCCTTGGATAACACATCCTGCAGCCTTTTCATGTCCTCCGCCACCAAACATCATGCATACATCAGAAACATTTACATAGTCATTTGAACGCATAGACACTTTGTATGTATTTTCTTCTTCATCTTTTTGTCTTATGAAAATAGATACTTCAACGCCTTCAACGTCTCTTCCTATTTCTACCAAACCTTCATGATCTCCTATTTTTGCATCTACTTCTTGTAAATCTTTACTTGTTATATATGTAAAAGTAACTTTTCCATCCTTCAAAAATTCCATTCTGTCTATTGTTCTTTTCATAAGTTCAAAATTTGCTTTTGTTTTTGTGTCTAGTACTCTTTTATAGATGTCTGAAACATTTACTCCTTTTTCTAGTAATTCTGCTGTAAACTCAAATGTTTCCGGTGTTACTCCTGAATACCTGAAACCTCCTGTATCTGTAATAATTCCTGTTAATATACATGTTCCTAATTCTTTGTCTATATTTATATTAAAATACTGAAACATTCCAATTAAAATTTGGCAACATGCTGGCGCAACTGGGTTTACAAAATTGATATCTCCATACATTTTATTGCTACTATGGTGATCTATCACTATTGTTTGTTTTGCTTTTTCAAAATATTCGCTTCCTACTAATCTTTTGAAATCTGCACAGTCTAAGCTTATTGCTAAGTCATATCTTTCTACATCTGAATCTATTTTTATTTCTTCTCTTCCTGGTAGAAAATCGAATATTTTTGGAACTTCTTTTATTATTACATCCGCATTTTTCCCTATTTGTTTTAATGCTGATTTCATTGCCAAGCAACTTCCAATTGCATCACCATCTGGTGTTTCATGTGCCATTATTACTATTGTTTCAGCTTTTTTTATTTCTTCTAATATATTATCTAAAGTCATAATTTTCTCCATTTCTGTCATTAGGGCCGGGCCTATTTGACAACTGTCAATAGGGACGGGCTTATTTGACAACTTTTTAACTTGTCAAAAAGGGGCGTCCCTATTGACAGTTTATTTCTTTTAGTATTGCATCTATTTTTGCTCCATATTCCATTGAGTCATCTATTTCAAATATTAATTCTGGCGTATTTCTTAAGTTTATTCTTTTTGCCAATTCTGTTCTTATATAGCCAGATGATTTTTTAAGCCCTTCCATTGTTTCTTTTATATTTTTTGAATTATAAATGCTTACATATACTTTTGCATATTTTAAATCTGATGTTACTTTTACTTTTGTAACACTTATCATTCCTGTGATGCTTGAATTTTTTAATTCAAAACCTATGATTTGGCTTAGTTCTTTTCTGTATTCTTCGTCAATACGTCCCATTCTATTATTGTTTTTTTTAGGCAATTTTTTCTACCTCCTTTTTATCTATACATATCGTATTGTGCCTCTCTTAAAGCTTTTGCTTGTTTTCTTTTTGCTTGCTCAATTTTCTCATCAATTTTTATTGATGCTTCCATATATTCTGAGTTTTCTAATTCTTCTATTGATATTTTTTTACTTTTATTTTTAATTTTTTCATATGATGCTTGGTTTGATTTCAGTATTTCTTGAATATGTTGTTTTGTTCCACTATCTACTTTAATGCTTTCTTTCCATCCACTCATTTTTGTATAAAAATCTTTTTGAATTTGATGTTTATTTGTCATCTTATTTCACATCCTTGTTATATAAATTTTAGCAAGATTTAGAGTTTTGTTGCTCCGTAATCTCAAGGAATGTCCCTTAATCCCTTCAAAAAGGGAGAAAAAGGAACGTCCCTCAATCCCTCTTATCTCTTAATTTCTTCCATGATGTATACTTCAATGATGTCTCCTTCTTTGATATCATTGTAGTTTTCTATTTGCATACCACATTCAAAGCCTTTTGTTACTTCTTTAGCGTCGTCTTTGAATCTCTTTAATGTAGCAAGTTTTCCTTCGTGAATTACAACATTGTCTCTTATGACTCTAACTCCAGCATTTCTTTCTACTTTTCCAGATAGAACATAAGCTCCTGCAATTGTTCCTACATTTGATATTCTAAATGTTTGTCTTACTTCTGCATTTCCTATTACTTTTTCTTCGTATTTTGGTGCTAGCATTCCCTTCATAGCGGCTTCTACTTCTTCTATTGCTTGGTAGATTACAGAGTATTGTTTTATTTGTACTTCTTCTTTTTCTGCCATTTCTTTTGCTGCTGGTATTGGTCTTACGTTAAATGCTATGATTATTGCATTTGATACTTTTGCAAGTGTTACGTCTGATTCGTTTACTGCTCCTGGTGCTGCATGGATTACTTTTACTCTTACTTCTTCGTTTTGTAGTTTTTCCATTGATTGTTTAACAGCTTCTACAGATCCTTGTACATCTGCTTTTACTATTAAGTTTAATACTTTTAAGTTTCCTTCTTCCATTTGTTCAAATAAGTTGTCTAGTGTAACTTTTGTTGTTGCTCCAAATGCTTTTTCTCTAGCTTCACGTTTTCTTTTTTCTATTAGGTGTTTTGCTGTTTTTTCGTCTTTTACTTCATAGAATGTTTCTCCAGCTTCTGGTACTTCTGTTAATCCCATTATTTCTACCGGTGTTGATGGTCCTGCTGATTTTACTTTTTTGCCGTTTTCGTTTGTCATTGCTCTTATTCTACCAATTGATGAGCCTACAATTATTGTGTCTCCTACGTCTAGTTTTCCTCTTTGTACAAGCATTGTTGCTATTGCTCCTTTTCCTTTGTCTAGTCTTGCTTCTATTACAACACCTTTTGCTTGTTTGTTTGGATTTGCTTTTAATTCTAATACGTCTGCTTCTAGTAATACCATTTCTAGTAATTGGTCTATGTTGACATTATTTCTAGCAGAGATTGGTACACATATTGTGTCTCCTCCCCATTCTTCTGGTACTAGTTCATAGTTCATCAATTCTTGTTTTACTTTATCAACATTTGCGTCTGGTAAATCTATTTTGTTTATTGCAACTATAATTGGTATTCCTGCTGATTTTGCATGGTTTATAGCTTCAACTGT
>CAKPAB010000001.1 GCA_934132805.1 uncultured Clostridia bacterium | reverse complement strand
TAAAAAAAGCATAAATATGAAACGAATTCAATCATACTATTTGAAAGAATTTGTTTCACATCATTGACATATATACACTTCTCTTTTTGCGTATCATTAATTTTGTATTGAAACAAAACAAAACTTGTGATATATTCATATGGAAAAACATAGGAGGAATAAAAGGTAAATAAAAACACCTAAAAAAAGAAAAATGTACTATACATATATGATAAGATGCGAAGATAATTCAATTTACACAGGAATGACAAATAATCTAGAAAGAAGATTAGAAGAGCACAAAACCAAAAGTAAAAATGGAGCAAAATATACAAAATCACATAATGCTGTTAAATTAGAAGCGGCATGGAAAAGTAAAGACAAATCACTAGCATGTAAATTAGAATATCAAATAAAAAATTTAACTAAAAGACAAAAAGAAAACTTGATAAATGGAGAAAAACTATCAACATATTTACATGGAAAAATAGACTGTAGAAGATATAGAAAATGTCCTTTTGGGGACGGTTCTCAAAAGGACAAAAGGAATACATGGAAGGAGAAATAAAAAATGCCTAACTGGACAAAAGAACAAAAACAAGCAATATATGAAAAAAATTCAAATTTATTAGTAGCTGCTGCAGCAGGAAGCCGGAAAGACAGCTGTGCTAGTAGAAAGAATTATAAACAAAGCAATAAATGAAAATATTGATATAGACAAATTATTAGTTGTAACATTCACAAATGCAGCTGCATCAGAAATGAGAGAAAGGGTACTAGATGCAATATATAAAAAATTAGATGATGATCCGGAAAACGAGAATCTACAAAGACAAATAACATTATTAAACATGGCAAGCATTTGTACAATAGACTCATTTTGTTTAGATGTTGTAAAAAACAATTTTTATGAATTAGAAAATGTATCACCTAATTTTAGAATTGCAGATACACCAGAGATAGAGCTTTTAAAACAAGAGATTTTAGATGAATTGTTTGAAAATAAATATCTTTCAGAAGACAAAGATTTTACAAAACTTATAAATACATATACAAGTTACAGAGATGATACTCCTTTAAAAGACTTGATTTTAAACATTTATAATTACATAAGCTCAAGTCCATATCCATTAAAATGGCTAAATGAGAAAATAGAAATGTTTAACATTAAAGACGAATTGGACAAGGATTTTAGTCAAACACCTTGGGGCAAAGTATTGATAGAAGAAATGGACGAAGAACTAACAGATGATTTAGTGATACTTGAAGATACTGTAAAAGGAATGGAATATGAAAAGGAACTAGAAATTTTTAAACAAATAATAGAGTCGGACATTAAGCAATTAACTACATTGAAAGAAAACCTAAATGATTGGAATAAAGCATATGAAATAGTTCAAAATATAAAATTTTTGTCATGGTCAAGAAAAAAAGTAGAATCAGAAATTAAAGAAGAAGCAAAAAAAATTAGAGATAGTGTAAAAGATAAATTCAAGAAAAAAGCAGGCAAAATATTTGTGTCAGATTCAAGACAGTCAAATCAAGATATATTTGATATGTATGATATTCTGAAAAAGCTAGAGAATTTGATTATAGAATTTGATGAAATATTTTCAAAAAGAAAAAGAGAAAAAAACATAGTAGATTTTACGGACATAGAACATTTTGCTTTAAATATATTAGTAAAAGATGTAGAAACAACAACTGATGAAAATGGGCAAAAACACGAAAAAATAATAAAAACAGAAGTTGCAAAAAAATACACAGAAAAATTCGAAGAAATTGCAATTGACGAATATCAAGACAGTAACCTTGTGCAAGAATTTATTCTTTCTTCAATTTCTAGAGGAAATAACATGTTTATGGTTGGAGATGTAAAACAAAGTATTTACAGATTCAGACAAGCAATGCCAAAACTATTTTTAGAAAAATATGAGACATATGGGACAGTGCAAAAATGTCTCATAAATATGTCAAACAATGTCGAAAAACAAAATTTGACAAAAAAAGACTCAAAAAGTGAGACAAATTTGGACTGTCCCGACTGTCTCACTGGAAGAAAAATTCAGTTATTCAAGAACTTTAGGAGTAGGGATAATGTGCTTGATTTTACAAATTTGATTTTTGAAAATATTATGAGCACAAAATTAGGAGAAGTTGACTATAACGAAGATGAATATTTGAATTTTGGTGCAGAAGATTACAAAAAAATAGAACAAAATTTAAAAACAGAAATT
This sequence comes from uncultured Clostridia bacterium, assembly GCA_934132805.1. Classification (GTDB taxonomy): domain Bacteria; phylum Bacillota; class Clostridia; order TANB77; family CAG-508; genus CAG-269. The sequence goes on along the minus strand of CAKPAB010000001.1, from coordinate 62,602 downwards.
GATATAATAGATGTAAAAACAGAGGAAGAAAACGAAGAAGATAGCCAAGAGTACTCAAATAAATATTATGAAAATTCAGATGATTTTGATGACGAAGATGTGGAAAATGTAGATGAATTAGAACACCTGGAAAATATTGAAATTGAAGCAAAATATGTTGCAAATAAAATCAAAAAATTAATAGACAGCAAATATCAAGTATATGACAGAAAAAAAGAAACATTTAGAAACATAACATACAAAGACATAGCAATTCTGCTAAGATCCACAAAAGACAAGGCAAACATATATGAACAAGAGCTAATAAAACTTGATATGCCAGTATTTTCAGATAGTAACCAAGAATATCTAGACTCAATAGAAATTCAAACAATTATGAGTTTATTAAAAATAATTGATAACCCTATGCAAGACATTCCTCTTGTAACAGTATTAAGGTCAAATATAGGAAAATTCACAGATAATGAACTTGTAGAAATACGCTTGTCAGATAAACACGATAATTTCTATAATTGCATGCAGAAAGCCAAGATTAACGTTGATACAAAATTAAAAGAAAAAATAGAAAGCTTTTTAAATCAAATTGAAACATGGAGAAAAGAACAAGAATATTTATCATTAGACGAATTTATATGGAAAATTTATTCGGACACAGGATATTACAATTATGTAGGCCTAATGCCAAATGGTAATTTAAGACAAGCAAACTTAAAAATGCTATTTGAAAGAGCTAAAAAATATGAGACTGCAAGTTTCAAAGGACTATACAATTTTATTAACTTTATAGAAAAACTAAAAATCAATTCAGGTGATTTAAGTTCAGCAAAAATAATAGGAGAAAATGATGATGTTATTAGAATAATGAGTATTCACAAAAGTAAAGGACTTGAATTCCCAATTGTATTTTTGGTAAATACAAATAAACAATTCAATGAACAAGATATAAGAAAAAATCCAGTTTTATTGCATCAAGACCTAGGAATAGGTGCAAAATATATTAATTATAATGCACAAGTTCAATATGATACTTTAACAAGGGAAGCAATAAAAAATGTTATTAGAAATGAAAATATCTCAGAAGAAATGAGAATTTTGTATGTTGCTTTAACAAGGGCAAAGGAAAAATTAATAATAACAGGAATTTCCAAAGACTACTCAAAACAATTAGAAGATATTGAACAACAAAAAAACATTTATGCTAGAAAAGATGGAAAAATAAATCCTATTTTAGTTAAAAAATACAAAGATTATTTAGATTGGATATTACTTGTATATTGGTATGAAAATTCCAATACAGAGAATTTACTTGAATTGAATAGAATTGAGCCAAGTAGTATTTTGAAAAATAAAAAACAGGAAGATGAGCAAGAAAAAACATCTCAAAATGTAATTGAGATGTTAAATGAAAAATCTAATAAAAAGGATGCAAATCAAATTAAAGAGATAATTGAATATGAATATCCTGATAAATTGGCTGTAGATATTCCAACAAAAAGTTCTGTTACAAAAATCAAGCAAATGAAACAAAAACAATTGGGTGTTGATTTTGAAAGTTTAGAGAATGAAGAATCTGTAAACACGAATACGAAGACAACTGAAAATAATGACAATACTGATACAGCAAATGTTACTTTTGAAAAACCTAAGTTTTTACGAGAAGAAAAAGAAACAAAAATAACATCAGCACAAAAAGGAACACTTATTCACTTATGCCTACAAAAATTAAATCCAAAAGAAGATTATGACTTGGAAAAAATAAAAACATTAATACAAAATCTAGAGATAAATCAAATAATAACAGAAAAAGAAAGCCAAGCAATAAATCCAAACAAAATACTACAATTTACAAAATCAGAAATTTGGAAACAATTAAAAAATGCCAAAGAATATTATCAAGAAAAGCCATTTTATATTAATGTTCCAGCAAGTCAAATTTATGAAGAAGATATAAAGGAAAATATACTTGTTCAAGGTATTATAGATTTATATTTTGTAAGTGAAAATGGGCATATTGTTTTGGTTGATTATAAGACTGATTATGTTGAAAAGGGTAAGGAATTTGAACTTGTTGAAAAGTATAAGAGCCAACTGAACTTGTATAAACAGGCTTTGGAGAGTGCTTTGGGTACAAAGGTTGAGAAGGTTTATATTTATTCTGTTTATTTGGATAAAGAAATTGAAATCTAAAAAAATATTGAAATTCCAATATTTTTCTGTTATAATAACAACATAAAGAAATAAAAGGAGAAGTAAAAAATGGATAGAATGAAAACACTGGCAAAATATGTAATATGGTTAGTAGCATTTTATATATTTTCAAGCCTATTAATAAATATAAACATAGAATCAACATATCAAAACATAGGAAGAAAAGATAACTTACCTCAAATAACGGTATATCAAGCACAAGCAACAAAGATAAATGGAAGAATAAAAGGAAGTATATACAATAGTACAGAACATAAAATTACCAATAAATATTTAAGAATAGATTTATACTCAGAAAGAGATATATTTTTAGGAAGCAAATACATAGACATATCTACAATGAGAGAGGATGAAACAAGAAACTTTGAAGAATATTTCAAAGTACAAGACGTAGATTATTATGAAATGAAATTTGTAGATGAAAAAGAAGAAGGAGAAATGCCAGAAATGTTAAAAGATTTAACAAGAGAACAAGTAATTTGGGGAACATTTTTAACATTCCTAATATTCTGGTAAAGAAAAGTTGTCAAAAGGGCCGCCCCTTATTGACAACTTTTTTATCCATTTCGAGGCAAATAATTTTTGGGGTTGTCAAAAAGGGGCGGCCCTTTTGACAACTTTTGACAAGAAGGTTACAGAATTCGTTACAAAAAATGTAACACAAATGTAACAAAAGAAAAAGACTTAGAGCCAAGCCGACAAAAAAACAAAAAAAAATCTTTTTCATAAAATGTTGCAATTGCAACAGAAAAACTTCCCGGATGATATATAATAGGTGCATAATTAAACAAGGGGGAGGAAATGGAAATGAAAATCATAAAAAGAGATGGTACAATAGTAGACTACAATCCAGAAAAAATAAGAATAGCAATAAAAAAAGCTAATAAAGAAGTATCAAAAAAAGATAAAGCAACAGAAACTGACATTGATGAAATAATAACTTATATTGAAGACTTAAAAAAATCAAGAATATTAGTTGAAGATATACAAGACATAATAGAACAAAAATTAATGTCATTAGAAAAATATCAATTAGCAAAAAAATATATCACATATAGATACACAAGAGCATTAGTAAGAAAAGCAAATACAACAGATCAATCAATAAAAGAATTAATCGAAGGTGAAAGTGAATATTGGAACAACGAGAATTCTAATAAAAATGCAACAGTTGTAACAACACAAAGAGACTACCTAGCAGGAATAACAAGTACAGACATAACAAGAAGATTTTTATTACCAGAAGACATAGTAAAAGCACATGACGAAGGAATAATTCATTTCCATGATGCAGACTATTTTGCACAAAACGCATTAACAAACTGTGAACTTATAAACTTAGAAGACATGTTACAAAATGGTACAATTATGAATGGAGTTATGATAGAAAAACCACACAGATTTATAACAGCATGTACAATAGCAACACAAATAATTTTAGCAGTAACATCATCAACATATGGTGGAGCAACAGTATCATTATCACATTTAGCACCATTTGTAAAAAGCAGTTATGATAAATATTACAAAAAATATAAAGATAGAGGACTAACAGAAAAACAATGTGAAGAATATGCAAAACAAGACACAAAAAAAGAAGTAGCAGATGGTGTTCAAACATTCAATTATCAAGTTAATTCAATGACAAACACAAATGGACAAGCACCATTCTTATCAGTGTGCATGTATTTAGGAGAAACAGAAGAATACAAAGAAGAATTGGCAATGATTATAGAAGAATTTTTAAATCAAAGAATAGAAGGATTTAAAAATGAAAAAGGTGTATATGTAACACCAGCATTCCCAAAATTATTATATGTATTAGAAGAAGACAACATACATGAAAACAGCAAATTTTGGTATTTAACACAACTTGCAGCAAAATGTACAGCAAAAAGAATGGTACCAGACTATATATCAGAAAAGAAAATGTTAGAACTAAAAGTAGATAAAAATGGAGAAGGACATTGTTACCCATGTATGGGATGCCGTTCATTCTTAACACCATATATAGACCCAGAAACAAACAAACCAAAATACTATGGTAGATTTAACCAAGGTGTTGTAACAATAAATTTAGTTGATGTTGCATTAACATCTGGAAAAGACAAAAATAAATTCTGGAAAATATATGACGAAAGACTTGAATTATGTCATAGAGCATTACAAGCAAGACATGAAAGACTAAGTAAAGTAACAAGTGATGTAGCACCAATTTTATGGCAAAACGGAGCATTTGCAAGATTACCAAAAGGAGCACCAATTCATCCGCTATTACATAACGGATATTCAACAATTTCACTTGGTTATGCTGGATTATATGAATGTGTAAAATATATGACAGATAAAAGCCATACAGATAACGGAGAAGGCAAAGAATTCGCAGTAGAAGTAATGAAAAAATTAAATGAAAAATGTAATGAATGGAAAGAAAAAGAAAAAATTGACTACAGTGTTTATGGCTCACCAATTGAATCTACAACATATAAATTTGCAAAATGTTTAAAAGACAGATTTGGAATTATAAAAGGAATAACAGACAAAAACTATATAACAAATTCATATCATGTACCAGTATTTGAAGAGATAGACGCATTTTCTAAATTAAAACTAGAAAGTCAATTCCAAGAATTAAGTCCAGGTGGAGCAATTTCTTATGTAGAAACACCAAACTTACAAGACAACTTAGAAGTAGTTCTTCAGATAATCAAATTTATATATGATAATATTATGTATGCAGAATTAAATACAAAATCAGATTATTGCCAAAAATGTGGATTTGATGGAGAAATTTTAATTGATGACAATCTAGAATGGTATTGCCCAAACTGTGGAAACAGAGACCACAACACATTAAACGTGGCAAGAAGAACTTGCGGTTATATTGGAAGTAATTTCTGGAATAAAGGAAGAACTGAAGAAATAAAAGAAAGAGTTCTACATATTGATAATAAAGATGATGAATAAAAAAGATAGGACGATTCTGTTAAGGAAATCGTTCTATTTTATAAAAAAGGATGATATAAAATGGGATATAATAAAATTAGAAAAATGGACATTTCAAATGGTCCAGGGGTAAGAGTATCAATATTTATGCAAGGTTGTGCATTTAACTGTAAAAATTGCTTTAACCCTGAGACACATGATTTTAAAGGTGGAAAAGAATTTACAGACGACACAATAAATAGAATATTAGAGTTATCAGATAATGAAAATATTGAAGGTTTATCTATTCTAGGAGGAGAGCCAATGCACCCTAGAAACATTGAAAACACTACAAAATTAGCAAAAGCATTTAAGGAAAAGTATCCTAATAAAAGTGTTTGGGCATGGTCAGGTTTTAAATTTGATAAAGATTTAAAGGATAAACCAGTTAGCAAGTATTTGGATGTTTTAGTTGATGGACAGTATGTTGATGAACTACATAATCCTACTTTAAAATGGAAGGGCTCTTCAAATCAAAGGGTTATTGATGTGCAAAAAAGCTTGAAAGAGAATAATATTGTATTTTTTGAGAAGTAGTGTGCCATAATATATATGTGTTGAAAAAAATTACAACTTTTGACTGTGGAAAATTCAATAAAAAATATATATGGAAGGAACGTGATTGGTAATGGCAAATACCAAAGAAGATGTTGATGTTAATAAAATGTATGCAAATGACAGCAAATTGAGCAAAATTGAATTTATACAAAAATACAAAATAACAGAAAATGGAATAACAAATGAAGAAGCAGAATCAAAATTACAAAAATTAGGACCAAACGAAATAAGGCAAGCAAAATCTAAAAAATGGTATAATTATTTTTGGGAAAGTCTAGTAACACCATTTAACTGCATATTAATTGGAATCGCATTTATATTAACTTATACAGACGTAATTTTACCCGAAACACCAAGTTATGCAAATATTATAGTAATAGCAATATTAGTAATAGCAAGCACATTGCTAGATTTTTTTGAAGAATTTAGGTCAAATAAAGCAGCAGAAAAATTAAAGAAAATGGTCGCAACAAAAACAACAGTAATTAGAAATGGACAAAAACTAGACATTCCAATTAAAAATGTAGTAATTGGAGATACTGTTGTATTATCAGCAGGAAGTATGATACCAGCAGATTTAAGAATAATAGAAGCAAAAGACTTATATGTAGGACAGTCATCTCTAACAGGTGAATCTGATAGTGTTAAAAAAACAGCTGAATTAGAAGACAAAGAAGCTGAAATAGATAATATATCAGACTTTGATAATATATGTTTTATGGGAACAAATGTAATATCAGGCTCAGCAAAAGGAATTGTCATAAAAACAGCAGATTCAACATATTTTGGAAAAATAGCACACACAATAACAGCTGGAAAAGACAAAACAGCATTTCAAAAAGGAATTGAAAACATAAGTAGATTGCTAATAAAATTTATGTTATTTATGATACCATTAGTATTTGTTATAAATGTTGAAAAACACGAATTTGTAACAGCATTTACATTTGCGGTTGCAATAGCAATATGCATAACACCATTATTATTGCCAGTAATTTTATCATCAAGTTTATCAAAAGGTGCAATAAGAATGTCAAAAAAGAAAACCATTGTAAAAAAACTTGATTCAATTCAAAATTTTGGAGCAATGAACATTTTATGTACAGACAAAACAGGAACATTGACTGAAGATAAAATTGTACTTGAAAGATATTTGGACATAAATGGTGATGAAGACATCCGAATTTTGAAACATGCATTTTTAAATTCATATTTTCAAACAGGACTAAAAGGAAGCATAGACGAAGCAGTAATAAAAAGAGCTTCTGAAAATAATTTAATGGAACTTACAGAAAAATATAAAATAATTGACGAAATACCATTTGATTTTTCTAGGAGACGCTTATCAGTTATTGTATCAGATGGAGAAAAAAGACAATTAATTACAAAAGGTGCAGTTGAAGAAATATTGAGCATCTGTACTATGGTTGACTATAAAGGACAAGTTAGCAAAATAACAAAAGAAATTAAAGATAATATCAAAAAAATCAGTAAACAATTAAACAAAGAAGGGTTAAGAGTTGTTGCGGTTTGCCAAAAAAATGATAGGGAAAACAAAACAAATTTTGAAGTATCAGATGAAAAAAATATGGTACTACTCGGATTTATAGGATTCTTAGACCCACCAAAAGAAAGTGCAAAAGAATCTATAAAAAGACTAAATAAAGCAGGAATTAGAGTTATAGTTCTTACAGGTGACAATGCAGATGTAACAAGATGTGTATGTGAAAAAGTAGGAATAAACTCAAAAAATATTGTTCTAGGAAGCCAAATTGAAAAACTTTCTGACATAGGTGTAATACGTTTATTAAAGAAAACAAACATATTTGCAAAACTTTCTCCAATACAAAAAGCCAGAATTGTAAGACTATTAAGACAAAATGGAAATGTAGTAGGATATATGGGAGATGGAATAAATGATAGCCCATCATTAACAAACTCAGATGTAGGTGTATCGGTAGATACAGCGGTTGATATAGCAAAAGAATCAGCAGACATAATTTTGCTTGAAAAAGATTTAAATGTCTTATTAGATGGAGTTGAAGAGCGGAAGACGTACATTTGTAAACTTAATGAAATATATAAAAATGGCAACAAGTTTTAACTTTGGAGAAGTTGTATCTGTCATTGTAGCAAGTATATTTTTGCCATTTTTACCAGAAACACCAATTCAATTATTAGTTGAAGGCTTGATATACGACTTTGGACAAATGACATTGCCATTTGACAATGTTGATAAGGAGTCATTAGAAAGGCCAAAGAAACTAGATATTAAAAGTTTAAAAAGATTTATGTTATTTATGGGACCTGTAAGTTCAGCATTCGATATTGTTGTATTTTTAACATTATGGTTTGTGTTTAAATTAAGAGATGTATCACATTTTCAAACTATTTGGTTTACTTATAGTATAGTTTCAAACTTAGTAGGAATGCATATAATAAGAACTGCAAAAGTTCCATTTGTACAAAGTAATGCTCATAAGTACGTATATATATCATCAATTTTATTGATATTAGTTGGAATTGCGGTACCATTTACAACTTTAGGTAATTCTATTGGACTAGTACCTATTGGTGCAAAATATTTGTTTATGATTTTTGTTGTTACATTTTTGTATTGCATTATTGCCTCTTTTGCAAAAAGAGTGTATATCAAAAAATATAAAGAGTGGATATAATTATGTATGCATTTAATATATAAAATATATGTTAAATGCATACAATTTTTTTCTGTGTAAAAAAATAAAAAAAGTAGAAAAGCTTATTTACATAAAACAAAAATATTACACTTTTTAATAAAAGTGCATTACACCTGTGGATAAGATATTAAAAAAAGAGCACAAAAGAGGATAACTATACAGATTACCAAATATTACCATATTTTAAATGATGAAAATGAATATTTTAAAATCAAAAGGTAAATCACCATAAAAATTCAAAGTATTATTATAAACAGGATGAACAAACTGTAAATTATAACAATGTAAAGCCTGTCTATCAATTAAATCAGAAATAGAGCCATATAAACTATCGCCAATCAAAGGATGACCAATAGCAGACATGTGAACTCTAATTTGATGAGTTCTACCAGTTTCTAACATACATTTAACTAAAGAATAATTATTAAACTCTTTTAAAACCGTATAATGAGTTATAGAAGTTTGCCCATTTAAAGAGATGCATCTTTCTATAATACTATTTTCTTTCCTAGAAATAGGCAAATTTATAGTACCAGATTTTTCATTAAAAATGCCATTACAAACAGCCAAATATTCTTTTTTGAATTGATTATTTTTCATTTGGTTAATTAAACATTCTTGAATGTATTCACATTTGGCAAAAACAATTAAGCCAGATGTATTTAAATCTAGTCTATTAACAGGTCTGATTTTTTTGCGTAGGCCTATTTTATCAAAATAAAATCTTACACCATTGCATAATGAATCTGAATAGTGTAAAGCTGATGGATGTGTTGCAATTCCAGCTGGTTTATTAAGGATTAGTAACCAATTATCTTCATAGATGATATTTAATTTTATTTCAGTTGGAACGATGTTTGAATTATCTTCTTCATAGTCGAAATTGATGGCTAAGATGTCTCCGATATTAGCTTTTTTACGTGTGTCACATTTTGTGTTGTTTATAGTGATTTTGCTTAATTTTATTAATTTATATAATAATCTTGTTGAAATTTTTAATTCATTTTGTAATATGTTATTTATTGTTTGGTTTGTATTTTTTATTTCATATTTTATTTCCATATATTATCCTCCGATTTGATAGTTACTGTTCACAAACAATAATTTTATGGACTGTGAACTCTAACATTTGATATGAATATTATATCATATTTTTTAAAAAAACTTTACAATTAACAAAAAAATGTATATAATTCTATAAGAAAATACAAAATATAGCAAAATCGAAAATTAGCATAAAACTTTTCAATTTAGTGCATATTTTAGGAAGGACGAAGAAACATGAGAATAAGATACAAGAAATGGGCAAGACCAGAACTAGAAGCAAGTAAATTTTATATAGACAACCCAGAAGAGCACAAAGGAAAATGGAAAGAAAGCTTTAAAGACCCCAATAAGCCCATACATCTGGAATTAGGATGTGGCAAAGGACAATTTATATCAAATTTAGCATCAAGTAATTTGAATATTAACTATATAGCAATAGACTTGGTTGATGCAATGTTAGGACTTGCAAAAAGAAATATAGAACAAGTATATAAAGAAAAAAACATAGAAATTAACAATGTATTATTAACAAGATTTGATATAGAAAGAATATCCATGATATTAGACCAAAATGATGATATACAAAGAATTTATATCAATTTTTGTAATCCATGGCCAAAAGGAAAACATAGAAAAAAAAGACTTACACATACAAGACAACTTGAAAAATATAAGCAATTCTTATCAGCAAATGGAGAAATATATTTTAAAACTGATGATGATGATTTGTTTAATTCAAGCTTAATTTATTTTGAGGAAAGTGGTTTTAAAATAATTGCAAAAACTTATAATTTGCATAAAGAATCAATTTTTGAACACAATATAGAAACAGAACATGAAAAAATGTTTTCAGAGCAAGGAATAAATATAAAAGCATTAATTGCAAAAAAAAATAAATAAGTAAATAAACTAAAACCACCTAGAGAGAACTTTAAAAAATGAATGATGATGAGTTAAAATATAATGAAAGGGACGAAGTTTAAAATGGAAGATCCAGATGTAACAGAAATGAAGAAGAATTGCGACAACAAGGAATATGTCATGCAAGCTGTAAAAGAAAATGGAAAACTTTTAGAATTTGCAGCATTAGAATTTCATGACGACGAAGAAGTTGTAAAAGCAGCACTTGAACAAGATGGAGAAGCAATGGAATTTGTATCTAATCGTTTGAAAGATAATAAAGAAATGATGTTACTGGCAATAAAGCGGTGCACCATGGACTGCTTGTTATGCTTCAGATAGATTAAAAGCGGATAAAGATGTAATAATGGCAAGTGTAAAAACATATGGACAAACATTATATTTTGCAAGTGAAAAATTAAGAGATGATAAAGAAGTTGTAAAAGCAGCAGTTAGTAATAAGGGATTGATTGTGAAATTTGCAAGTTATAGATTAAGAAATGACAAAGAAATTGCAGAAATTGCAGTAAAACAAGATAAAAGAGCTTTTCAATTTTTAACAAAAGAACTTAAAAATGATGAAGAGATAAAAAGTCTTTTAGGATAAAATAGGGATTAAGAGTTTACAGCTCTAAATTCCGGCAAAGTAGAATGGGAGGAATTAAAAATGATTAAAAAAGTAGCAATATTAGCAAATGGAGGAGACGTAGCAGGGTTTAATGCTGTAATAAGAGGAATTGTAAAAACGGCAGAAAATCATGATATAGAATGCTACGGCTTTATAGACGGATATAATGGACTATTAAAAAATGAATATGAAAGATTAAGTACAGCAGAAGATGGAAATGCAGAGGGAATACTACCAAAAGGTGGTTCAATAATAGGTTCTTCAACTAATGCAAATGTATTCAACTATAAAATTGTAAAAGAAGATGGAACAGTAAAGTATAAAGACTTGTCTGATGTATGTGTTGAAAACATTAAAAAAGATGAATTTGACTGTATATTTACATTAGGAGGAGATGGTACACAAAAATCAGCTAGAGATTTTGCAACAAAGGGTGTAAATGTAATAGGCGTTCCAAAAACAATTGATAATGATGTTGCTTGTACAGAAATTACTTTTGGATATAATACAGCTGTATCTGTTGCAATGGAAGCAATTGATAGACTTCATACAACTGGTGAAACACATCATAGAATCATGGTATTGGAGGTAATGGGAAGATATGCAGGATGGATAGCTTTGGAAGCTGCAATTGCAGGTGGAGCAGATGTTGCTTTGATACCAGAAATTCCATATGATATAAATAGAGTTGCAGAAAAAATTAGAAATAGACAAAAAAGAGGCAAGAATTTTGATGTTGTTGTTGTTGCTGAAGGTGCTAAACCAAAAGATGGAGAAATTACAGTTGAAAATGTAAGAGACAATGGAAAAGGTGTTGACAACACTAAACTTGGTGGAGTTGGTGAAAAAGTTGCAAAACAATTACAAGAATTAACAGGCTTAGAAGCTAGAAATACTACACTTGGTTATATGCAAAGAGGAGGAACACCTACAGCATTTGATAGAGTTTTATCAACAAAATATGGTACTGCTGCAATGAGAATGGCTATTGAAGGAAAGTTTGGAAACTTAGTTGTTATTAAAAATGGAAAAATAGATTATGCATCATTGGAAGATGTTGTTGGCCAAAATAAAGAAATCGGTGCTGTTTCTGGAAATACAGCTGTAAGTAATCAAAGAAAAGTTACAATGGATGATGATTTGGTAAAAACAGCAAGAAGTGTAGGAATCAATTTAGGTGACTGAGGGACTGAGGGACTGAGGGACGTTCCTTAAAATCCCTGCAAAAAGGGATTAAGGGACAATCCTTTTTCTTAAAAAAATAATCATCAAGAAAAAAACAAATGTGAATTGTAACGGCAATTTTGAGATAATTGTGAAAATTGTGTAAAAACTATTGTATAAAAAAAACATTATTGATATAATCATTTTAGAATAAAATTACGAAGGAGGAATTTAAAATGGCAATAAGATTTGTCTTAAATGAAACATCATATTTTGGAAACAATGCAAGAGAGGTACTAGCAGAAGAAATTAAAAAAGGAAAATTTAACAAAGTATTTTTAGTAACAGACAAACCACTAGTAGAAGCTGGAGTTACTGCAAAAGTAGAAAAAATATTAACAGATGCAGGTATTGAGTATTCATTATATGATGAAATCAAACCAAACCCAACAATTAAAAATGTAACAGATGGAGTTGCAGCATGCAAAGAATCTGGAGCAGACGTAATTGTAGCAGTAGGTGGTGGCTCAAGTATGGATACAGCAAAAGGAATTTCAATAGTAATGACAAACCCAGATAGAGCAGACATCAAATCTCTTAATGGAGTGTCAAATACAGTTAATAAGGGAATGCCAATGATAGCATTACCAACAACAGCAGGAACTGCATCAGAAGTTACAATAAATTATGTAATAACAGATGAAGAAAGAAAAATAAAAATGGTATGTGTAGACCCTAATGATATTCCAATTGTAGCAATAATAGATTCTGAATTAATGGCATCAATGCCAAAATCACTTGCAGCAGCAACAGGAATGGATGCTTTAACACATGCAGTAGAAGGATATATTACAAAAGCTCATAATGAAATGTCAGATATGTTCCATATGAAAGCTATAAAATTGATATTTAAATATTTACCAGCAGCTGTAAATGATAAAGACCCTAAAGCAGTTGAAATGATGGGTATGGCTCAATACATTGCAGGTATGGGATTTTCAAATGTTGGCCTTGGAATAGTTCATTCAATGGCACATCAATTAGGTGCTGTATATGATACACCACACGGAATTGCAAATGCTATGCTTTTACCAACAGTTATGAGATTTAATGGAGAAAGTCCAGAAACAGCTCAAAGATTTAGAGAAATTTTATGTGAAATTGGTAGACCAGATGCAGCTCACTTAAATGACCAAGATGTTATTAATACATTTGTATGGATGATTAGTGAACTTTCTAAAGCAGTAGGTATTACTCAAACTATTAAAGATTATGGTGCTAAAGAAGAAGATTTTGAAATGCTTGCAGATAAAGCTATGGAAGACCCTTGTAAACCAGGAAATCCAAGAGATGTAAGCAAAGAAGATTTTATTGAATTATATAGAAGAGCTATGTAAATAGAGTTATTAAAGTCAAACTATTAGAAAATGGAAATGTAAGCATAATTATATGCAAAGTCTACATAAAATTTTCTGTAAATAGTTTGACTTTTTGTTGATTTTGAGGTATAATTAATGGGCAACAAAAAAATTAGCACAGAGAAAAAAGGAGATTTTTAGATGAAAAAAAATTTTTTTGCATCAATGTTACCAAGTGGAGGAATTGAGATTACAGAAAGAGAAAGACCTGATGAAAAACGGTTAACATTAGAGTTATCCGATTTTGGGTGGCCTGATCTAAATGAAAAAAATAATATAGTTAAATTCATAAAAGAGGAAATTGCAAAGGAATTTAACTGCAAGTTTGTGGAAATCACTCTTGAATATATTAAGAGTGAGTTTGATGAGGTAGTGGATAAAATCATTGCCAATAATAGCAAACCAAAAACGAATAAATAATCTCCGTTCCCCTTATCAAGGGAATTCTATTGGTGAGGGGGCAATCTATGTTACGGAAATTTTTTATATTCAAGGAGGAAAAGCATGGTAGAATGGACAAGCAGAAGTGAGAAAAATTATCGGAGGCTAGTAGAATTTTTGGATAATGATCGTCCAGAAATGAAAATGACTTTGTACAAAAAGGAGTTTACAAAGTTAGAACGGCTTATCTATCAGCGAGATTTGCCAGTCCAAATTGAAATGAAAGAACTTTCACCAAGTCAGGTGGAAGTGATATTAAGGAAGTAACAGCTAAGAGGGGACCGTCAGACTGACGGCCCCTTTTTAGAATATTATAATAATTTTTCCAATTCCTTAATTTTATCTCTAACTTCAGCAGCCTTCTCAAATTCCATAGAAGCAGCAAACTTAAGCATTTCATCAGTCAACTCAGCAATAGTATTTTTAATATCATCAGCACTTTCCATCTTAAACTCAACCCCAATATCCTCTTGTTTAGTAATACTAATATTATCCCTGATAGACTTCTTAATAGTTTGTGGAGTAATACCATGGTCAATATTATATTGCTCTTGAATGTGACGTCTTCTATTAGTCTCAGAAATAGCCTTTTCCATGGAATCAGTAAGTTCATCAGCATACATAATAACAGTACCATCAGTATTTCTAGCGGCACGTCCTATAGTTTGAATTAAAGAACGTTCAGAACGTAAAAAACCTTCTTTATCAGCATCTAAAATTGCAACTAAAGAAACTTCAGGTATATCAAGTCCCTCTCTTAAAAGATTTATACCAACTAAAACATCGAACTCACCTAAACGCAAATTTCTTATAATTTCCATTCTTTCAAGAGCCTTAATATCTGAATGCATATAATTAACTTTAATATCCAAGCTTTGCAAGTAAGCAGTTAAATCTTCAGCCATTTTCTTAGTTAGAGTAGTAACCAAAACCCTTTCATTTTTCTCAACTCTAATACGAATTTGTTCAATTAAATCATCAATTTGATTTGTGACAGGTTTAACTTCAATTTTAGGGTCTAAAAGACCAGTAGGTCTAATAATTTGTTCAACAACATTATCTTTGCTATGCTCTTTTTCATAATCTGCAGGTGTTGCACTAACAAAAACAACTTGATTAATTCTTTGTTCAAATTCTTCAAATTTCAAAGGTCTGTTGTCATATGCAGATGGAAGTCTGAAACCATAATTAACTAAAGAATCTTTACGAGCACGGTCACCATTATACATAGCTCTAACTTGAGGTATTGTAGCATGTGATTCGTCTATTAATAAAAGAAAATCTTTAGGCATATAATCAAACAAGGTGAATGGAGGAGAGCCTGCAGGTCTACCACTTATGTGCCTTGAATAGTTTTCAATGCCTTGGCAAAAGCCAGTTTCTTTCATCATTTCCATATCAAAATTTGTTCTTTCATCAATTCTTTGAGCTTCAATTAATTTATTATTATCTTTAAAATATTTAATTCTTTCTTGCAATTCTTCATTAATTGTAACTAGAGCACGCTCCATTTTATCAGAAGTTGTAACATAGTGGGAGTTAGGGAATATCATAACATGGGCTCTTTCTGCTACATTTTTACCGGTTAAAGGGTTTATTTCATGAATTTTTTCAATTTCATCACCCCAAAATTCCACTCTTATTGCAGATTCACTTTGGCCAGATGGATAAATTTCCAAAATATCACCTTTAGCTCTAAAAGTACCTCTTTTAAAATCAATTTCATTTCTTGAATATTGCATATTTACTAGTTTTTTCATAACTTCTTCTCTAGATTTTTGCATACCAGGACGTAAAGAAACTATCATATGTTCATAATCTATAGGGTCACCTAAACCGTAAATACATGAAACAGAAGCAACAATTATAACATCCCTTGTTTCAAATAATGATGCTGTTGCAGAGTGGCGAAGTTTGTCAATTTCATCATTTATAGATGCATCTTTTTCAATATATGTGTCAGAAGCTGGAATGTAGCTTTCTGGCTGATAATAGTCGTAATAAGATACAAAGTATTCAACATTATTTTCTGGAAAGAATTCTTTAAATTCTGAATATAATTGCCCTGCTAATGTTTTGTTATGGGCTAGGACTAGTGTTGGTTTTTGAACTTTGTTTATGATGTTTGCCATTGTAAATGTCTTTCCTGAGCCTGTTACTCCTAATAATGTTTGAAATTTTTTTCCTTGTTCTATACCTTTTGATAGATATTCTATTGCTTTAGGTTGGTCACCTGTGGGTTTATAATCTGAATGTAATTTAAACATTTTAAAGCCTCCTATTTTATAACTAATTTTTATACTTAAAAGTATAGCATATAAAATAAATGTTTGCAATGTTAATTTTTGTAGTTAACTGTTCTAAAATAAAAAAGTAAGCATATAATAGTAAAAATAAAATGCAAAGAAAAATGTATACATTGGAAGGAAGGAGAAAAAATGCAAATTATTAAATATTGTATGCTCTTTTTTGTATTTCTTGGAGTAGCCACAATAGGAAGAAGCATATCACAAAAATATAAATTCAGAGTAGACGAGCTAGAAGAATTAAAAAATACTTTAAATATATTAAAATCAAAAATAAAATTTACATATGAGCCAATACCTGAAATATTTGAACAGATAAAAGAAAACTCAAGCAAAAATATATCAGAACTATTTACAAATATAATAGAAAAAATGCAAACTGAATCTGCTGGAGTGGCATGGGAAAAAGCCGTAGACGAATATAATGGATATTTAAAAGTAGAAGATAAAAATGCAATAAAAACTATTTCAAAATTATTGCGGGATAACTGATGTAGAAGGACAACTTAGTCAGATTGAGGTTACAGAAACTTTTTTGGATGAGCAAATTAGACAAGCACAAGAGGAGAAAAATAAAAATGAAAAATTGTATAAAAAACTGGGAATGAGTATAGGGATGGCAATTGTTATAATATTGATATAGTTGCAAAATTAATAGGTTGAGGTAATTTGAGTAGTATACACAAGTGATTTTTATATTAAAAATTGGAAATAAGGAGATTTGTTTATATGAGTATAGATTTATTGTTTAAAATAGCTGCGATTGGAATTTTGGTGGCAGTTTTATATCAAGTGTTAGTTAGGGCTGGTAGAGAGGACCAAGCAATGATGACTACATTGGCAGGTTTGGTTATTGTTTTGACTATGGTTATAAAAGAAATTAGTGGGTTATTTGATACAGTAAGGACATTATTCAATTTGTAAAAATTCCACATTTTAGTTATTTTTATGATTATTATATATTAATATTTTTAGAAAAAATGCTGCTTCGGGTCTTCCATAGGGACTTTTTCTTTAAATATTAATATATAATAATCACATTTCAATATCGGAATTCAATATCGGAATTTTTTAAAAGAAAGGAATTGCTATGGAAATTGTAAAAATAGTTGGAATAGCTTTAATTGCTTTAATAATTATAATAATGTTAAAACAGTATAGACCAGAATATGCAATTTTTATAAGCATTTTAACAGGAGTACTAATTTTATTTTTAGTAATGGACAGACTAACTGGAATAGTAAACTTAATTCAAACAATAGAAGACAGATTTTCTATAAATACACAGTTTATAGCATTATTAATTAAAATCACTGGAATTGCATTTTTGTCTGAATTTGCAGTAAGTGTGTGCAAAGATTCTGGCGAAGCCGCTATAGGAAGCAAAATTGAAATTGGTAGTAAAATTATTATTATTTCTATGTCAATTCCAATAATTTCAAGTTTGTTAGAAATAATATTAAAAATATTACCCTAAAAAATGCCAACATATAAATTATAACAATAAAAGTACAAGTTAAAGGAGGACTATGAAATGTGAATATACAAAAGAAGATATTTATTGCAATTATAATTATTATAACAGTTATTTTAAAAGCCCAAACATCATATAGTGCAACTACTAGTATGGATATAACTTATACAAATAAAATTGCAGATGTAAAAACAATTTCAAATGAAGATAAAAATACAGAAATAGATGAAAATGAAATTAACACACAAGAGGAAACCTTTGGAATAAACTCATTTATACAAAATTCAAAACAATATACAGGAAGTTTTTTTGAAGATATAGATATACAGGGCATATTAGATTCAGCAATAAAAGGCGAAGTTGATAATACGGTTATATACAAAAAAATACTAAATAAATTAGGAAGTGAAGTAAAGACAGGCTTAAAAAGTTTAGCATGTATATTAGCAATTATAATAATACACAGCATTTTAAAATCAATAAGCGAAAGCCTTGAAAATGACAGTATATCAAAGCTAATTTATTATGTGCAATATATAGCAATAGTGACAATTGTAATGTCAAATTTTTCCGATATAATAAATTTGGTAAAAGATACAACAACAAATTTGATAGGCTTTATGAATACACTTATACCAGTATTAATTTCTCTGATGTTGTATACAGGAAGTATAACAACAACTAGTATATTGGAGCCAATAATTTTATTTATGATAAACTTTATAGGCAATTTAATACAAAATGTGTTAGTACCATTAATTTTAATTATAACAGCCATTAGTATAATCTCAAAAATATCAGATAAAGTTGAAATAGGTCGAATATCAAAGTTCTTAAAATCTTCAACTGTATGGTTTTTGGGAACAATACTAACAATCTTTGTAGGAGTTGTTTCTTTGGAAGGAACATTAGCAAGCTCTGTTGATGGAATTACTGCAAAAACTGCAAAAGCAATTGTTAGTTCAGCGGTGCCGGTTGTAGGTAAAATTTTGGGAGATGTTGTTGATAGTGTCCTGGGATGTGGACTTATTTTAAAAAATGCGGTTGGCTTTGTGGGTGTAATAATTATTATTGGGATATGTATTATGCCAATTTTAAAACTTGCAGTTATGACGGTTTCTTATAAAATAGTGGCAAGCATAAGTGAAGTAGTTGCTGATGCAAAAATTGTTAAGTTACTTGATGAGATTGCAGATATTTTTAAATTATTATTAGCCATTGTTGTTACAATTTCTGTTATGGTTATTATTGGAATGAGTTTGTTGGTCAAAATGTCTAATTCAGGTATGATGTTTAGGTGAAAATTTAAAAAGTTCCTAATTGAAGATGAAACATAAAATGAAAGTAAAAAGGAAGTGATTAATGTGATTAATTTTTTGAGTTCATGGGTTAAAAATCTATGTTTAGCATTGATAGTTGTTTCTATATTAGAAATGTTACTTCCGAATAATAAAACAAAAAAATATGTAAAAGTTGTTATGGGGTTGTACATAATGTTTAGTATAATAGCGCCTTTTGTGGAAAATAGAGATGAACTTAAATTTGATGTAGAGAATTTATATAGCCAATATTCTGTGGAAACAAGTGAAAGTGTTAATCAAAATTCTATGGATAAAAGGTTAGATGAAATATATGAGCAAAGGCTAAAAGATGATGTTATTCAAAAACTGGAAGAGGAGGGGTATACTGTTGATGAATGTAGTGTAAATGCTCATGTGTCTAGTGAAGATTCTGGAATAGAGTTATTAAAAATTAAAGTACAGTCTGAAGATAACTTAAAAGAAACAGATATTAAAAAAATAGAAAAATTTTTAATGAGTGAATATGGGGTGAGTGAAAAATGTTTAAAGATAAATTGAAAAAGTTTATTGGGAATGATGAAAAACAGGGGAACAATAAAAAAATAGAAAATATGGTTTTTATAGTAGTACTTTTGATAATTACAATTGTAATAATAAATTATGTTTGGAATGATGGAAAAAGTTCAAGCAAAAATACCACTAATTCAGCTGGGAAACAGTTAGCAACAACACAAACTACTCAAAATAATGTTGAGGCAAATCAAACTAACAGTTCAGATAATTTAGAGCAAAGACTTGAGTCTATTTTAGCCAATATTGATGGTGTGGGTGATGTAAAGGTTTTTATTAATTATTCTGAGTCTTTGGAAACGGTTGCTATGTATAATGAAAATTCTAAGACAACTACAACAGAGGAAAATGACAAATCTGGTGGAGTAAAGAAGACAGAACAAACAGATTCACAAAAAGAGGTTGTATATCAGGAACAAAATGGGACAAAAACACCTATTATTCAAAAGACGGTTGAGCCTAAAATAGAAGGAGCTATTATTACAGCAAAAGGTGCCTCTGATATTAATGTGAAAACTAGTATTATCCAAGCGGTAGAAGCAGCTACAGGACTTGCTACACATAAAATTCAGGTTTTTCAAGCTAATTAAAATTGTTATTGAAAGGTGGAATAAATATGAAATTTTTGAAAAAAAATCAAATAGTTATTTATGTTAGTGCTTTAATGCTAGTAGTTGCTGGGTATTTAAATTTTACTGCAAATGGAGATTTTAAAAGTGCTGTGCAAACAGCAAGTTCAGAAGAAGAACTTGATAAAATGGCTAATATAGGTGATGCACAATTGGTTAGCAGTAATGTTATAGAAGAAAATTTGGTTGAGACAAATTCAAATGATAATGTGGAAACAACAAATTCTGAAATTGCTAATACCAATATAGTATCTGAAAATACGACTGTGGAGACTAGTGGAAAGACTAAAAGTGATGATGATTATTTTTCTTCTTCTAAGTTGGAAAGAGATACAATGTATTCTCAAATGCTAGAAACTTATGAGAATATTTTGAATAGTAGTAATTCGTTAGAAACACAGAAACAGTCTGCTACTGAGGAAATTAAGAAGATTAATGATACTAAAAATAGTATTATGATTTGTGAAAATTTGATTAAGACAAAGGGCTTTGAAAATAGTGTTATTTTTGTGAATGGTGATAGTGTTAGTGTTGTGGTGAAGGATGATGAACTTACCACAGAAAAGGTTGCACAAATTCAAAATATTGTTTCTAGGGAATTAGGAGCTAAGGTGGAAAATATACATATTTCTAGTAAATAAAAACAGCCATTGTATAATGGCTATTTTTTTGTAAAACGGCATAAAGTTAATTTATACATTAACAAAAATATTTATTGATTTTATGCAGAATTTTCGGCAATGTTTTTAACATATTCTCCTATTTCCTCATTAGTTAACTCCAACTCAACAATAAGTTTCTTTAATATGTCTTTTCTTGGTAAAGACTTTTCATTATCTATTCTTACCGTATTGTCTCAAAGAAATTCCTAACTTTTCTGACATTTCTTCCTGAGTTAATTTTTTCAATTTTCTTTTTTCTTTTATCATTTAAATTCACCCTAATCTTTAAAAATTTCTAATAAATTATTTCATAAAATCAAAGAAAAATGTATTGACATTTAATGTCACAATAACTTATAATGTAAAAGACAACAAAAAAGTTAAACAAATATGGAACAGGTTCAAATGGAGGAAATAGCGGAAATTCAGGGGTGACTAATTCACCATTGGCAGATATGTTTGATGAAACAGGAACTGTAGAAGGAAAATTACATGTGGGAGATTATGTTAAATATATTCCAGATGTAGTGTCAACAGATGAAATCTTAGATGAAGCATATACTTATTCTGGTTCAGGGAAAGTGGCAGCAAAATATGATACACACATATCTCAAGATAATTTGAATTGGAGAGTTTTAGATGTAAAGGATGGACAATTAAGATTAATAAGTGAAAAAAGTTCTGGGTCATCTGCTTCAGCTACGGATTTTTATAATTCTTCACATATAGCATTTGCTAATTATAATGGATATAATAATGCAGTAAAAATATTGGATGATGCATGTAAAATATTATATACCAATAAGAAATTAGCAAGTAATGTGCAAAATTTAAAAATAGAAGATATACAAGAAAAGATGAAAACAGATTACAAAAGCATAAATTCTAATTATGGTAAAACTGTTACACTGCCAGGAGAAAAGTATTATCCAAGTATATTACTAGAGGAAAAAGGTCAAAAAGTCAATGGGAAAGATGGGAATAAACTAGATATAAGTGAACAAGAAAATATAGTAAATCAAACAGAAAATATACAAGCAGATTCATTAGAAGTAAAAGCAACATATTGGAGTAAATACTTAGATGGAGAAGATTTTTATAATAGTACATATTATGATATGTTTTATGACGGACAGAGTTATTTGTCATCTCGTTGTATTGATTTAGAAACTTCTTATGAAGGCGATAACTATGCTGTATTTGGTATTTACAGCATAGATTATGGATCAGGTTTATTTAGACATATCTACTTTTAAAGTAAAGAGTGGAGCAACAATAAATTATATGTTTGGTAAGTGCCCTAAATTACAACGTATTTATGTTTCAGAAGATAGTGGCTTTGAAAATGCTGCAGATGGTATTTTAGTATTTCAAAATGATGGGTTTTTAGTTGGTGGATATGGAGAAAATGAAACAAAATTTTCTTATACACAAATGGGAAGTTCATATGCTAGAATAAGTACTGCAGATAATCCAGGATATTTTACAAATATAGAGGAAAAAGAGGAAGATTAAAAATATATTTTAGTGACAGAAAAAGGTACAAGTTTTGTAAAAAGACTTGTACTTTTTATCATTTATAGGTATAATAAGAAAAAAGAAAGGAAAGAAAAAATGAATTTTATAGAAACAATAAAACAAAGAGCAAGACAAGAAATAAAAACAATAGTGTTACCAGAAGCAGATGATATAAGAACACTAAAAGCAACAGAAATAGCACTAAAAGAAAAATATGCAAATATTATTTTAGTAGGAAATGAAAACAAAATAAAAGAACAAGCAAAAACAAATAATATAAATATAGAAGGAGCAATAATAGTAGAACCACAAACATCTGTGAACTATGAAAAATATGCAAATTTATTGCATGAATTAAGAAAACACAAAGGAATGACATTAGAACAAGCAAAACAAATTACATTAGACCCAGTATATTTTGGGATGTTGATGGTAAAAGATGAAGGAACAAAAGCAGATGGATTAGTTTCAGGTGCAGCACATTCTACTTCAGATACATTAAGGCCAGCACTTCAAATTTTAAAAACTGCAACAGATACTAAACTAGTTTCAGCTTTTTTTGTTATGGTTGTACCATATTGTAAATATGGAGCAAATGGAACATTTATTTTTGGAGACTCAGGTTTAAATGCAAATCCTAATCAAGATGAATTATCAGAAATAGCAATATCTTCTAGTAAAAGTTTTGAACAATTAGTTGGTCAAGAGCCAAAAGTTGCAATGCTTTCTTATTCAACAATGGGAAGTGCAAAATCAGAATTAACACAAAAAGTTATAGAAGCTACAAAATTGGTAAAAGAAAAAGCTCCAAATTTAAAAGTAGATGGGGAATTACAATTAGATGCGGCAATAATACCAGAAGTAGCAAAGTCAAAAGCACCAGGAAGCCAAGTTGCAGGAGAAGCTAATGTATTGATTTTCCCTGATTTAAATGCCGGAAATATTGGATATAAATTAGTTCAAAGACTTGCAAAAGCTGAGGCATATGGACCATTATGCCAAGGCATTGCAAAACCTGTAAATGACTTATCAAGAGGATGTAGCTATCAAGACATAGCAGGTGTTATTGCAATAACAGCAGTCCAAGCACAAAAATAATAGAAATAAAAAACAAAAAATAAAAGGAGGTCATATATGAAAGTACTAGTTTTGAATTCAGGAAGTTCATCATTAAAATATCAAGTAATAGATATGGACACAGAAGAAATGTTAGTAAAAGGATATTTTGAAAGAATAGGACAACAAAATTCATTTTTGACACACAAAGTAAATGGAATAAAACATAAATTTGAAAAACATGTAAAAAATCATGAACAAGCTTTAAAATTTGTATTTACAAGACTTACAAATGACCACTATGGTGTAATTAAAAGCTTAGATGAATTAGGCGGAATTGGCCATAGAGTTGTACAAGGAGGAGAAAAATATTCTCAACCAGTTCTTATTACAGATGATGTTATATCTGAAATAGAAAAATGTAGTGATTTAGCACCATTACATAACCCTGCAGCTGTTTTAGGAATAAATGCATGTAAAAAAATAGTACCAAACATTCCAATGGTCGCAGTATTTGACACAGCATTTCATCAATCAATTCCAAAAGAAAGATATATCTATCCTATACCATATGAATATTATAAAAAATATGGTATTAGAAAATATGGTGCACATGGAACATCACATGAATATGTTGCATATAGAGTTGCAGAAATAATGGGAAAAGACATTAAAGACATAAAAATAGTAAACTGCCATTTAGGGCAAGGGGCAAGTGTGTGTGCAATTCAAAACGGCAAATCAGTAGAAACAAGTATGGGACTTACACCACTTGGAGGAATACCAATGGGAACAAGAAGTGGAGACCTAGACCCATCAGTTGTAACATATTTAATGAAAAAAGAAAATTTGACACCTCAAGAAATTGAAGACATATTAAACAAAAAATCAGGAGTATATGGAATGTCAAGGTGGCTATCTGTTGACTTCAGAGACATTGAAAACGAAGCATTAGCAGGAGGAACACATGCACAAATGGCTTTGGATATATATCATTATTTAACAGCATCATATGTTGCAAAATGTGCAGTAGCCATGGGAGGAATTGATGTACTTACATTTACTGCAGGTGTTGGTGAAAAAGGCCCAATATCTAGAAAAGCTATATGTGAACAGTTAGAATTTTTTGGAGTAAAAATAGATGACGAAAAAAATAAAATAAGAGGCGAAGAAGTTGAAATATCAGCAGAAGACTCTAAAGTGAAAATTTATGTTGTTCCAACAAATGAGGAATTGATGATAGCAAGGGGATTGAGAGACGTTCTTGCCGAGGGATTGAGGGACGTTCCTTAAATTCACGGAATTTAGGGATTAAGGGGCAGTCCTTCCCTTTAGGGTTAAAGACTCAAGAGGTTGGGACAGCCCGTGTTTTGTAAAAAGTAGGAGGTAAATTAAAAATGAAAATATTAGTATTAAATTGTGGTAGTTCATCACTAAAATATCAATTAATAAATATGGAAACAGAGGAAGTAATGGCTTCTGGAAAATATGAGAGAATAGGAGAAGCAGAGGCATTTATAACACATAAGGTAAATGGGCAAAAAATAGAAATAAAAAATCCAGCTTATAATCATTCAGAAGCAATAGATTTTACATTAAAACAATTTACAAACCCAAAATATAAAGTAATAGATAGCTTAGATGAAATAAATGCAATTGGACACAGATTAGTTCATGGTGGAGAAAAGATAGCAGAGTCTGTTATTATTGATGACAATGTAGTGAAAGTTTTAGAAGAATATGCAGATTTGGCTCCTTTACACAATCCAGCATGTATATTAGGAATTAAAGCATGTCAAGAAGTTATGCCAGGTAAGCCTATGGTAGGTGTATTTGATACAGCTTTCCATCAAACAATGCCAAAGGATAAATTTATTTATCCAATACCATATGAATATTACAAAAAATATGGAGTAAGAAAATATGGATTTCATGGAACATCACATATGTTTGTATCACAAAGACTTGCAGAAATTGAAAATAAATCATTAGAAGGAACAAAAATTGTAACATGTCATTTAGGACAAGGATCAAGTATATGTGCTATAAAAGATGGAAAATCTGTAGATACAAGTATGGGATTAACACCTCTTGGAGGAGTTCCAATGGTTACAAGAAGTGGAGATTTAGACCCATCAGTTGTAACATATATAATGAAAAAAGAAAATTTGACACCTGCACAAATGGAAGACTTATTAAATAAAAAGGCTGGACTTTCTGCTATGTCAAACTTAGTTCCTGATTTCAGAGAAATAGAGATTGCTTCAAATGAAGGACAATCAGATGCTAGAATAGCAGTTGAAAATTTCAATTACACAATTGCAAGTTATGTTGCAAAATATGCGGTTGCAATGAATGGTATTGATTATATTATATTTACAGGTGGAATTGGCGAAAATCAAATTAATATCCGTAAAGGTATTTGCGAAAAATTGGAATTTATGGGTGTTAAATTAGATGTTGACGCTAATAATATGAGAGGAGAAGAAAGAGTTGTTTCTACTCCAGATTCAAAAATTAAAGTTTATGTTATTCCTACAAATGAGGAATTAATGATTGCAAAAGAAACTTTGAGATTGGTAAAATAAGTAATAAATAAAATTAGTAAAGTGTAAATAATAAGCAATTGAATTGATACTTGGGAAAGGGAGAAATATGAAAAAACTATTATTTGGAGCATATTCATTAGATATTGGTGGAATAGAGAAAGCATTAGTAACACTAGCAAATAAATTACAAGAACAAGGATATGATATAACAATAGTACTAGAAAAAAAGCAAGGGATATTCGTAAAAGAAATAAATCCAAAAATAAAAATAATAGAATATAGACCATCAGAAAGTAAGAATATAATAAAAAGAAAGATTATAAATTACTGTAAAAGAATAAAATTTGCAGTAAAATATAAAAACAAATTTGACTTTTCTGCAAGTTTTGCTACATATTCATTACCAGCTTCATTTGTAGCTAGGACAGCATCAAAAAATTGCTATTTATGGGTACATTCAGATTATTTAACATTATTTAATGAAAATACACAAAAAATGAAAGAGTTTTTTTGCGAAAAAAAATATAATGAATTTAAAAAAATGATATTTGTTTCTAAAAATGGAAGGGAGAACTTTATAAAAGTTTTCCCTGATATGAAAAAAAGAACAATTGTGTGTAATAATTTAATTGATGCAAAGAAAATACTAAAACTTTCTGATGAAAAAATATCAGAATCAGATTTTGAAAAGATAAATAAAATTGAATATAACAAAGAAGGCAAAATGACAACTTTTATAAATGTTGGAAGACATGTGGAAAAAGAAAAAAAACTAACTAGACTAATTGATGCAGCAAGCTTATTAAAAAAAGACAATCTAAACTTTAGAATTCTTTTTATAGGTGAAGGGCCAGAAACAGAAGAATACAAAAAACAAGTAAAAGAAAAAAATTTAGAACAAAACATTATATTTTTAGGAAAAAAACAAAACCCATATCCATATTTTAAAATGTCAGATTGTGTAGTCTTAACATCAGACTATGAGGGATATCCGGTAGTATTTTTAGAAAGCTTTATATTGCAAAAACCAATAATAACAACAAAAGTTTCTGATTATGATGAAGTAGAAAATAAATATGGATATGTAACTGAAAAAAATACAAAAGATATATATGAAAAAATGAAAAAAATTATAACAGAAGGTTTTGAAATAACAGAAAAATTTGACTATGAAAGATATAATGACGAAATACTTAAAAAAATAGAAAGCTTATTTTAAGATAAATATGTTTATACTAAAAAATAAAGTTTTAAATAGTTATTCAAAAATAAAAAACGAAAGGAAAACAAAATGCCAAAAGTAAGTATAATTGTACCATTTTATAATGTAGAAAATTATATAGCAAAATGCTTAGAATCGTTAGTAAATCAAACTTTAGAAGACATAGAAATAATATTGGTAAATGATGGCTCAAAAGATGGAACAGAAAAAATAGCAAAAAAATATCAGGAAAAGTATCCACAAAAAATAATCTATTTAGAAAAAGAAAATGGAGGACTTTCAGATGCTAGAAACTATGCTATTCCATATGCTAAAGGAGAATATATCGCATTTTTAGATTCAGATGATTATGTGGAAACAAATATGTATCAAGAAATGTATGAAATTGCAAAAAAAGAAAATAGCGATATGGTAGAATGCAATTATATTTGGGAATATCCAAATAAAACTAGAATGGATATTGGTGCAACATATGAGGGAATGCATGAAATGCTAGAAAAAATAAGAGTTGTTGCATGGAATAAATTAATAAAAAGAGAAGTACTAATAGAATCTAAAGTTCAATTTCCCAAAGGATATAGATATGAGGATGTTGAATTTACATATAAATTAATACTATTTTTAAAAAAAGTATCTTTTTGCAAAAAGCCTATGGTGCATTATATCCAAAGAAAAGGCTCAATATCAAATGAGCAAAATAGAAGAAATGCCGAAATATTTGATGTTTTAGAACATGTGATTGAATATTACAAAGAAAATGATTTGTATGATGAATATTTTGAAGAATTAGAATATTTATATACAAGATATGTTTTTTGTAGTTCACTTTTAAGGATGGTAAAAATTACTGATAAAAAAATGAAAAAAGAGTTATTAAATATGACTTGGAATAATGTATATTCACATTTTCCTAATTGGAAAAAAAATAGAATTTTAAATAAAGAAAAAGGCAAAAGAAGGTTGTACTTAAAGTCTATTAATGCATTTACATATAAAATATATACTAAAATTTTAGGTATATATGCAAAGTATGCAGACAATAAAAATTTTAAAATATAAAAAATAAAGCATGTTTTAATTATAAAAGAAATAAAAGGAAAATAATAATGAAAAATAAAATAAAAATAGAAGATATAATGTGTGTATTCATAATTTTATGTCCAATACTAGACATAGCAAGTTTTATATTTAGAAATATATTTAACACAAAAATATCGCCTGCAACTATAATAAGACCAATAATACCAACAATAGTAATATTATATTTATTTATAAAAAAAGATGAAAAATACAAGAAAAAACTAGCAATAACAGGACTAGTCTATTTTATATATGCATTAATACACATCTATATCTTTTCAAAAATAAAAACAGGAATGAGTTTTGGAACAGAAACACATGAATTACAATATCTCATAAACTATACATTTATGATAATCAATTTAATAATATTTACAACGATTTTTAAAAAGGAAAATATTGAAAAATTAAGAAAAAGTGTTTTAATAGCTACAGGAATATATATAGTTTCTATTTACATATCAATAATAACCAAAACATCTTCACACACATACATTGAGGGGATGGGATACAAAGGATGGTTTGAATCTGGAAACAGTATAAGTGCAATATTACTTTTAACAATGTTTATATATTTACCATATGTAAAAGAAAAAGGATACAGAATAATAGTAATACCTATTTTAATTATGGTTGGAGTATTTTTAAGTTTATTAATTGGCACAAGAGCAGGATTATTTGGCTTTATACTTATAATTAGTTTATATATTATAATTGAAGTGATATTTAATATATTAAAAAACAAAAAAATAAACAAAAGATTTTTGATAATTGGACTTATATCAGTTACTACAATAGTGTTAGTAGTTATTGTATTTGGCTCAACAACATTACAAAGAAGAAAACATCTAAAAGATATTGAATCAGATATAATTGATGAATCAAGTCAACAAAATGCACATATTACAGGAAGTATTTTAGACATAAAAGAACAAATAGAAAATGATGAAATTCAACCAGGATATATGTCAAAAGCACAAGAGCAATCAATATTAGATTTGTATAATATTGCAAATAAATTGAAAGTAAAAAATAATGACCAAAGAATGCAACAACTAATTTATAATTTGGTATTAATAAAAAATCAAAAAAATATTTTCTTGATTTTATTTGGAAATGGCTATGTAGCAAACTTTTGTGAATTAGTATTAGAAATGGAATTTGCTTCTATGCTTTTAAATTTTGGAATAATAGGTTTTATACTATATATGGGACCATTTTTAGCAATATTGTTTGCAAGTTTGTATTATGGTGTAAAATATAGGAAACAGATAGATAGCAAATATATATTTTTATGGTTTGGATTAGCAATGGCATTTGCATTGTCATTATTATCTGGCTATGTATTTTTCAATTTATCTTCAGCAACAATAATAATATCAATAAGTACATTATTATTTATAACAAATAAGAATTTGAAAAAATAAAACTAAAAATAAAGATTGTTCGGAAAATTAATATCAGTATATATAGCTAATTAAAAAATGGAAAGGAAAAAAATGAAGAAAATATTATTTGGAATAACAGGTTTAACACTTCGGAGGAGCAGAGAGAGTTCTAGTAGATTTAGCAAATGAACTATCAAAAAAATATGATGTTACAATATTTACATTATATGGCAAAGGGGAATTAGAAGGACAACTATATACAAAAGTAAAGCATAAAACATTATATAAAGAAAAATATAACAATTTATCTAATTTAAAGAAAAAAATAATTCCATTAAAAATATTATTAATGAAAAAATATATTTACAAAAAATATATAAAAGATAATTATGATGTAGAAATAGCTTTTTTAGAAGGACCTATAACACGTTTATTTAGTGTGAAAAATAAAAAAACAAAAAAAATAGCGTGGGTGCATAATGATATTTCATTAGTATTTGGAAATGGATTAAAAGCTGAAATAAAAAGAAATACAGACAGAAAAATATATTCAAAATTTGATGAAATTATTTTTGTTAGTCGAGATAACCTAAAAAAATTCAAAAAGCAATATCCAGACCTAAGAAATAAAAACTTAGAGCCAGTAAAAAAAGATGTTATATATAATTATTTAAATAAGGACTTAGTAATTCAAAAAGCAAATGAAAATATGGATGTGAAATTTAATAATGAAAGTTTAAATTTTGTAACTGTAGCAAGATTAGTAGAACAAAAAGCAATTGACAGATTAATTGAAGTTCATACAAAACTTGTACAAAATGGATATAAGCATGAATTTTATGTTGTTGGTGAAGGACCAGAACAGAAAAAATTAGAAGAAAAGATAAAAGAAAATGGTGTTGAAAGTACATTCCATTTGTTAGGAAAAAAAGAAAACCCATATCCATATATAAAAAATGCAGACTATTTTTGTTTATTATCTAAATTCGAAGGTTATGGAATGGTTTTAGAAGAAGCAAAAATATTAAATAAAAAAATTATAATAACAAATACAGCAGCTAGAGAAGCTGTTCAAAATTATGGACAATCTATTATTATTCAAAATAATGAAAATAGCATGTTTGAGGAACTAAAAAAAATAATAGAAAAAGGAAAAGTAGAAGAACAACATGTTCAAGATAATTATGATAATACAAAAATTATTGAAAAAGTAGAAAGAATTTTATAGTTGTAAATGTATAAGAAATTATACTATTAAAAAGGAGCAAAATAGATATGAAGATTTCAGTACTAACCCCAACATATAATAGAGCAAATTTGCTAGACAATTTATATAATAGTTTAGTAAAAAATTCAAATTATGGGATAGAAATTGAATGGCTGATAATGGATGATGGCTCAACAGATAATACAGAAGAAAAAGTAAAAGAATTTAAACAACAAAATAGAGTGAATATAAAATATTTTAAACAAGAAAATCAAGGTAAAATGATAGCTATAAACAATTTGGTAGAATACGCAACAGGAGAGTTGATTGTTGATTGTGATTCAGATGACTATTTTACAGATGAGGCTTTTAAAACTATAAAAGTTGCATATGAAAAATATCCAAATGAAAATAAGGAAGCTTATGGCCTATGTTTTTTAAAGTATGATACAAAAGGGAACAATATGGGACATGATTTTAAGAAGGAAAAAACCACTATGTTCGATTTGTACTTTAAAGAAGGAGAAGATGGGGAGAAGGCTTTGGTTTTTTATGCTGATATAAGAAAAATGTTTAGACATGAATTAGAACATGGTGAGAAGTTTGTTACAGAAGCTCGAATGTATCATAAAATGGACGAGAAATATAATATGGTGTGCATAAATAAGCCTATTATGATTTGTGAATATCAAGATGAGGGCTATTCTAAAAATATAATGGAACAGTTTAAAAAATATCCTTTTGGATATTATATGTATTTTAAAGAAATTTTACATAAAAATATGAAAGGTGTACTTTGGAAAAAGAAAAAATATGCAATAAAACACTTTTTATTGTTTTGGTATTTGACAAAAAAGAAGAAAGAAATAAAATAAAATATTTCAAGATTGTTTTGAGATTTTGAAGGGAATGAAATTAAAAAAATGAGCAAAGTAAGTATAATTGTTCCTGTATATAATGCAGGAGAAAAATTGGAGAAATGTTTAGAAACTTTGGTAAAACAAAAGAACACAGAAATAATAATTATAAATGATGGCTCAACAGATAATTCTGAATTAATTATAAAAAAATACATAGAAAAATATGGAAATATTATTAAATATTATTCTAAGAAAAATGAAGGTGTTGCAAAAACAAGAAATTTTGGACTGGAAAAAGCCACTTCAAATTATATATTTTTTGTCGATGCAGATGATTATATAGATACAAATACATTAGAAATGTTAAAGCCATATATAGATGAGGATATAGATGTAATAAAATTTAAATTACAAAGAGTAGATGAACAAGGAAAAATATTAGAAAAAGTAGATGGACCAATATTTAATAAAATATCTGGAGAAGAAGCATTTAATAGGCTATTTAGTGAAGATGTTTTAATAGATTCGCCTTGTGTATATCTTATAAAAAAAGAATTATTTACACAAAATAATTTTAAATTTAAAGAAACTTATCATGAGGACTTTGGCCTAATACCATTAGTATTATTAAAAGCCAAGA
This sequence comes from uncultured Clostridia bacterium, assembly GCA_934132805.1. GTDB lineage: Bacteria > Bacillota > Clostridia > TANB77 > CAG-508 > CAG-269. The sequence goes on along the minus strand of CAKPAB010000001.1, from coordinate 30,092 downwards.
GTTTTGTATCATTACCTGAATATTTATATAATTATGTTCAAGCAAAAAATAGTATAACTAGAAATAGTGATTATAAAAAAACACTAAAGAGAATGGATGATGTAATAAAACACTATGATAATGCAATTATAGAAATTAACAAAATGAATTTAAATAAAAAAACCAAAGAAAATGCAAAGATTTTCTATACAAATGCTTTAATATTAAAGATGTATGAGATTAAGGAAAATGATAAAAATAAGTATATACAAGAATTAAAAAAGAGAAAGTTATATAAAAATATTAAGGCAAGAAACTTAAAACAATTAATGAAAAAAATAATATTAAAATATGATATTAATCTTTATTTAAAAATAAGGAGGTAATAGTTTGAAAACAATAATGTTATGTTTAAAACAACTTGGTATAGGTGGAATTGAAACAGCAGCTTTAAGTCAAACGACTCAATTAATAAAAAAAGGCTATAAAGTTGTGGTAGTAGCAAAAAATGGGATTTATAAAGAACAGTTTGAAAAAGTAGGAGCAATATGTATAGATTTTGAATTTATTATTCAAAATGAAGTTGATACTACTAAAATACAACATATATGTGATATTATAAAAAAATATAATATTGAACAAGTTAATATTCATCAAATAGATTGCATAAGTGTAGTGTTTCCTGCATGTGTTTTTTGCGAAGTGCCATATGTTGCATATATTCACTCAGAAATAAAAGGAACATATGATTGGTTTGAAAAAAATTATCTTTCTTATAATATAATGTTTAATTTGTATTTTGAGTTGGCTCAAAAAATAATAACAATAACAGAAGCAGTAAAAGAGGAAAATAAAACAAAGTATAATATACAAGATAACAAATATTTAGTTATAAAAAACAGTATAGATTTTGATAACTTTAATGGTAAAAAAAATCCTGAGAAAATCGAAAAAATTTTGTTGATTAGTAGGCTTAGCACCGAAAAATTAGATTCAATAAAAAATGCAATAGCTTTGTTTAGAATATATAATGAAAAACATCCTAATTCAGTGTTAACAATAGCAGGAGATGGTGAAAAAAGGAAAGAAGTAGAAGAATGGATAGAAGATATAAAAAAATCTGTTATTATGCTGGGACAAATAAATAATGTTGCTGAAATTATGGCAGAAAATGATATGGTTATAGGAATGGGACGATGTATATTAGAAGCGGTTGCAATGAAAAAAATTGCATTAATAAGTAGTTATAATGGAATAAAATGTATTTTGACTCCAGATATTATAGAAAAAGTTGCAAATACAAATTTTGCCGCAATAGACTTTGAAACTATTGAAGAAAGAAAAATAGTTGATTTAGTAGAAAAATTAAACCAAGATGACATAGATAAAATTGTAAAAGAAAATTACGATTATGCTTATAAAAATTTAAATTCATCTAATTCTATTTATATTGTCAAAAATAATACAGGAATTAATAAAAATGAATATACAACGGAATTTCTTAAATATATTATAGATTTACAAAATTTGTATGTGAAGGCTAATAATCAAGTAAATGAAAATTATGCTAAAAGTGAAGAAGCAAAGCAATGGCTGTCTTCTCAAATAGAAAATGAAAAAGAAAAGGCAGGAAAATTGATGGATAGTTTGAATGCTAAAAATATTGAATTAGAAAAAGTAAATGCTGAAAATCATGAGTTAAATAGAAAGTTAGAAGAAATATATAATAGTAGATTTTTTAAATTTGCAAAGAAAATATTTAGAAAATAAAAAAGAAAGTTTTATGTAATATAATTGTAACATAAATGTAATATTAAAAATGTTTAAATATTCTACAAAATATGATAAAATTAGGATGAAATAAATATATGAAAGGAAGAGAAAATATGAAAAAAATCAAAAAAATATTATATATTTCAATTACCTTTTTAATTCTACTTTTTATATTTAATATAAAAGAAACAAAGGCAGTTGAAAACACAAAAACATTAGAAAATGGAACATATGTAATAAAATCAGCACTAGACACAAAATATGTATTTGACATAGTAGATGGCTCAAAAGAAAGTTATGCAAATTTACAGCTATATCAAAATGCAAATGTATGGCAACAAAAATTCCAAATTACATATCTAGGAGATGGATATTATTCTATATTTGCGGTACATTCTAACAAGTCATTAGACGTAGCTGATGGAGGAAAAACATCAGGAACTAATGTAAGACAATATGCTTCAAATGGAACAGATGCACAAAAATGGATAATTGCTAAAAACAATGATGGAACGTACTCTATTGTTTCAAAGTGTAATGGTTTATATATAGATGTACAAGATGGCAAAGCTGGAAATGGAAGAAATATACAAATGTATGCTGGAAATGGAACAAAAGCACAAAAATTTGTATTTGAAAATATTTCAAATAGTACACCAGACAAAAATGAAACAGTAAAACCAGAAAAGACGTTATCTGATGGAACATATACAATAAAATCATCTTTAAATACTAAATATGTTTTTGATGTTGTAGACGGGTCAAAAGAAAATTATGCCAATATACAATTATATCAAAATTCAAATGTATGGCAACAAAGATTTAAGGTTAAATACTTAGGAGATGGATATTATTCTATATTTGCAGAACATTCTGACAAATCATTAGATGTAGCAAATGGTGGAAAAGAATCAGGAACAAATGTACAACAATTTAAATCAAATGGAACAGATGCACAAAAATGGATAATTGCTAAAAACAGCGATGGAACATATTCTATTATTTCAAAACATAATGGTTTATACATAGACGTACAAGGCGGAAGTGCTGGCAATGGAAAAAATATACAGATGTATGCTGGAAATGGAACAAAAGCACAAAAATTTGAGTTTGAAAATGTTTCAAGTAGTACACCAGACAAAAATGAAACACCAAAGCCAGAAAAAACAATATCAGATGGAACATATACAATAAAATCATCTTTAAATACACAATATGTATTTGATATTGCAGGAGGCTCAACACAAAGTTATGCTAATTTGCAATTATATCAAGATGCAATAGTTGGACAACAAAGATTTAAAGTTAAATATTTAGGAGATGGATATTATTCAATAACAGCAGCGCATTCTGGTAAAGCATTAGATGTAGCTGATGGAGGAAAAACATCTGGAACTAATGTAAGGCAATATGATTCAAATGGAACAGATGCACAAAAATGGATAATTGCTAAAAACACAGATGGAACATATTCTATTATTTCAAAGTGTAATGATTTATATTTAGATGTTCAAGATGGTATTGCAGGTAATGCTAGAAATATACAAGTATATGCAGGTAATGGCTCAAAAGCACAAAGATTTGTTTTTGTTGAATCTAAAAACAATATAAATATAGATGAGACAAAATATCCTGGATATAAAGAAAAAATACAAAATTTAATTGATAAACATCCAAATTGGAATTTTGAATTATTATATACAGGTTTAAAATTTGATGATGTTGTTGCAGGAGAATATAAAGTACATTCAAGAAACTTAGTACCAACTTCATATGGTGGAGAATGGATATGCTCAGTATGTGGGACAACTTTGTATGATAGTGGATGGTATTGTGCATCAGAAAAAGCAATAGCATATTATATGGACCCAAGAAACTTCTTAGACGAAACTAATGTATTCCAATTTCAAAATTTAAATAGTTATTTAAATGGAGTATGCTCTCTAGAAGGAGTAAAAAGCAAAGTGAGTGGTACATTTTTACAAAATTATGCTAATGATATAGATACTGCATGTAGAAATAAAAATGTAAATTCATATTACATAGTATCAAGATTGTTACAAGAACAAGGTAATTCAGGTACAATTATAGGTAGAGGAATGGATGGAGGAGATGGAAAAACATACTATAATCCATTCAACATAGGCGCATCAGGAAATGGATGGGCAGAGATATGTAAAAATGCATTAGCTACAGCTAAATCTTATGGTTGGGACACAATGGAAAAAGCAATTGAAGGCGGAATAGATTTCTGCAAAAGAAACTGGTTAGAAAATTATCAAAATACACTATATCAAAATAAATTTGATATAGATACACGAAATGGAACAGCATTATATGAACATCAATATATGCAAAATTTAATGGGAGCATATAGTGAAGCAAGAACATTAAAATCAATGTATGCTAATACAGGAAAAACAGATGCTAATTTTACATTTATAATACCAGTATATGAAAAAATGAATACAACAGCATATGCAATGCCAGTAAATAACTCAGAAATATCACCAATTAATGTAAAGGTTACTGCAAATGGTGGATTGTATTTAAGAGAAAGTGCAAATACAAGTTCTAAACAATTAAGATTAATACCACAAGGAACTGTTATTTTATCAGTGCAGAGGGGAATTAATAGCAATTGGCAAAAAGTAATAACTGAGGATGGAGTAATAGGTTATATGTCAGGAACATATTTGAGTGTTGTTAATGATGTTACAAATTGTTATTATACTGCAAAAGTTAAAACAAATGACGGAAGTGGTTGTAAAATAAGAGTAGGACCAAGTATCTACTTAGACCAAATAACGGCATTATCAGATGGAACAGAGGTAAGGGTAATTGATAAAGGAAGATATAATAATATAGATGGATATGATTGGTGCAGAATTCAATTATCAGATGGTAGACAGGCATTTATGCCTATAAAATACTTGAAATAAATGGAAATAGGTTGGAAAATTAGAGTGAAATTCAATTCTTTTCCAACCTATTTTTTGTAGAAGGGAATGAATTAATATGAAAAAAATTATAAAATTTTTAATTGTATTTTGTATAACAACAACTTTTTATATAAACTTTTATAATGTATATGGAAGTTTTGCTGACTTTACTGATGGTGATGCAAGAAATCAAACAGAAAAAATGGAACAAGAACAAAATAAGAAATTTGATACATTAAAATCAAATAATAATTATTTGTCAAGTTTAAGTGTGGAAGGATATGAATTATCACCTGAATTTGATAAGCAAACCCTAGAATATACTTTGAATAAGGAAGTAAAAGAAAGTGAAATCAATATAAAAGCAATAGCAGATGACAGCAAGGCAACTGTAACAGGAACTGGAAATATAAAAATAAATAAAAATCAAAATGAATATAGAATTGATGTTGCAGCAGAATCTGGAACAGTTAGGACATATATAATAAAAATAACACAAAGTGATAGCTCTAGTGTAGATACAAATACAGATGAAAATTCTACCGCAAACGATATGCAAACAACTCTTACAGATAAAACTATAATTAATGAAATAGAAAATCAAGAAGAGAATAAAAAAATAGATTCAAATAATAAAGAAATTATAGGAATAGTAGTAGCAGTCATTGTTTTAATAGTTATAATAAAAATTTTTACAGGAAAAAAGAAAGCAAAACATAAAAAATAAATACGACAAATGTTTACAAATTATAATTTTATGATATAATGAGAAAAATTAGAAAGGAAAAAGGCTTAAAATGAAAAAAAATAATGAAGAATATAGCATTATAGTAGATAATGTATACAAAACATTTAATGTGTATTTAGATAAGGCAAATACTATTAAAGAAAAATTATTGTTTTTGTTTAGTAGAAATAGAAAAGAAAAAAGAGAAGTATTAAAAGGAATTAATCTAAATGTAAAAAAAGGTGAAGTTGTAGCTTTAATTGGAACAAATGGAAGTGGAAAATCAACATTACTAAAATTAATGACAAAAATAATATATCCAAATAAAGGAAAAATAGAAACAAATGGAAAACTAACATCTTTATTAGAATTAGGAGCAGGTTTCCATCCTGATTTTTCAGGAAGAGAAAATATATATTTTAATGCTTCTATATTTGGTTTGACAAAAAAAGAAATAGATGAAAGACTAGAAGACATAATAGAATTTTCAGAGCTAAGGGACTTTATAGATAATCCAGTAAGAACATATTCATCAGGAATGTATATGAGATTAGCCTTTTCGGTAGCAATAAATGTTGATGCAGATATTTTGCTTATAGACGAAATATTATCTGTAGGTGATGAACATTTTCAAAATAAATGCTTTAATAAAATGTTAGAATTAAAAAACGAAGGAAAAACAATGGTATTTGTAACACATAGTATGGAATCAGTAAAAAGGTTATGTGATAGAGCAGTATGGCTTAAAGATGGAAAAATAAAAATGGATGGAGAAACAAAAGAAGTTGTGGAAGAATATATTAAAGAGACAAAATAAAGGAGAGTATATTTAATGAATGAGGAAGAAAAATATTTTGACTATAATATGGTCCCAGGAAAAGAATTAACAAAAAATAAATCAATTAATGATGGACAACCTTTAATAAGTATAATAACAGGTTATTATAATTGTAAAAACTATATTAGACAAACAGCTAATTCAGTAATAAACCAAACATTTCCATATTGGGAATGGATAATTATTAATGATGGAAGCACAGAAGAAGGTACAGAAGAAACTTTAAAAGAGATTGAAAATCTAGACAGTAGAATAAAAGTATATAATGAAAAAAATCAGGGCAGAATTTTGGCAAGAGATACAGCAATTGCTAAATCTAATTGTGATTTATTATTTATATTAGACGCAGATGATACAATAGATAGAACTATGCTAGAATGCAGTTATTGGACATTAAAAACAAATCCTAAAGCGTCATGGGTATATGCAGATTTAGTTAATTTTGATGGTCAAGAATTTTTATGGAGAAAAATCTTTGATTGCAATATAGAAAAAAAAGAAAATATTGTTCCTGTCTGTTCATTAATAAAAAAAGAAGCATTACTTGATGTTGGTGGATATGGAGTAGTGGATAATGATGTTCATGAAGATTGGCATTTATGGCTAAGAATGATGGAAAAAGGATATTTTCCTATTAGAATGAATTATTATGGTTTTTGGTATAGAAAGAAAAAAGAAGGCGGGATATTAGACTCTATTAATAATGATAAAAAAAGAGATGAACATGCAAGAAATGAAATAGAAAAGCAAGCAAAAAAAGTTAAAAATGATGTATATGCAATACAATTTCCAACAACAACGAAATGGAATTATGATACATATCCATATATATTTGATTGGAATCGTAAACCAATCAATAATAAGGGCGAAAAAATAAGATTATTATTTATATTTCCATGGTTTAAAGTTGGTGGAGCAGATAAATTTAATTTGGATTTAATAGAAAGGCTAGATAAAAATAAATTTGATATTACAATAGTCACAACAGAATATTCTGAATATGTTTGGAGACAAAAGTTTGAAAAACATGCAGAAGTATTTGACTTAACAAGCTTTTTAAATAGACAAGATTGGCCAGCATTTATACATTATTTAATAAAATCAAGAAATATAGATATAGTAATGCAATCAAGTAGTTATTTTGGCTTTTATGCTATACCATGGTTAAAATCAGAATTCCCAAATGTTGTATTTACAGATTATTTACATAGTGTAAATTGGGGATGGAGAAATGGAGAATATCCAAGAGACTCTGTTGCAATAGATGGTTTTTTGGATAAAACTTATACATGTACAAAAGTACTAAGAAAAATAATGAAGGAAGATTTAGGCAGAACTATAGATAATGTAAAAACAGTATATATTGGTGTTGACGAAAAAGAATTTGATAGTCAAAAAATAGATATAGAAAGCAATAAAGATTTAGCAGAACAAAAAGATAGATTAAAAGGAAAAAAAGCAATTTTATTCTTATGTAGGATATCAGAAGAAAAGAGACCAATATTTATTTTAAAAGTACTAAAAAAGATGTTAGAAAAAGACCCTAATATAGTACTAATGGTAGTAGGTGATGGTCCGGTTTTGACAGAAATGAAAAAAATGGCACAAAAAGATGGAGTTGCTGAAAATGTAATATTCTTCGGAATGCAAAGCAATGTAAAACCATTTTATAAAGTTGCAGATGTAAGTGTTATATGCTCTTTAGTAGAAGGCTTAACAATTACTACTTATGAATCATTGGCTATGGGAACACCTGTAGTTACAGCAGATGTAGGTGGACAGAAAGAATTAGTAGACGATACTTGTGGTAGAGTAGTTCAAAATATTCAAACTGCAAAAAATGGAATGTACAATAGAAATTATTCAGAAGAAGAGATAGAAAGATATGCTAATGCTATAGAAGAAGTACTTGCAGATAATAAAATTAAAAATAATTGCAGAGAAAAAATATTAAATGGCTTTACAGTTAATAATATGGTAAAAACATTTGAAGAAGAATTTGAAGAATTTGCTAAAAATGGAACTTCAATAAACCCATTAAGTGTAGTAAACAAAGATTTATATAAGCAATATATAGTTTTATATAATCAAATAGACAGAAGAAATTATTTTCCACAAAGTGGAGGAAATAATTTAGAAATTGAAAATGCTAAAAGTTATAAAATATCTATGTTAAAAGGAAGATTGTGGTCAAACCCAGTTTATAGAGGTTTTATAAAATTTTTACAAGCTACTGGTATTATAAAATTAGTGAAAAAGGCAGGAATTAAAGAAAAATTAAGGAAGATTTATAAATAAACTATAGGGGGATATAATGGAAAACAAAATAAAAAAAGGAAATAAAATACTAATAAATTCAACAATTTCCTTTATGCTTGTTTTTGCAATGTTATTTATATTGCTAATTATAGAAAAATATGCACCATTTGGAAATAATTCATTTGCTTGGATGGATGCTAATATTCAATATATGGACTTCTTTTCATATTTTAAGGATGTCTTAGAAGGAAAAAATAGTATTTTTTATACATTAAGCAATACATTGGGAAATACGGGTATAGGTATATATGGTTATTATTTAAGCTCACCATTAAATATATTAATATTGCTTTTTAGTAAAGATAATATACCAACATTTTTTAATTTATTAGTTGTTATAAAATTGGCATTAGCAAGTTTTACTTTTTCATGGTATATACAAAAAAGATTTAAAAATATGAAACCATTATTTGTATATTTACTAGCTATTAGCTATTCTTTGATGCAATATAATATAGCACAAGCAAGTAATATCATGTGGATAGATGCAGTATATATGCTTCCACTAATTTTATTGGGAGTTTATGAATTAGTAAAGAACAAAAAAATGAGGCTACTAAGTATATCAGTTGGACTATCAATTATTTTTAATTGGTATACTGGTGGAATAAATTGCTTATTTTCGATATTTTGGTTTTTAGTAGAGGAATTATTAGATAAAGTACAAGGAAAAAATGATTTTAAAGAAAGCTTTACAATATTTATAAAAGATGGCATAAGATATGTTGTGTCTATGTCGCTTGGTGTAATGCTAAGTATGATATTATTTTTACCAAATGTATTAATATTAAGAGGTGGAAAAGGAAGTAGCTTTGATTGGGATAATTTTAGAAATGTTTTTAGGGGTAATATGTTAACAGTAATTAAAAATTATCATATAGGAACTAGAAGTACATCAGATGCTTTGACAATTTTTTGTGGGTCAATACCATTAATAGGTTGTATGCAATTTTTTATAAGCAAATCACATAAAATAAAAAATAAACTTGTATTAGCAATTACATTACTTATAACAATTATGTTTAGTTATTGGCAACCACTTTTCATAATATTTTCATTGCTAAAGCAACCAGAAAGCTATTTTTATAGATTTGCATATGTTATAATATTTACATTTATTTTTATAGCAGCAAATTATTATGAAAATATAAAAAAAGAAAGTATATTAAAATTAATAATAACTTCTGTTGTCTTTGGTGTAGTATCCATATGTTTAAATTTGGCTAAAGATATAACAGAAAATAAATTAGTATATATTTCATTAATTTATTTATTTATAATTACAATTGTTATAATGATATATATAAAAACTAAAAATAAAAAAAATATAAATCAGATTGTAGGAATTTGCATACTTTTAACGAGTATTATTGAGATGATGCATAATACACGATTATTAATGCTACAATATCAATATGCTAAGGTTGATACATTTAATGAATATCAAGTACAACAAGAAAAACAACTAGAAGACTTAAAAAAATATGATGTTGGTAATTATAGAGTATCTCAAATAGAAACTAGACAAAAAGATGATAATAATTTAACATTAAATTATAATGAAGCATTGGCACTTAATTATATGTCAATAAATGCATATACATCAACATCTGATAATAATCAAATGAAACTATTAGATAAACTTGGATATAAGTCTGAGGGTAAAGTTACTAATATTATAAACACATCTATAGTAGGTGCAGATTCGTTATTAGGAGTTAAGTATGTATTGTCACCATATGATATAAAAGGCTTAGAAAAAATAACTGAAATTGAGCCGGTTAATGGAAAATATGTATATAGAAATCCATATGCACTAGATATGGCGTTTGTAATTAATAATAAAGATTATTCAAAAATAGAAGCTAGTAATTCATTTGAATATCAAAATAAACTATATAGTTATCTAGTAGGAAAAGATATAACACTATATAAAGAAGTGAAAAATATAAGTAAGATTGCTACAAGTGATAATATGGTTAGGTATGATATAGAAATACCAAATGGAAATTATGCTTTATATGGAAATTTAGCATATAGTGCAATGGTAAGTGAAAAATTGAATGTTAATGATGTGTATACTACAGGATATGCATGTTCTATGTCACCAACAGTTTTTTATGTTCCAACAAATGCAAATAAAGCTTTTGTAACAGTAGAATCAAATATTGAATTAAGTATAGATTTAGAACAATTTTATGTTTTAGATTTAGATGCTTTAAAACAAGTTACAGAAGAAATAAACAATAAAAAAGTAGATATACAATTAAATCAAAATAATATTAAATTTAATGTACAAGCAGAAGAAAATACAAATTTATGTACAACTATACCATATATAAAAGGAATGAAAATCTTTAGAAATGGTGAAGAAATAAAAGTAGAAAAAGTAGAAAAAGTAGAAAATGCATTGATGGTTATACCATTAACAGAGGGAGAAAATAGTATTGAAATAAAATACCAATTACCAGGCTTTAAGACTGGAATATGTGTTACTATTTTTGCCATTGGAATTATTGTTTTTTATTCTATTTTAATAAAAAAGAAGACTGAATAAAAGTGTATATAAAGGAAGGAGAGTGAAAAATGAAAAAAGTATTTGAAAATTTATATAATTATAGAGAATTATTAAAAACAAATGTAAAAAAAGAAATAAGAGGAAAATATAAAAATTCTTTTTTAGGAGTATTATGGTCATTTTTAAATCCGCTATTACAAATAGTAGTATATGCTATAGTATTTCAAATAATATTAAAAAACCCACAGGAAAATTATGCAATTTTTATTTGTTGTGGTTTAATACCTTGGACATTCTTTTCTTCTGCAATTAGTAGAGCTGCATTTACAATGGTAGAGAATGGAAACTTATTGAAAAAGGTGTATTTTCCAAGGGAAATTTTGCCAATATCAATTGTAACAAGTGAAGCAGTTAACTTTTTAATATCTACAATTATAATTATAGCATTTGTAGTATTTGGAGGTGTTGGACTTAGTAAATATATAATTTTTTATCCACTTGTATTAATTGCACAATACATATTATTAATAGGAATTGCGCTTATTGTATCTAGTATATCTGTGTATGTAAGAGACTTACAACACTTAATAGGTGTAGCATTACAATTGTTTTTCTATGCAACTCCAATAGTATATTCAGCAAATGTTATACCAGATAATTTAAAATGGATTTTAAATATAAACCCTATGACTTATATAATTGAAGCTTATAGAGATATTTTCTATAATCAAACTATGATAAATTTAAAACCATTATTAATTTTAATATTAATATCTATTTTAATTTGTGTTATAGGATATGTAATATTTAATAAATTACAAAAAGGATTTGCAGAACAATTATAAAGTTCTGCACCTTAAATTAAGAAATGAGGTTAAAAATGGACAAAGTAACTAATATAATAAAAAAATCGTCAATATTTCTATTAATAGAAATAACATTAATATTAGTAATAACAACATTATTGTTTTTTGTAGGTGTAACTATTTCCAAGTTTCATTTACCAATAATAACAATAATTTCAATAATTGTAACATTATTATTTTACAAAAAAGATGATATAAAAATAAATTCTACTGCTATAGTTATAGGTCTAATAATATTATCTGTAACAACATTAATAGAGGGAAAAATATATGACTCAACAGCAGATGGAAATACTTACCATAAATTAGCAATAGGAAGTTTAAAAAATGGGTGGAACCCAAATTATGAAGACAGCAAAGACAGAAATAAAGAAAATGGAAATCCTTTTGATACTTCAGAGGAAAACATAAATACATTATGGATAGACCATTATGCTAAAGGAACAGAAATATATGCAGCGGTTATATATGCATTTACAGGTAATATTGAAACAGGAAAAGGATATACAATTATACTTATGTATGTAGCATTTGGAATATTGTTTTCATACTTATACAAAGACAAAAAGAGAAACTTATTTACAAGTTTAGCAATAGCAATATTAGTACCGTTTAATGCTATAACTGCAGTACAAATATTCAATTATTATGTTGATGGAGCATTATTAATAACTACTTTGCTTATAATATATAGTTTAATTGTTCAAAGTACTAGAACAAACGAAAACCAAAAAGAAAATTTATTATTATTAGCATGTAATATAATATTATGTATAAATATAAAATTTACAGGACTTGCTTTTGCAGGAATATTCTGTTTTGTATTTTATGTATATTGGTTAATAAAAGCATTTAAACAAGGCAAAGAACAATTTTTAAAAGACTTAAAAAAATATACAGTATTTTATATAATTACTGTTGTGGTAGCTATTGGTATTGTTGGTTTCTCATCATATACAAGAAACACAATAGACCATGGACATCCATTATATCCACTATCAGGAAAAGGACATGTTGATAACATGGTATTAAAAGAACAACCTACATCATTTAGTGATAAAAACCATTTACAAATCTTTTTAATATCAATGTTTTCAAAAGGTGAAAATGTATCTCCATCTTATTCTAGTGAAAATGTACAACCTACATTAAAAATACCATTTACAATAATGGATGGTGAAATATCAAATTATTCTATACCAGATATTAGAGTAGGCGGTTTTGGACCATTGTTTAGTGGAATATTCATTATATCAATGATAGCTACTATTTATATTGTAGTTAGATTAATAAAAAACAAAAATTGGAATTTGTTAATACCATATTTATTAATATTAGGAATTACAGCAGTTTTAATATTAGCCTTAGATGGAAATTATTGGGCTAGATATATACCATATTTTTATGCTGTTCCAATATTATCACTTGCATATTTATTGTGGGATAAAAATAAAAAAGTGGAATTTATTATAGGAATAATAATTGCAATTATAATGTTTACAAATACATGTATAGTTTTATATGCAAATGTTAAAAAGACAAAAGCAAGTGACCAATATATAGGCAATAGATTAAATGAATTTTTAGATTATTATAGGTCAACAGACAATGTTGAAATAAAATTAAATCATAGTGGAGTACAGGGAGCATTATATACTTTGGATGATCTAGGAGTTAAAAATTATACTATAAAAGATGAAATAGAGAATGAAAGAGAAGGATATTTCTTTACGTATTAAATTATTATTTATTACAATTTATAGTTTATAAATATATTTGTAAACTATAAATTGCAATTATGAAAGAAGGGTTAAGAAATGAAAAAAATAACTATTATAATTCCTGCATATAATGAGGAAGAATCATTACCATTTTTATACGAAAGATTGGACAAATTGATGAAAGGCATGAAAAACTATGACTTTGAAATTTTATTTGTAAATGATGGTAGCAAAGACAAAACAATAAGTATAATAAAAGAATTAAGAGAAAAAGACAAAAGAATTAGTTATGTAGATTTTTCAAGAAACTTTGGAAAAGAAATAGCAATGATAGCAGGTCTAGACTATGCAACAGGTGATTGTGTGATATTTATGGATGCAGATTTGCAAGATCCACCAGAATTGATACCAGAGCTTGTAAAATATTGGGAAGAAGGCTATGATGATGTATACGCTAAAAGACGTTCAAGAAAAGGAGAAACATGGCTAAAAAAATTCACTTCAAAAATGTATTATAAAGTATTACAAAAAACAACTAGAATAGAAATACAAAAAGATACTGGAGACTTTAGATTATTAGATAGAAGATGTGTTAATGCACTAAGAAAAATTAGAGAATCAGAAAGAAACACAAAAAGTATGTTTAGTTGGATAGGGTATAAAAAGAAAGAAGTACTTTATGATAGAGACCCAAGAGTAGCAGGAACAACTAAATGGAACTATATAAAACTAATAGATTTAGCGATAGATGGAATAACATCATTTACAACATCACCATTAAGGCTATCTACTTATATTTCAATTCCTACATTTTTAGTTTTATTTGTATATTTTGTATATGTTATAGCAAAGAGTTGTATTATACATGAAGCCATACAAGCTTTTCAGGCTATAATATTATTGATATTATTCTTCTCTGGAATTCAAATTTTATTGTTTGGAATAGTAGGAGAATATTTAGGAAGAATATTTAATGAAACCAAAAATAGACCATTGTATTTAGTAAATGAGTATAATGATGAAAAAGAAATGAATGAAAAATAGTTACACAAAAGAAATAAAGGGGGCGTATTATTTTGAAAAAAAGGTTTTGTATTATAGTAATATTAGCAATTTTTGTATGTAGTTTAACAATTTTACCTACTAAGTCTATTGCTACATCAGATAGTGCAAATATCAAAAATGGCATTTATGAAATATATACAGGAGTTAGTGATACTAAAACAATAGATATAGTGGATGCAAGCTTAAATGTTTGTGCAAATGTTCAAATATATGAAAGAGATGATGTGCCACAACAGAAATTTAAATTTGTTTTGAATGATGATGGTACATATACAATTATTGCATCACATTCTAATAAAGTTTTAGATGTTCAAGATGGAGCAAAATATTCTGGGGCTAATGTATGGCAATATAATAGTAATAACACAGATGCTCAAAAATGGATATTAAAATCATGTGGAGATGGATATTATAATATTATTTCAAAATTGAATGGACTATATTTAGATATTGCTTCAGGTTTGGGGAATAATGGACAAAATATTCAAGTTTACGCAGGAAATGGAACTAATGCACAAAAATTCAAATTATTAGAAGTTAAAGAAAGAAAAGCAAATAAAACATTAGAAGAAGGAATATATAATATTTATTCTAAAATAGGAGATAATAGAGTATTAGAAATTCCAAATAGTGATATTAACAGTCAAGCTATATTAAAAATTGCTACACCTAATAATAAAGCAAATCAAAAATTTAAGCTTTCATATAATACAGACGGAACTTATACAATAACAGTATTACACTCTTCAAAAGTTCTAGATGTACAAAATGGATCTAGAAGAAATGGAACTAAAGTGCAACAATATAATTCTAATAACACAAATGCTCAAAGATGGATATTACTGAAAAATGAGGATAATACATATTCAATTATGTCTAAATCTAATGGTTTATTGTTAGATGTAGAAAATGCTAGTAATAAAATTGGAACAAATTTACAAACATATCATTTTAACGGCTCAAATGCACAAAAATTCACATTTGAATTATGTCAAAAAGAAAAGGCTACACAATCAGCTGAAGATGGTTTATATAGAATGTATAGCTTAGATAATATAAATAATTTAGTAGAAAATGATAAATTTGAGATAAGTTATATTTCTGATGGATATTATAAGATAAAATCTAAGAATGACGGGAAACTATTAACAGTTGAGAGCAGTACTCCAAGAGCTGGAAGCGTAATTTTAAAACAAGAAGACCAAGAATTAGAAACACAAAAATGGATATTAAAAAAATCAGGAGAGAGTAAGTATTCTATAATTTCAAAATGTGGAGAATTATATTTAGAATATAATGGAACATCATTAGAACTAAAGTATGAAACAGATTTAAATAATCAAATTTTTATGCTTATAAATGAAACACCAAAAGAAAATATATCTCAAATTGCAGATGGAATATATCAAATAGCAACAATGAGCAATAAAGTATTAGATATTTGGAATGGCTCATGTGATGATAGTGCGAATGTGCAAATTTGGGGAAATGATAAAGTGCAACAACAGAAATTCCGTATAACAAAAATTAAAGACACAAATTATTATCAAGTGACATCTGTAAAATCTGCAAAGGCACTAGATGTTCAATGGGGAGAGAAAAAATTAGGAACAAATATTCAACAATATACTCCAAATTCTACTGATAATCAATATTGGTATTTTAAAGATTGTGGAAATGGATATTATAATATAATTTCAAAGGCAAATGGTCTAGTGCTAGATATACAATCAGGAAAGGTTAATGAGAATGGAGCAAATGTTCAATTATATTACAATAATGGAACTGATGCACAAAAATTTAAGTTACAACCTATAAACATAATAGAAAATGATACATATGAGGTAGAAACAAAACTAGACTACAACAAGGTTTTAGATGTTTATGATGGCTCAATACAGTCTGGAGCAAATATTCAAATTTGGAATGCTGATAATGTAGAGCAACAAAGATTTAAATTTGAAGCATTATCTACAGATACATATAAAATTATATCTAAAAAATCAAATAAAGCGATAACTGTAGACATTTCAACAAATAATGTATATCAATCAGAGTATTTGGGAAATGACAATCAAAAATGGATAATAAAAGAATGCGGAAATGGATATTATAATATAATTTCAAAAGCAAATGGCTTAGCTATAGATATTGACAATGGAGTTAGTAGAAATGGACAAAATGTTCAAACTTTTAAAATAAATTATACAGATGCACAAAAATTTAGATTTGTATTAGGCTTTAGGAAATTCTATGAAGAAGGAAGTTATGGAAAATCTGGTTTAGCAATAAAAGGTGATTGGCGAGGTACAGATTTAAAATACTATAAAATTGGAAAAGGTAGTAAAGTATTATTTACGACATTTTCAATACATGGTTTTGAAGATTCATATAATAATGACGGAGCAGAGTTGACATATATTGCTAATGAATTTAAAAATTATTTACAAAATAATATATCTGAAAATATAGTAAATAGTTGGACAATATATATTTTTCCTAATTTGAATCCAGATGGTCAACAATATGGCTGGACAAATAATGGACCAGGTAGGACAACATTATATAGTGCAGCTCCTGGAAACAAAGGAATTGATATGAATAGAAATTGGTCTACAAGTGGAGAAAGCTATATAACATATAAGGACAGTAGAAATTATAATGGAACATCAGGCTTCCAAGCATATGAGGCAAGGTATTTAAGAGACTTTTTATTAAAAAAACAAGGTAGTAAAAATGTGTTGATAGATACACATGGATGGCTAAATGAAACTATAGGAGACTATGAATTAGGTAGATACTATAGAAATGCTTTTGGAATTTCAAACAACAATCATATATATTCTTATGGAAGAGGCTATTTAGATAATTGGGCTAGAATGTCGCTAAATAATGCACGTGCATCTTTAGTAGAACTTCCAGAAGTAAATAGTCATACTCAAACATTAAATAGAAATTATGCACAAAAATTTATAAATGCTACTATGCAATTATTGAGAGAAATATAAAAGGAAATGGAAAATGAATAAGAAAAAATTGTATGTAACTATATTAATTATAATATTAGTAATATTAATTTCTATATTAACTGGAAAAATTTTTACTAATAAAAAGAAAACAGAAAATACTATAAATGAAACCAATGAATATGATAAAAATATAATTAACCAGATAAAAAATGAAATAAATAGTACAGCTGATACAAACATATATCAGGTAGAAGACGAATATGATGGAAGACACTCGATACAAATAAAACCGAATATACAGTTTGACACTGTATTGGCTGGTATTCTGAAAGAAAGTGTTCCTACTGAAGCTGAAATTAATAAAATTTTAGAAGAAAGACCAACCAATTCTGGTATATGGGTTTCAAAAAAATCTAGAGAACAATTTAGAAAAATACTAGATGATAATAAATTGACTAATTTTTTAATAGATGAAAATGGATATGTATATGAAGAAAGAGAAGAAAATAGTGAAAAGGCAAATCAGCTAAAAGAAATTTTGAAAACTGACAAGTTATATATAATTGACATTTCTGGAACTTGTTATGTTAGAGATGACTTATCAGGTGAAATAGTAGAATATCCATTTGAAAGAATGGATCCAAATCAAATAATGGAAATGTATAAAAATGAAAACAATTTAATATTGGAGATTACTACTAATTCAAAGCAGAAGATTTCCAATATAGATATTTTAGAAACAATATTACTAAATATGGAGGAAAAATAGATGGACAAGTTAAAAGAACTGATGAAAAAAGTATTAAATAGAGATGTTATATTATATATAATATTTGGAGTATTAACAACACTTGTAAATTTAGTTACATTTTATATTTTAAATAGTTTAATACATGTAGATGAAAATATTTCAAATCTTGTAGCCATACCTTTAGCAATTATATTTGCTTATTTTACTAATAGAAAATGGGTTTTCCATACAGAAGCTAAAGGGTTTAAAGAAAATTTTTATGAGTTTATAAAATTTATAGCTGGAAGAGCCGCAACGATGGCTGTTGAATTTTTTGGATGTATGTTGTTATTCAAAACTGCAATTCCAGCAATAGTAAGCAAAATTATAGTAAATATAATAATAGTATTTTTGAACTTTTTTATAAGCAAATTTTTTGCTTTTAAAAAATAAAGCTATACATAAAATAAAAAATGGAAAAGCAAAGGAAAAGGATAAAAATGAAAGAAAAAATCTCATTAGTAGTGCCATGTTATAATGAAGGCGAAGGAATTGAAAAATTTTATGAAGAAACTATGAAAACAATAAATAAACTAATTGAAAAATATGACTATGAAATGTTATTCATAGATGATGGAAGTGCAGATAATACTTTACAAAAATTGAAAGGTTTGAATCAAAAAGATAAAAATGTTAGAGTAATATCTTTTTCAAGAAATTTTGGCAAAGAAGCAGCTATGTATGCAGGCTTGGAAAATTTTACTGGTGAATATGTTGTAATAATGGATGCAGATTTACAAAACGACCCTGAAATTATATTGCAAATGATAAAAGGAATAGAAGAAGGATATGATATTGTTACTACATGTAGAAATAGAAAAGGTGAATCTGTAATAAGAAGTATGTTTGCCAAAATGTTTTATGGAATAATGGGAAACGTTGGCTCTGTGAAGATTAGGCAAGGCTCACAAGATTATAGGATGATGAAAAGACAAGTGGCTGAATCAATACTTTCATTAAAAGAGTACAACAGATTTTCTAAAGGTATTTTTAATTGGGTAGGCTATAATGTTAAATATATTGAGGTTGAAAATAGACCAAGAGTTGCAGGAGAATCAAAATGGAATTTTAGTAAATTATTTAAATATGCAATAGATGGTATTACTTCTTTTACAATAGCACCACTTAAAATATCAATTGTACTTGGTTTTATTATTTCTTTTTTAGCAATTATTTTAGGAATTGCAATTGTTATAGAAACTATAGCTAAGGGAAAAGCTGTTCCTGGATATGCATCTACTATAACTGCGGTATTGTTTATTGGAGGTATTCAATTAGTTTCTATTGGTATATTATCTGAATATATTTCAAAAATGTATTTGGAAATTAAACAAAGACCAAAGTATATTGTTAAAGAAGAAATTGGAGATAATGTACAAAAAAATGACTTAAAAGAAAAAATAAATATGGGATAAATTTAAAAAGAGTTCAAATGTGTGAACTCTTTTCTTTGTAGAAAAAATAATTAATGAATCTTTTTGTTTTTTTAGCTAATATATGATTTAGTATAAAAAAAGCAATAATATAAATCAAAATGAAAAGTAAAATATTAAAAACTAAATTAACAATAAGATTAACAAAAGTAAAATGAAAAACAGTTATAATAAAATAAGCAACCAAACTACAAGCAAAAGGCACCACTATCCAATCAATCAAATTAGGCTTAATTTTAGAATATTTAAACAATTGAAAAAGGCTAATACTAAAATTCAAAACTTCGCTAAAAAAGATAGAAAGAACATAACCCTTAATACCCAAAACAGGAAGCAAAAAATAAATAAAACAAGTAGTAACACTCAAATCTAAAATATTACAACACATAACGCCAAACTGTTTATTCAAACCCTTTAAAATACAATCAATTATGTGGTCCATATACATAAAAAATATAAAAGGAGTAAAAACCTTAAAAAAATAACCAATTTCAACATTATTATAAATAACCAGCCCTAAATCATTTGCAAATATAAAAAATATACTACAAATACACATAGAAAAACTACAAGTAACTTTAAAGATTTTATTAGAGATATAATTAATTGCCTTATAATTTTTTTGAGCTACATAAGTTGAAAATTCTGGTATTAAAAGCATACTATATGAATCAGTAAGTACAGTAGGAAAGGTAATAACAGGTAATACCATTCCATTAATCATTCCATATTGTGAAAGAGCTATATTGCAAGAGAGTCCAGACTTTTCAAGTTGAGTGGGAATTATTAATTGTTTTAAAGTTGAGAGTCCAGAACGTATATATGATGTGATGGCTACTGGAAATGCAATTTTTAAAATATTAATCCTTTGACCAAAAGAACGGACATTTTCTAATTTTTTAAGTTTTATATCTATAATGTACATAATAAAAATTAAAGTAAATGAGCACACTTCTGATATTACATCAGCTAAAATAAGTGAAATGCAAACCGCTTCTACACCATTATTTATATTTATTTTTAGTAATATTATTGTTGCAAACATTTTAATTGTGAATTCAAAAATTTGTGTGATAGCATTTTTATAAGCTTTTCTTACAGTTGTGAAATAACTACTAATGCATGAAGACATAGCAATAAAAGGTAACCCAATTGCAATATAAAATAACGGTTTAGAGGAAACCATGTTATGCAAACATTTGCTTGTAATAAAACTAGAAAAAAATAAAATTAATCCTCCTGCAGTAATGCCTAATAATAAGCTAAAAAATATACATGTTCGTATCGCTTTTATAGCTTGATTATTTTTATTCAAGGCAAACTTTTCAGAAACAATTACTGTTACTGCAATGTTTAATCCAGATGTAGCTACTGTTATAAAAAATAAGTATACTGCCATTACTAGACTGAATACTCCAATAGCTTCTGTTCCTATTTGATTTGATATATATATGTTAAAAATAAGTGCTGCAAATTTCATAAGTAATGATGTGCTGGTAAGTATAGCACCATTTATTAAAAATAATTTACTTTTCTGTCTCAAATATTTCACCTCTATAATGAATATGCATGTATATATCAAATATATACCTACAAAGCTCTGTATCCCCTATAAATCTGACATTTTGTTACAGTTCACAGTCCGTAAAATTATTGTTTGTGTGGTCCCCTTCCCCTTTGAGTAATTGTATATATTTGAGATTTCGTCCTATTCATTACGTTCAAAAAGAAAATCTAACATAAAAAACTAGAGCCTCTCTCACTCAGGCCAAAACTGTATATATGTATATGGTTTTAGAATTCTTGAATGTAATTGAAACAATATTAGAATTTCTTAAAAAATAAATGGAAAGAGTTCACAAAGTGGAAGGGTGCCATTTATTTTTTTAGAAATTCTTATGTTGTGTAATGAAGCCGAAAGAATTATCAAACCATATACATATATACAGTTTTTCCGTGAGCATTCCTCAGTTTTTTATTTAAGATTTTCTATTTTTCACTCCAATCAAACGGACGAAATCTCAAATATATACAATTACTCAAAGGGGAAGGGGACCACACAAACAATAATTTTACGGACTGTGAACTGTAACAATATTTTTAAGACTTGAGAATACTGACCAATAAGACTAGTGACAAATCTTGAAAAATAGTGTATTATTATATAACAATAATAAAATTAAGGAGAAAACAATGAAAAAAGAAAAAAATGTTCAAGAATTTAAAGATATAAAAGAAATAATGTATAACTCGGCAAAAGTATATGCCGGTAACATAGCATTTGTAGTAAAACATCAAGAGGGAAAAAGCAAAACATATGAAAAAATAACATATAAAACCCTTTTAGAACAAATAAATTCATTAGGCACTAAATTATATGATATGGGACTAAAAAACAAAAGGATAGCTATTTTAGGACGAAATAGATATGAATGGACACTAGGACATTTAGCAAGTTTGTTAGGGGGAATAATATCAATTCCATTAGACAAAGATTTACAAATAGACGAATTAGAAAATTCATTAATAAGAAGTAAAGCAGATGCAATTTATTTTGATGAAAAATATATAGAAAAAATAGAAGAAATAAAAAATAGAAATACAACGAATGTTAAAGAATATATTTGTATGTCAAAACTAACAGGGTATAATGATATACATACATTAAAAGAAGAAGGACAAAAATTATTAGAAAAAGGCAATAAAGAATACATATCAGCAAAAATAGATGAAAATAAAATGAATATTTTATTATTTACATCAGGAACAACATCAAAATCAAAGGCAGTAATGTTGTCACAAAAAAATATTGCATCAAATGTATATGCAATGCAAAAAGTTGAAGATATAAGGAGTACAGATTCAAATTTAGCATTTTTACCAATGCATCATATATTTGGCTCAACATGTTTGATAATGATGCTTGCATGTGGTGTCAAAACGTCATTTCCAGATGGATTAAGATATGTAGCACAAAATTTAAAGGAATATGAAATATCTGTATTTGTTGGTGTTCCGTTATTAGTTGAAGCGATTTATAATAAAGTCGTAAAAGAAATAGAAAAAAAAGGAAAAACAAAACTTATAAAAAGTGCAATAAAATTTAGTAATTTTTTATTGAAATTTCATATAGACATTAGAAGAAAATTATTCAAACAAATAATTGACCAATTAGGCGGAAAAATGAGATTTGTTATTTCAGGTGGTGCACCGTTGGACCCTAAAATACAAAAAGGTTTTATTGATTTAGGGATAGATATGGTACAAGGATATGGCCTTACAGAAACTTCTCCAGTAATTGCTGCGGAAAATATGCATAAATCAAGAACTGGCTCAATAGGTGTTCCTATGGGAAATGTAACTGTGGAAATAGTAAATAAAGATAATAATGGCATAGGGGAATTACGTGCAAAAGGACCAAATGTTATGCTTGGCTATTATGAGAATGAAGAAGAAACAAGTAATGTTCTTAAGGATGGCTGGTTTTATACTGGCGATTTAGGTTATATTGATAGTGATGGCTTTATTTTTATAACTGGTAGACAAAAAAATATGATTGTTTTAAAAAATGGTAAAAAAGTTTTTCCAGAGGAAATTGAAACATTAGTTAATAGAATAGATTTAGTAGAGGAATGTATGGTATTTGGTATGCCTGATGAGATTGATAAAAATGATGTTAAACTTTCTGTTAAGGTTGTTTATAATAAGGATGAGGTTAAACAACAGTATGGTGATATTTCTTTTGATGAGATTAGAAGCATTATTTGGGATAAAATTAAAAGCGATGTTAATACTACTGTTCCTAGATATAAACATATTATGAATATGATTTTGACAGATAAGGAACTTATTAAGACTACTACTAAAAAAGTTAAGAGAAATGAAGAATTAAAAGAAATTTTGGGTAAATAAAAAATATAAACAAATATGTAAATAATTAAATAGGAAGGTGCAATAAAAAATAAAATTATGGAAGAACTAAAAGGTTTAACACCAGAAGAAATAGAAGAAAAAATAAAACAAGGAAAGACAAATAAAATAAAAAATAAAGCAAATGAAAGTATTTTAAAAATAATAAGCAAAAACATATTTACATATTTTAATTTAATTTTTCTAATATTAGCAATATTGCTTATTACATCACAATCATATAGAAATTTAACGTTTCTAATTATTATAACAATAAATATTTTAATTGGAATTTTCCAGCAAATAAAATCAAAGATTACATTAGACAAATTATCATTACTAGATAAAAGTGATTATATTGTAATTAGAAATGGTGAAAAAGAAAAAATAAGTTCTGAAAATCTTGTTGAAGGAGATTATGTATCTTTAGAGACTGGAAATCAAATTCCAGCTGATGCAATAGTAGTTTCAGGAAAGATGTATGTAAATGAATCTTTATTGACAGGTGAACAGGATGAAATCGAAAAAAATGCAAATTCAAATCTTATGTCTGGAAGTTTTGTTGTATCTGGAAAAGCAATAGCAAGGCTTACAAATGTTGGAGATGAGTCGTTTTCTGCAAAAATAATGAAAGAGTCAAAAAAAATTAAGAAAACAAAGTCTGAAATGATTTTAGCAATTGATAAAATTGTTAAATTTGCAGGGATAGTCATTATTCCAATTGGATTATTATTGTTTTGGGAGTCTTATAATGTAAATGGAAATACTTATAAAGAAAGTGTTAATTCAATGGTATCAGCATTAGTTGGAATGATACCAGAAGGCTTATACTTATTAACAACAGTTGCTTTGGCAATAAGTGCAGGAAGGCTTGCTAGGAAAAAGGTTATTTTACATGATATGAAAAGCATTGAAAGTCTTGCAAGAGTTGATGTTTTATGTGTTGATAAAACAGGAACAATTACAAATAATAAAATGAAGGTATTGGACATATTTGATGAAAAAGAAACTAGCTTAATTAAGGACAGAGAAAATTCAAAATTAGAACTTCTTGCTAAATATATTAATACAATAGATGATAATAACATAACAATGGATTCTATAGAAGAACAGTTGGATGGAATTTCTTATGAAAAATTATCTAATATAGGCAAAGAAAATTTTAATTCGAAAAATAAATTTTCATTCATCAAAATTGATGAAAATTTAACATATAAATTAGGAGCACCAGAAATATTATTAGATAAAACATTTGAAAAGATGCTTAATAAGAGAGCAAAAAAAGGAGAAAGGATACTTGCTTTTGTTAAAGAAGAAGGTAAGAAAAATGTTCCGATTTTATTTATAAGTTTGAAAAATGAAATAAGAAAAAATGCAAAAGAAATTTTTAAGTTTTTTGACAATAGAAAAGTTGAAATTAGAGTTATATCAGGTGATAATCCAATTACAGTATCATCAATTGCAAAACAAGCAGGAATAAAAGGATATGAGAAATATATTGACTGTAGAGAATTAGAAAGCTATGAAGAGATAAAAAAAGCAGTAAAAAAATATATTATTTTTGGAAGAGTAAATCCTAATCAGAAAAAACAAATAATTCAAGCTTTAAAAGAACAGGGATTAAAAGTAGCAATGACAGGAGACGGAGTAAACGATATTTTAGCAATGAAAGAAGCGGATTGCTCAATTGCTATAGGAGCTGGAGCAGATATAGCTAGAGAAACAGCGCAAGTTGTATTACTCGATTCAGACTTTGGTAATATGAGAGACATAGTTTATGAAGGAAGAAAAAATATCAATAATATAACAAGATCAGCTTCATTATTTACATATAAAAATATATTTTCTTTGTTACTTTCTGTGTATTCAATAATTTTTGCAATGCAGTATCCACTAGAGCCAAATCAAGTATCATTAGGTAGTGCATTTACAATTGGTATACCAGCCTTTTTATTAACATTTGAAGAAAATCAAAAGAAACAGCAAAATGGCAATTTTTTGAAAAAAGTGGTTAAAAATTCACTTCCTGCTGCAGTAACTTCGTTTTTAGCGATTGTGGCTATGGTTAGATTTTCTGTATTATTTAATGTGGGTGACCAAGAAATAACAACAGCTTGTAGTTATTTATTTTTTACGGGTGGATTTTTAATCTTATATAAAATTATTAGACCATTAAATAAATACAGGGCATGTGTCATGGCTTTGTGTATTCTTGGAATTCTTTTAACAATTAATATTATGCCAGATTTTTTTGCAATAAAAGCGATATCAACACGAGCAGCTGCACTTGTTACACTATTTGCAATAGCAGAATTTTCATTAATTAGGCGGACTACAATAATAGAATATAATGTAATATAATAACCTTACTGACAATTTACAACTTTTAAAGCAGATAATTAGTTGATAATTATCTGCTTTTGTAACTTCTTATATTTGTTTTAATATAGGTTGAATTTGTTTTCCATCTAATGCAAATTCAATTGTTTTTATAAGATAATCAAAATCAAAAACTACAGAACGTGGCTTACTAATAGGGTTATCTTGTCTAAAAGGAACAAAATAATAATTTTTTCTATTAAGTAAAGTGCCGAGGCTAACTGCATTTCCGACTTAGGGCATTATTGGTAGAAACGGCAATAACTACAGGCAGATTATTTCTTAAATGAGATTTAACAGCCATAGTAGCAGGTGTATCAATAATATCATTTGCAAGTTTAGACATAGTATTACCAGAGCAAGGAGCTACAACCATAATATCGGTCAAGTGTTTTGGACCAATTGGCTCAGCTGCTTGTATTGTATGAATTATCTTATTACCAGTAATTTCCTCAATTTCATTTATAAAATCATTGGCTTTTCCAAATTTAGTATCTAAATTATATGCATTGTAAGACATAATTGGTATGACCTCTGCACCCATTTTTACTAATTCTTTTATTTTAGGAATTGTTTTACTAAATGTACAGAATGAACCTGTTAAAACAAAACCTATTTTTTTATGTTCTAATTCCAAAATTTACAAAACCTCCTTTCATTCGACATTTATATATTATATGAAAAATATCTTTTTTTGCGTCAAGAAAGGACTATGAGAATGATATTAGTATATAAAATATAAAATACCTATAGCCAATATTTTAATAATATGATAAAATACAAACATAATAAATGAAGGAAAGGATGATGAAGATGGAAGAAAAATATAATTGGAATTTAAAAGACATCTTTGAAAATGAAGAACAATTTCAAAAGGAAAAAAACGAAATAATAAATATATTAGGAAAAATAAAAACATATCAAGGAAAATTATGTACTACATCAGACAATTTATATAATTGTTACAAACTATATGAACAAGCATTAGAAAAATTTGAAAAAGCATATGCATATGGAATGTTAAAATATCATTTAGACATGTCTAACCAAAATGGTATAAAAATATTTAAAGAAGTAGAAGAGTTAGGTACAAAATTTGGCATAGCAACATCATTTATGACACCTGAAATAACATATGCAGATGAAAATACAATAAAGGAATATATTAAAGAAGAAAGATTTAGTGGTTATAAAAGAAATATAAACGACATACTGAAAGAGAAAAAACATGTATTAAGTAAAGAAGAGGAAAATATACTTGCAAACTTTTCAGGAATAATATCAGCCCCAGAAAATACATTTGATATATTAACAAATGCAGAATTTAAATTCGGAACTTTAATAGATGAAAATAATCAAGAAGTAGAAATGACAGATAGTACATATACATTATTTTTAAAAAGCAAAGATAGAAATGTAAGAAAACAAGCTTTTAACTTGATGTATAAAAAATATAGTGAATTTATAAATACAATAACAGAAATGTATATATCAAACATTAATGCAAAATCAATAACTGCAAAATTAAGAAAATATAATTCAAGTTTAGAAAAGGCAGTTGAACATGATGATGCAAGCCTTAAAGTCTATGCAAGTTTAATAGAAGCTATAAATGAAAATATTTCAGTAAATCATGATTTTATAAAATTAAAAAAGCAAATGTTAAAATTAAATGAAATGCATATGTATGATTTATATGCAAATCCATGTGAACATGGAAAAGATGAAATAACATTTGAATATGCACAACAGGAGGTTTTAAATGCATTACAAGTATTAGGAAATGAGTATATTAATAAAATACAAGAAGCATTTGATAACAGATGGATAGATGTATATGCAAAACCAAATAAAAGGGGTGGAGCATATAGCATGGGAGTATATGGTGTACATCCATTTGTATTAACTAATTTTGTAAATAGTAAAAGGGATATAAGTACGATTGCACACGAATTAGGACATAGTATGCATTCATATTATTCAAATAAAGAACAAAATGTATTAGATGCTAATTACACTATTATGGTTGCAGAAGTAGCATCAACTGTTAATGAGATATTGTTAAGTGATTATCAGATAAAAAAGGAGAAAGATAACAAGAAAAAAGCTGAATTAATATATGTATTATTAGAAAATATAAGAGCGACCTTTTTTAGACAAGCTATGTTTGCTGAATTTGAAAAAATAGCTCATGAAAAGATTGAAAACAATGTTATGCTTGCTGCTGATGATTTGAATGATATATATTATAAATTAAATCAAAAATATTTTGGAAATGATATAGTAATAGATGAACAAATTAAATACGAATGGGCAAGAATACCTCATTTTTATAGCGACTTTTATGTATATAAATATTCTACAGGAGTTTCAGCAGCAATAGCTATTGCAAGTAAAATTCTAAATAATGAGCCTGGTTTTCTAGAAAGGTATATTGAAATGTTAAAACAAGGATGTTCTAAAAAATCAATAGATTTACTTAAGATGGTTGATGTTGATTTGGAAAGCAAAGATACTTATAAAAGCACAATTGAATTTTATAATCAAAAAATAAATGAGTTAAAAGAACTTTTATAGTTTGCGATTATATAAAGAGAATGAGAGGAGAAAAGCAGTATGCCAAAAAATGAAATAGAAAATACAACAGAAAAAAATAAAAAAGAAGCGGAAAACAATAAAAAGAAATTTACAATTATGGGGTTGTCAATATGGAGAATATTGGCATACTTCATAATTTATAGTGTAGTTGGATATGTAATAGAAACAATATTTGGCATAATAACAAAGGGAACTTGGGAAAGCAGACAAAGCTTTTTATATGGTCCATTTTGTGCAATATATGGACTTGGAGCAGCTGTAATGATTATCTTTTTACATAAGTATTCTAAAAAATATACAAGATTGTTTATAGGTGGTTTTATAGTTGGCTCAATTGTGGAATATTTAGTTAGCTGGATAGGGGAGATATTGCTAGGTGTAAAGTGGTGGGATTATTCTGATATGCCACTTAATATAAATGGAAGAATTTGTGTTTATTTTTCAATATTTTGGGGCTTTTTAGCATTATATTTAATTGCATCATTTAACCCAAGAGTTGATAGATTAATTGATTGGATAAAAAATAAACTTTCTGAAAAAGCTTTAAAGATAGTAACAGCTGTAGTTACCATATTGTTACTTATTGATTGCGTTGCAACTGGTATAGCATTATCATTTTTCTTGGTAAGAATGGTCCATAATTATGATTTGAATGTTACTAATAAAGATTTTATAATGCAGAAATATGATGATATTTATGATAATAAAATTGCTTCTGATTTTATATATAAGCATTGGGGAGATAGAAAAATGTTAAGAACTTTTCCTAATCTTAAGATACAAGATGTTGATGGAAATATGATTTATATGGATAGTTTATTGAGTGATATACAGCCTTATTATTATAAATTTCATTTTAAAAAGTAGTTGAGTTGTAACTAATAGTTACTGTTCACAGCCAATAAAATTATTGTTTGTGTGGCACCCCTTCACCTTGGGTAATTGTATATATTTGAGATTTCGTCCTGTTCATTACGTTCAAAAAGAAAATCTAACATAAAAAACTGGAGCCTCTCTCACTCAGGCCAAAACTGTATATATGTATATGTTTTTAGAATTCTTGAATGCAATTGAAACAATATTAGAATTTCTTAAAAAATAAATGGAAAGAGTTCACAAAGTGGAAGGGTGCCATTTATTTTTTTAGAAATTCTTATGTTGTGTAATGCAGCCGAAAGAATTATCAAAGCATATACATATATACAGTTTTCCCGTGAGCATTCCTCAGTTTTTTATTTAAGATTTTCTATTTTTCACTCCAATCAA